>JBAYPJ010000091.1:0-12661 GCA_041677785.1 Novosphingobium sp. | reverse complement strand
CTCGACGATCCGCTGCTGTCCGCGCTGAATCCGCCGCAGCGCGAGGCGGTGCTGACCACCGAAGGGCCCGTGCTGATGCTGGCGGGCGCGGGCACGGGCAAGACCGCGGCGCTCACCGCGCGGCTGGCCTACCTCGTCCGCTCGCGCCGCGCTTGGCCGTCCGAGATCCTGTGCGTCACCTTCACCAACAAGGCCGCGCGCGAGATGCGCGAGCGGGTCGGCCAGCTCATCGGCCCGGCGGTGGAAGGGATGCCCTGGCTGGGCACCTTCCACGCGATCGCCGCGAAGATGCTGCGCCGCCATGCAGAGCTGGCCGGGCTGCAGTCGAACTACACGATCATCGATACCGACGACCAGCTCCGCCTGCTCAAGCAGCTCATCCATGCCAACGACCTCGACGAGAAACGCTGGCCGGCGCGCCAGCTTGCCGGGCTGATCGACCGCTGGAAGAACCGCGGGCTCAACCCCGACGACCTCGACGCCGCCGAGAACGAGGCTTACGCCAACGGCCGCGGGCAGCAGTTCTACCGGCTCTACCAGGACCGGCTGAAGGCCCTGAACGCCTGCGACTTCGGCGACCTCCTGCTGCACATGCTCAACCTGTTCCGCAGCCATCGCGAGGTGCTGGACCAGTACCGGCAGCGCTTCAAGTACATCATGGTGGACGAGTACCAGGACACCAACCAGGTCCAGTACCTCTGGCTGCGGCTGCTCGCGCAGGGGCGGCAGAACATCTGCGTGGTGGGCGACGACGACCAGTCGATCTATTCATGGCGCGGCGCGGAAGTCGCCAATATCCTGCGGTTCGAAAAGGATTTTCCCGGCGCGAAGGTGATCCGGCTGGAACAGAACTACCGCTCCACGCCCGATATCCTGGCGGCGGCCTCCGGGCTGATCGGCGCGAACAGCCAGCGGCTCGGCAAGACGCTGTGGACCGAGCGCGGCGGCGGCGACAAGGTTCGCGTCATCGGCGTCTGGGACGGCCCCGAGGAAGCGCGGCGGGTCGGCGACGAGATCGAGCGGCTGGAGCGCGAAGGCGCCCCGCTCGACCGCGTGGCGATCCTCGTGCGCGCCCAGTTCCAGACCCGCGAATTCGAAGACCGGTTCATAACCATCGGCCTCAACTATCGGATAGTAGGCGGTTTCCGTTTCTACGAACGCGCCGAAATCCGCGATGCTCTGGCCTATCTGCGGCTGGTCGCCCAGCCCGCCGACGACCTTGCCTTCGAGCGGATCTACAACACCCCCAAGCGCGGCCTGGGCGACAAGACGCTGGAGAAGCTGCACCGCCATGCCCGCGCGCGCGGCGTGCCGCTGGCGCTCGCCGCCGTCGAGATCGTCGATACCGACGAACTGCCCGCCCGCGCGCGCAACACGCTGCTGGCGCTGATGCGCGACTTCGCCCGCTGGCGCGATCTCGCGAAGCAGCTCGGCCCGGCCGAGCTGGCGCGCACGCTGCTCGACGAATCGGGCTACACCGCCGCGCTGCAGGCCGAGCGCAGCGCCGAATCCGCCGGCCGGCTGGAAAACCTCGGCGAACTCGCCCGCGCCATGGAGGAATACGAGACGCTCGGCGACTTCCTCGAGCACGTCAGCCTGGTCATGGACAACGACGCGGCCGACAGCAGCGAGAAGGTCACGCTGATGACCATCCACGCCGCCAAGGGGCTGGAATTCGATAACGTCTTCCTGCCCGGCTGGGAGGAAGGCGTGTTCCCGTCGCAGCGCGCGCTCGACGAGGGCGGGCTTGCCGCGCTCGAGGAGGAGCGGCGCCTCGCCTATGTCGCGATTACCCGCGCACGGCGGCGCTGCACGATCCTGCACGCCGCCAACCGCCGCATCTACGGCCAGTGGACGAGCGCCATCCCCTCGCGCTTCATCGCCGAACTGCCGGCCGCGCACGTCGATCAGGAAACGACGCTGTCGGGCGGCGCCTCGCTCTGGCGCGCGCAGTGGTCGGAACAGTCCGACCCGTTCGCCGACGTCGCCCGCGCCCGGCCCGCGCGCGTCGAAACCCGCGGCCCCGGCTGGCAGCGCGCCGCCGCGCAGAGCTATGACCCCACCCCCCGCCGGCTCGCCGAACCTTCGCGCAGCGCCGCAAGTTTCGCCGCCAAGCCACGGGCGGACATCGTAATCGGCGCCCGCGTGTTCCACGATAAGTTCGGCTATGGCACCGTCGCCGGGCAGGAGGGGAACAAGCTGGAGATCGACTTCGAGACCGGCGGCCGCAAGCGCGTGATCGACAGCTTCGTCAAGCCGGCGTGACCGCCGCCGCGATCCCCATCCCTGCGCAAGGTGTATCCGTGCGCAAGCTCCCTCAGTCGCGCCCCTTACCCGGACGGGGCGGCAGGTTCTGCTCGATCGCCTCGCCCTTTTTCGGACAGATCGCCGCGATCTCGGCCTTGCGCTGCTTGAGATAGAGGTCGCGCGTCTCCGCATAGGGATCGGCCGATTCGTCACGGATACGGTCGAGCTGCTCGTCGATGTCGATCCGGTCGTTGAGCGAATCGATGACGTTGGCGGGAATCGCGTAATAGGGCCGATCGAGCGGCTTTCCGACCACCGCCGGCAGCGCCGCGCGGTCCATGCCGACGCCGATCACGTCGCGCAGCGTCGTCGGGCCGACCAGCGGCAGGAAGAAATACGGCCCCGGCCCGATACCGTAGCAGGCGAACGTGTTGGCAAAGCCGTTGGGCGTGTAGGGCAGGTCGAACGGCTTGTCCTTGGCCACGTCGACCAGGCCGGCAACGCCCACGGTCGAATTGATCGCGAAGCGCCCGACCGACTTCAGCGCCCGTCCCGGCTTGAGCTGGAGCAGGTAATTGAACGCGATCACCGGCTCTTCGAGGTTGCGCAGGAAGTTGCGCAGGCCCAGCCGCAGCGGCTTGGGCATGCCGCTCTTGTAGCCCATCGCCACCGGCCCGATCAGCGCCCGGTCGACCGCCTGGATCGTGTCGAACGAGGCGGCGTTGAACCCGGCGAGCGGATCGCCCGGAGTATCCTCGCGCGCGGTGACGACGATGTCCTCGTGATCGGCATGGTGCGGCTCGGCGGTCTCGACCGGCGCCTCCGCCGCATCCGCGGCCGGGGTGGCGGCAGGCGCCGACGGCCCGGCCGTTTCGCCGACGGGAAGCGCGGCGGGGGATGGCGCCGGGCTGCTTTGCGCCGGCGGCGGCGCGGCATCGTCCGGCGCGGGCGCGGCTGCGGCCCCCGGCGCGATCAGGGCAAGCGCGAAGAGGGTGGCGGCGAGGCTCATGCCGCGCCCCCGGCCAAACGATCGAACTGACGCACGGCTTCCCCTTCGGACGACGGTTGTTCCTGTTCGTCACCGGCATGAATGCGTCGGGCGATGCGGCGACCGCCGGAGCTATAAAAGTATTTCGGCGGACCAGTCAAAACTTTGTCCGGAATGCGTCATGCTTCGGTCAGAGCGCTGATACGCTGAGAAATTCCGGTATCGGTCCGTTCCAGCCGTCCCCCGGACCTTCCGCGGGCGCCTGGCGCGACTGAAGTTCGCGCGGCTGGCGTTCGGTGCGTTCGCGCGGCTGGCGCTCGGCGCGTTCGCGCGGCTGGCGTTCGGCGCGTTCGCGCGGCTGGCGTTCCTCACGCGGCTCGGGCCGCGCCTCGAACTCGGGGATCGCGCCGCCGGTCAGCTTCTCGACGTTCTCGATCGCCTCGGCGTCCTCGGGCGTGACGAATGTGAACGCCCGGCCGGTCGCTCCGGCGCGGCCGGTGCGGCCGATGCGGTGGACGTAGTCGTCCGGGTGCCAGGGCGTGTCGAAGTTGAACACGTGGCTGACGCCCTTGATGTCGAGCCCGCGCGCGGCGACGTCGGAAGCGACAAGCAGGTTGATCGTCCCCGCCTTGAAGCGATCGAGTTCGGCGATGCGCGAGGACTGATCCATGTCCCCGTGGATTTCCCCGGCAGAGAAGCCATGGCGCTTCAGGCTCTTGGCAAGCTCCCTTACCGTCGTCTTGCGGTTGCAGAAGACGATCGCGGTCTTGACGTCGTCGGTATGCAGCAGATGGCGCAGCATCTCGCGCTTGGCCTTGCTCTGCACCCTGACCTTGTGCTGGGCGATGTTGGCGTTGTTGCTCGCCGGCCGGGCGACCTCGATATACTTGGGATTGGTCAGGAACTTGTCGGCCAGCTTCTTGATCGGCGGCGGCATCGTCGCCGAGAACAGCAACGTCTGGCGATTGGCCGGCAGCTTGGTGCAGATATTCTCGATATCGGGGATGAAGCCCATGTCGAGCATGCGGTCGGCTTCGTCGATGACCAGCAGGTCGCAGCCGGTCAGCAGGATCTTGCCGCGCTCGAACAGGTCCATCAGACGCCCGGGCGTGGCGATCAGCACGTCGACGCCTTCGGACAGCGCCTTGACCTGGTCGCCCATCTGCACGCCGCCGATGAGCAGCGCCATCTTGAGGTCGTGGTTCTTGCCGTACTTTTCGAAATTCTCTGCAACCTGTGCCGCAAGTTCGCGCGTCGGCTCGAGAATCAGCGAACGCGGCATCAGCGCGCGGCGGCGGCCCTGGGCAAGGATGTCGATCATCGGCAGCACGAAGCTGGCCGTCTTGCCGGTGCCGGTCTGGGCGATGCCGATGATGTCCTTCATCATCAGCACCGGGGGAATCGCCTGCGCCTGAATCGGCGTGGGGGTATCGTAACCGGCCGCGGTTACCGATTGCAGCAATTCGTCTGAGAGGCCGAGATCGGCGAATTTCATAGGCTTGACAGATGTCCGGAAAAACAGATGGTCCGGCGCTCGCGTGCCAGCCCGCGTTCCGCCGGTCGCCCGAGCGGAAACTGGCCGCCCCTAGTCGCAACTGCGGCGAAAAGTCAAGAAAATGCGCGCGCGAAATCGAACGGCCGCGTCGGTTTTCGCATGCACCGCCGGGCGATGCGCAAGTTTGATCCCCTTGCGCGCAAGCGGCACCGATGCCGCAATGCCGGATCGGCCCCCTGGAATCGCCCCCCCTGGAATCGCCCCCTTAGTCGTCCATATCGACGAGCTGGCGGATTCGCGTCAGCTTGCAGTGGGCGCCGCTGCGCGACAGCAGCATGTCGCGATCGACGCAAAGCTGCCCGTCGGACGTGCGCTCGATATAGAAGCCCGAGTAGAAGTCCCGCGCGCGGCAGGCACGCTCGAGCACCGCGCTGACCATGCGCCGGTCGCGCAGGAACAGGATCAGGCGGTTGCCGGAATCCGGCTGCACCCCGGAGATGTTGGAGACGGCCATGCAGCGCCCCATGCTGCGCTCGACGAAGCGCGGCTCCGCGTTGCGCTCGGGCAGGTCGAGGACGAAACGCGGCGGCGGCGCGCTGCGCGACCGGGGCGCGACGCGGATCGTCAGGTGCTGCTCGATGCGCACCTGGTTCTGCGCCCGGACGCGAAAGCTCTCGGCCACATCGCGGAAGGTCCAGCCCGCGCCCCCGGCCGGCGCGAGCGACACGTCGCCCCGCCCCGGCGGATTCTCGCCCACCGATGCCGCCGGTACCTCATGCCGCCTCGGGGGCGCGATCGCGCCCGCGTCGGGGGAAGGCAGGAGGAAAGGAGCGAGCAGAACGGCGGCGAAGCTCATCGGTCGGTTCGGTTCAAACTGGCGCACGGAATTGCAACCATTCCCGCCCCCCATACGCGACCCGGTTGAACCATCGCTTAACTGCCGCCGCGTAGCAAGCACCGGATGCGCCGCCTTCACTTGCCGTTTCGGCCCGTTCCGGCCCATTCCGGCCCATTCCGGGATGCATCGGCCCGGCGTCTGTGCCATAGCGCCTGCCATGACCGCCAGCGACACCTTCCTTGCCGAAGCCGCCGCGCTCCTCGGCGCGCGCGGGCTGACGAGCGATCCCGATCTGATGGCGCCCTGGCTCACCGACTGGCGCGGCCGCTTCACCGGCCGGGCGCTGGCCCTCGCCTCGCCCGCCGATACCGCGCAAGTCGCCGCGCTCGTGAAGCTCTGCGCCCGCCACGGCGTGCCGATCGTGCCGCAAGGCGGGAACAGCGGCATGTCGGGCGGCGCCACCCCCGACGAGGGCGGCGGCTCGCTGCTGCTCTCGCTGCGCCGGATGGCCGCGGTGCGCGATCTCGATACGGAAGGGCGCAAGGCCACCTGCGAGGCGGGCCTGGTGCTGCAGACGCTGCACGAGGCGGCGGCGCGAGCCGGGCTGCGTTTTCCGCTGACGCTGGGCGGCAAGGGATCGGCGACCGTGGGCGGGCTGATCTCGACCAACGCCGGCGGCAGCCAGGTGCTGCGCCACGGCTCGATGCGCGCGCTGGTGATGGGGATCGAGGCGGTGCTGGCCGACGGCAGCGTGTTCTCGCAGCTCACGCCGCTCAAGAAGGACAACCGCGGCTTCGACCTCAAGCAGTTGCTGATCGGTTCGGAAGGCACGCTGGGGATCGTCACCGCGGCGACGCTGCGGCTGGTGCCCGCGATCGCCGACCGCGTGGTGATCTGGGCCGGCGTGCCTTCGCTCCACGCCGCGCGGGCGCTCCTGCTCTATTGCGAGGACGTGGCCGGCGAGGCGCTGGAAGGCTTCGAGGTGCTGCCGCAGCACTGCCTGGAGGCCGTGCTCGATTACCTGCCGGACGCCCGCGCGCCGCTGGGCGAGCCGCACGCCTGGCACGCGCTGATCGAGGTCGTCGCCGATAAGGGCGCCGCCGACGGACTGCGCGAGCGTTGCGAGGCGATGATCGTAGGCGCGTTCGACCGGGGCCTCGTCGCCGATGCGGCGATCGCCGCGAACGAAGCCCAGGCGGAGGCGTTCTGGCTGCTGCGCGAATCGATCGCCCCGGCCGAGCGCGCGCGCGGCCCGGCCGTGCAGCACGACATTTCGGTCCCGGTCGAGCGCATGCCCGAATTCGTCGAGGCGGCTGTGCCCGCGATCGAGGCCGCGTGGCCGGGCACCGAAGCGGTCGCCTTCGGCCATCTGGGCGACGGCAACGTCCATTTCCACGTCATCGCCCCGCGCGGCTCGGACAGGACCTGGCCGATGGGCGACGGCCGGACGATCAGCCACGAGGTCAACGACCTGGTCACGCGATGGGGCGGCTCGATCTCGGCCGAGCACGGCATCGGCCAGCTCAAGCGCGACGAACTCGCGCGGCTCGGCGATCCGGTGGCGCTCGGCCTGATGCGCCGGGTCAAGGCGGCGCTCGATCCGCAAGGGCTGCTCAATCCGGGCAAGCTGGTCGCCCTTGCACCGGCAGGGACCACCGCTTAAAGCCACCGCTTTCGCAAGCCCGCCGATGGGAGACCCTTCATGGCCAGCGCGCCGCAGAATGCAGCATTGCCGATTTTCTACCAGGACCTGGCCCCGCTCAACCGCCAGGACCATGCCGGCTGGCACAGCCGCCCGACCGATCGCGCACCCTGGCTGATCGGCCAGCACGCGATTCCGCTGACGGTCGAGGAATTCCCGCTGGCGCAGCGGCATTTCCCCATCGTCTTCTCCGCCGGCGAGGACCCGGTGCCGCTGGCGCTGTTCGGCATGAACGAGGGCGTCAACGTCTTCGTCGACGAGGAAGGCGCGGCGACCGGCCCCGTCTATATCCCCGCCTATGCGCGCCGCTATCCGTTCATGCTGGCCAAGCTGCGCCCGGATTCGGACGAGCTTTCGCTCTGCTTCGATCCGACCAGCGGCCTCGTCGGCGATTTCGAGGAAGGCCAGCCGCTGTTCGACGGCGAGGAGCCGTCCGAGACCACCAAGGCGACGCTGCAGTTCTGCGAGCAGTTCGAGATCGCCGGGCAGAAGACCGCCAACTTCATCGCCGAACTGAAGAAGCACGATCTGCTGATCGATGGCGAACTGGCCCTCCAGCTCGACGGGCAGGAACAGCCCTTCACCTACCGCGGCTTCCGCATGGTCGACGAGGCCAAGCTGCGCGAACTGCGCGGCGACATCCTGCGCGGCTGGAACCAGAACGGCCTGCTGCCGCTGATCTATGCGCACCTCTTCTCGCTCGATCTGGTGCGCGAAATCTTCGGCCGGCAGGTACAGCTCGGCAAGGGCCCGATTCCCGCGCCGCAGGCGGCCTGACCGCCGCCGCTTTGCGGGGGCCGACCGAATGCGAAACCCCGAGATGCCAAAAATGCGTCGCCGCCGGTGACATCGGGGGGTTGCATCGCCGGGCGCCTGCGCCTATTTTACCTGTGTCCCGTCAGTGCTGCCCTCATGGCCTGATGGGGCTTGGTGCACATCGTGCACCTCCTCCCTGAACCTTGGCCACCTCGCGCATAGCGCGAGGTGGTTTTTTATTGTCCGTTATTCCGCCGCTTCGGCCCAGTCCGGCGGCGCGCGCATGCGGCCGAGCGCCGCCACCTCGCCAGCCAGCCGGCGCACGAGGCCGGTGAGCAGATGCACCATCGCGGCAAAGCCCCTGCCGGGCTCGGCGAGTCGCGACTCGAGATAGGAGCTGCGATCGATCTCGAGCTGCAGCGCGTGCAGCCCCTCGCCCGGCGCGGCATGGCGTTCGAGGACATAGCCGCCGGCATAGGGCCGGTTGTGCGCCGTGCCACGCCGCATCTCTGCGAAATAGGCGAAAGTCGAAGCGACCAGGCTGCCGTGGCAGCTTACGCCGAAGCGGTCGCCCAGCACGAATTCGGGCGGGGCCTGAGCGCCGCGCAGCGCGAGCGACGGCATCGAATGCAGATCGAGCAGCAGCGCCGCGCCCCAGCGGTCGCGCAGCCCGGCCAGGGCTTGCGCCAGGCTCGCATGGTAGGGCTCGTGGATGCCGGCGATGCGGGCGGCGAGATCCTGCTCGTCGTGACGCCGCTTCCACAGCTCGCCCAGGCCCGGCAGGCGCCGCGGGATGAGGCCGAGCCCGCTGCGGGCCCGGCGTCCGGGCGTATAGCTGCCCACGTCCGGCGGCGCGCCCGTGCCGAACATGTCCCAATCGATATCGTCGGCCGCGCGGTTGAGATCGATCATCGCGCGCGGCGCGTGGGCGACGAGCAGGGTCGCGCCGGTCGCCGCCGCGACGCTTTCGGCCAGGCGGTCGACATAGCGATCCTCCAGCCGCAGCGCCGCGAACCCGGGGTTGCGCATCCGCTCGAGCAGCGCGCCCGGATAGGCGCGCCCGGCGTGCGGCACCGCGATCAGCACGGGGATGGCGGACGGCAACGGACCCGACAGGGTAAAGGCGTGCAGCCCCGGCGAACCGGGGATATGCCCCCCCGCCATCCAGTGAGAATCGCGCGCTTCAGATTCGGTCCCGTTCATGGCCCGAAGCTGAACCGTCGCGCACGCTGTGTCAAAGCTGGGCAGGTGCGAAAGCGGACAAGAATTTTAACCCGCGACGCTCTATAGCACCCGCCCGCGGGCGCCGGCATGCCCGCCACGAGAAACGGACGGAACAATCATGATTCGCATCCTGCTGGCAGAAGACGAGGAGGCGATGCGCGTCTATCTGGCGCGCGCGCTGGAGAACGCGGGATACGAGGTGGTCGCGGTCAGCCGCGGCACCGAAGCCCTGCCGTACCTCGAGAGCGAGCACTTCGACCTGCTGCTGTCGGACATCGTCATGCCCGAGATGGACGGCATCGAACTGGCCCAGCGCTGTGCCGAGCTGTGCCCGCAGACCAAGGTGATGTTCATCACCGGCTTCGCCGCCGTCACCCTGAAGGCGAGCCGCGAGGCGCCGCAGGCCAAGGTGCTGTCCAAGCCCTTCCACCTGCGCGATCTCGTCCTGGAAGTGCAGCGCGTGTTCGGCCAATCGGCCCAGCTCAGCATTTGAGGCGCCGGCCGAGAAAGCCGCTTGCATCGCACGAACACCCTCGCTAGAGGCTCCCCCTCGCCCGGCGGGTGCTTCGGATTGGGCGTATAGCTCAGTGGTAGAGCACTGTGTTGACATCGCAGGGGTCGGAAGTTCAATCCTTCCTACGCCCACCATGCACCCGCCGAGGGCACGAAACGGCGCCGCGCTTGCGGCGCCTTTTTCATTTCCGCGCGCAATCGCCGAAGATCACGAAGGGTATCTTGCCGGCGGCGTCGTAGATCCGGACGATGTCGACGATCCGGCAGTTGGCGCGCGCGTAGGCCATGACCCGCGCCCGGCTATAGAGATTGATCGGGGTGATGAGCGGGTGGCGGGCCATGACGATCACGCCCGGCCGGCCGGCGAGAATCCGGTCGATCTCGGCATGGGTGTCAAGATGGCTGACGTCGTTCTCCAGCGCGTCGCTGAGGTGATGCGGGAAAGCGAGCGGCGACAGGAAGCGCTCGCCGGTCAGCGCGTAGAGATAGCTCGGCGCATCGAAGAGCAGCAGGCCGCCGCCTGAATCGTGCTGCCGGATGAGCCGCGCCGCATGGGCCATCGAGGCGCGGCTGGCGCGCGTCCATTCGGACTGCAGCGGATTGTACCAGAAGTTCGCATAGAGCGCGAAGGCGACGAACAGCGGGAGGCTGCGGCGGTGCGTCCCGAACAGCAGCCCCGCCGCGACGCACAGCGGCACCAGTAGCGGCAGCGTGTAATGGACGAAGAAGTTCGGTACCGACAGAAAGCCCACCAGCGCCGCCGCGAGCCAGCCGAGGAGGAACGGCCGCGCCCGCCGATCGGCCACGGTGCGGGACAACCCCCAGGCGGCGAAGGGCAACAGCAGCGCCAGGTACAGCAGGATCGCCGTCAGCCGAAAGAGCTTGCGCCCCGGCGCCGCCTTGGCGAAGTTCGACGTCACCATCGCGTGCCAGAATTCCGGCCAGTGGCCGGCCTGCCAGTACCAGCCGGCGATCAGCAGCATCGGTGCCGCGCCGATCAGCATGCAGAGGCCGGCGACGGCGGCCATGCGCCCGGCGGGCACGCCGGCGCGATGCAGGCTATAGAGCACGTAGAGGCCGAAGAAGGCCGCTTCGAACGCCGTTGTCTGCTTGATCGTGATGGCGAGGCCGCACAGCGCCATCGCCGTCCAGACGCGCCAGCCCACGCGGCCGCGCGCCAGCGCGTCCATGTCGCGCACGATCAGCAGCGCGGCCGAAACGATCAAAGGGTTGTATAGATCGGGCGCCTGGCCGGTCACCCCGACGAAGGTGCAGGCGACGAGAAGGTAGGCCAGCCCGGCGAAGAGCCCGCCGCGCGTACCCACCCAGCCGGCGACCAGGCGGCAGATCGCCAGCGCCGTCGCCGCGGCGAAGAGGCAGGCGACGATCTGGTAGGAGACGACCGAGCGCGAAACGCCGGCGATCAGGTAGTAGATCAGGAACAGACCCAGCGGCTTGCGGTCCCAGACGTCGACGTAGGGCACCAGGCCCTCGTGCATCCGCTGGGCGACGAGGAAATAGAACATCTCGTCGACAGAGCGGTTGGTGTCGCCGAAGGTCGTCGCCTTCAGCGCCAGCGCCACCAGCACGAAGATCGCCGCCTGCGCGGCGGGGCTCGCCAGGATTCCGCCGTTCCGCCCGGGACGTTCGGCCACGGCCCCGGCGATCATGCGGTTATTTGCCCTGCCAGTTGGGCTTGCGCTTCTGGGCGAAGGCCATAGCGCCTTCGCGCGCGTCTTCGGAGGTGAAGACGTGGGCGATGTAGGGGGCCTGCTTGGCCATCGCCTCGGCGTCGCTCCACAGCCAGGAGTCGCGGACGATGCCCTTGGAGGCAATGACCGCCAGCGGGCCGTTGCCGGCGATCGTGCGGGCAAGTTCGCGCGCCGCCTCGATCGCCGGACCGTCCGTGACGCGGTTGACCAGGCCCAGGTCGTAGGCGCGCTGCGCGGTGATCGGATCGCCGGTGAGCGCCAGCTCCATCGCCAGCGGGCGCGGCAGCAGCCGGGGAAGCTGGACCACGCCGCCGCCCGCCGCGACGAGGCCGCGCTTCACCTCGGGGATGCCGAACCTGGCGCCCGCGTTGGCGACGATGAGATCGCAGGCGAGCGCCAGCTCCATGCCGCCCGCCAGCGCATAGCCGTCGACCGCGGCGATCACCGGCTTCTTCGGCGTCCAGCTCGTCAGCCCGCCGAAGCCGCGGTCGCCGGCGACGGGCATCTCGCCCGCGAGGAACCCCTTGAGGTCCATGCCCGAGCAGAAGGTGCCGCCGGCGCCGGTGAGGATCGCGCAGCGCAGGTCGGCCTCCGCCTCCAGCCGGTCCATCGCCGCGGCGATCGCCTCGGCGGCGGCCTTCGACATGGCGTTGCGCGCCTCGGGGCGGTTGATCGTGACCTCGATCACGCCCTCGGCGACGGCGACCAGGATTTCCTCGCTCATCTGCTCCTCCTCTCGTGTTGCGCTCTGCCGGCAAGTGGCGCGCGGGGGGCGTGCTGTCCAGCGTTATTGGGGCGGCGTCGGCCTTGCTAAGCCCTGTCGGACGTGTCAGAGGCACCCCGTTTTTCCATCCCCGGGAGTGTTGAAGCGCTATGGCAAAGATCAAGGTGAAAAACCCCGTCGTCGAAATGGACGGCGACGAGATGACGCGGATCATCTGGCAGTGGATCCGCGAGCGGCTGATCCTTCCCTACCTCGACATCGACCTCAAGTACTACGACCTCTCGATCGAGAACCGCGACGCCACCGACGATCAGGTGACGGTCGATTGCGCCAACGCCACCAAGCAGTACGGCGTGGCGGTCAAGTGCGCGACGATCACGCCCGACGAGGCGCGCGTCGAGGAATTCAGCCTCAAGAAGATGTGGAAGTCGCCCAACGGCACGATCCGCAATATCCTGGGCG
>JBAYPJ010000090.1:0-12792 GCA_041677785.1 Novosphingobium sp. | reverse complement strand
TGGAAAACTGGAGCGGGCGAAGGGATTCGAACCCTCGACCCCAACCTTGGCAAGGTTGTGCTCTACCCCTGAGCTACGCCCGCTCTAAACGTCGCGGCCCGCTACACCGTGTGGCGGCAGGCTGGGGTGAGGCGGGCGATTAGCAGCGGCTTCCGCAGCCTGCAAGGGGGAAAACACAAGAAGTGCGCGCGCTGGCCCAGCGCATGCTTGGGCCCTTCACAAATGCGTGGAAAGGCCCACATTGGCGCGATATTCACGCAGAGGGAGTTCCCGCCTTGGCAAGCTTGGGCCTCAACATCGAAGAACAGAAGGCGGTGGATCGGTTCCGCAAGGCCGTTGTCGAGCCGTCAATGACCCACCTCGTCATCCTCGATTTCTGGGCGGAATGGTGCGGCCCCTGCAAGGCGCTCGCCCCTACGCTGGAAAAGATCGCCGCCGACTATGCCGACAAGGGCGTACTGCTCGCCAAGATCAACGTCGACGACGAACGCTTCATCGCCGACCAGTTCCAGATCCGCTCGATTCCCACAGTCTACGCCATGTTCCAGGGACAGCCGGTGGCGGACCTCACCAACGCGCGCAGCGAATCGCAACTGAAGGCGCTGCTCGACCAGCTTCTTGCCAAACTGCCGATCGCGGTGGACGGCGAGCCCGAAACCGACATCGTCCCGCTCATCGCCATGGGCGAAGAGGTGCTGGCGGACGGCGATGGCGAACGCGCTGCCGGCATCTTCGCCCAGATCGTCGACATGGCACCGGACAACCCGCAGGCGGCCAGTGGGTTGATTCGCGCGCTGGCGCAAGCCGGTCGCATTGAGGAAGCCGAGGCGGCCCTGGCCGCTCTCGATCCCGCGCTGGCCGGGGATCCGGCCATCGAACGCGCGCGCGCAGCGCTCGATCTCGCCCAGGACAGGCCCGACGACGGCGAACTTGCCGCACTGCGGGCGGCGGCGGCCGAGCGGCCCGCCGACATGGACGCTCAGTTCGCCTTCGCCAATGCCGCCTTCGCCGCCGGCGAACGCGATGTCGCCGCCGACACGCTGCTGAAGATGGTGTCGACCGACCGCAGCTGGAACGACGGCGCGGCCCGGGCCAAGCTGTTGCAGTTGTTCGAGGCGATCGGCCTCGAGGACCCCTGGGTCGCGGCCACGCGCCGCCGCCTGTCCACCGTCCTGTTCGGCTAGGACCGCGCCATGGCGGAGGACACGAGACGGATCACGATCTTTCCGCTGACCGGCGCGATCCTCTATCCGGAGCTGCGCCTGCCGCTGCACATATTCGAGCCGCGCTATCGCGCGATGATCAGCGACGCGCTCGCGCGCGACCGGCGCATCGGCATGATCCAGCCGCAACGCGCGTTCGAAGGCGCGCCGCTGTTCCAGATCGGTTGCCTCGGCCGCATCGACGATGTCGAAGCGCTGGATGACGGACGCTTCAACATCGTGCTGGAAGGCGAAGCACGCTTCCGCCTGCTGCGCGAACTCGACGTGACCACGCCATTCCGTCAGATCGAGGCCGAGCTTCTGTCCGAACCCGCAGGCGAGCAACTCGCCGCGATCGAGCGCGCCGGCTTCGAGCGCGAAGCGCGCCGCTTCGCCGCGGCGCAGGGCTATCGCATCGACTGGGATTCGGTGGCGCGACTCGACGACGTTTCATTGATCAACGGCGTCTGCCAAATCGCCCCCTTCGACGCCGCAGCCAAGCAGGCGCTGCTGGAGGCCGATGGTATCAGCGCGCGCTGCGAGCTACTGATCCAACTCATGCAGTTCTTCGGCCGCCGAGACGGGGACGAGGACGATGGGGTGACGTTGCAATAGCCCGATTGCTGCGACGGCGGCGCGCCGGAATGCGTGAACGCCCACCCACAAGGGACGGTGCCGGCTAGAGGCTTCGAGCCCGTGGCCTCCTGATTGCAAACTGGGCTTAGGCTCTCGGCAACGCGACAGAATTCGTCGCAACTCGTTGCTTGGGGAGCGCCGGTGGCTGATCCATTGGCCCGGTTGCATATCAAAATTGTCGCATGAGTAGATCGGTCACAACGCATCGTCGCAAGGGCGTTGTTGCGAACAATTCGCATTTCTGCAAGATGCATGGCCGATGCCGAACAACGCCGCCCTGCTATCACGCCTGCTGCTCAACGAGCGTTCATCGCTTCTGCGGCTTGCACAGCGGATCGTGCGCGATTGGTCTGCGGCGGAGGATGTGACGCAAAGCTTGTGGCTGCGCGTCCAGCGAATCGAGGACGATCCCCCGATCGTCAACAAGCGGGCCTATCTGTTCAGGCTTGCCACCAACCTCGCAGTGGATCGCGTAAAAGCCGATCGGCGCCATGGCGCGCTCTTCGAGGATGGGTCGTATGTCCTGGACGTGGCGGATACGAGCCCCTCAGCCGAAAAGTTGCTTCTCGATCGCGAAGCGCTGGAACGGGTCGGCTCGGCTATGCAGGAATTGTCACCGCGCTGCCGCGAAATTTTACACATGCGACGCATCGAGGGGCTGGCGACAAGCCAGATCGCATCACGCCTCGGCATCAGCCGCCAGATGGTGACACGCTATATCGCACAGGCCATGAGCCATTGCCTTGACCAGCTTGACGCGGATGACTGAAATTTCGCGCGGCCGGTTTCCATTTTCTGTTGTCGGCAGTCATAATGAACAGGAGCAAGCGAAGCGTACCGCCGCTCGGCTACCGGAGGTAAGGTGATGCGCGGAGGGCAGCCGATACCTAAGAAGATCAATCAGGCAGCGGCCCGCTGGTTTGCGGAGCGCGAATCCGGCGACATGACTGCCGAAGATGAAGCCCGCTTCGCACATTGGCTTGCGGCCGACCTGCGGCACGCCCGGGCATTCGAAAAGGCCGGTGTGATCTGGCGATCAATGGACGCGCAAATGCTTGCGTCCGCCCCTCCTTCCTCGCGTCTGCGGCCGCGACGCTTTTCCAGCCCGGCACCCCGGCGTCGGCGACGGTGGATCGGTAGCGCGATCGCGGCGAGTATCGCCATGTTTGTCATCGTCGAAAGCGATATTTCCACGCGGTTGCAGGCCGATGCCATGACAGCCACTGGCGAAGTTCGGGAGGTCGAGCTGCCCGATGGGTCCTTGGTCATGCTTAATACCGCCAGCGCCATTGCTTTTGCGCCTGACGGACGCACCGTGCGTCTGTTGAAGGGAGAAGCGGCCTTCGAGGTAGCGCCCAATGCCCGACATCCTTTCACGGTCAGCGCGGGAAACGGCGCCAGCACGGCGCTCGGCACGCGCTTTATCGTCCGGACGTCTGACAACGGCGCGCAGGTGATCGTTACCGAACATAGCGTTCGTGTGGCGTTGACACGGCAATCGATCGTGCTGCGCGAGGGCGAGACGATCAGCTACGATGCGAACAGTCTTGGTCGGCCGCGTCGTGTCGCGGTGGCCGATGCCGATGCCTGGACGCGCGGACGGATACGCGTGGTCAATCGCCCGCTCGGTGAGGTTGTGGCTGAACTGAACCGATACCATCGCGGGTACATTCGGGTGATCGGAAAAGATGTGGCGCTGCGTCCGGTCAGCGGCACATTCGATATCCACGATCCTGTGGGCGTAGTGGATATGATCCAGCGCACGCTTGGCATCAATTCTACGCGCCTTACCGACCGGGCGATTTTCCTCCACTCCTGACGAGCCCGCCGGAAAATTTCCGCCTCGGGGTTTCCAAATCCCAGCCTCAACAGTCTGCCTTATTGAAGGCAACTCGCATTAGCGAGAGGCCGATGGATTTGCGAAACATCGGGGGGAAACCGACATGATCTCAACAAGCACCCAATCCTTCCACGCGCGCTCGCTTCGCTCGGCACTTGGCGCGATCTTTCTGGCGACGAGTGGTCTTGCCGTAACGGCACTTGCGGCCCCGAGCCCGGCCGCGGCACAGGCGGTTCGCAGCTATGATATTCCGGCGGGGACGCTTGCCGACGCCATCAACAGCTTCGCCGAACAGAGCGGCGCCCAGATTCTCTACGATGCGGCGCTGACCCAGGGACGCAGTTCGGCAGGACTTAAGGGCCGTTTCGGGGTGGCGGAAGGGTTGTCACAGCTACTTGCCGGCTCGGGCATGACCTTCCGTCAGACGGGGGCAAATATCTTCACCCTGCAATCTGCTCCGCAAGCGTCGAGTGGTGCGATCCAGCTAGGACCGGTGCGCGTCGAAGGGGAGGGGGCCGGCAGCGTCCGCATTACCAGCGATCCGAACTCGACCGAGGGCACGGGGCTCTATACCGGATCGCGCACGACGACGGCTGGCCGCATGCCGCTCACGGTTCAGGAGACCCCGCAGTCCGTCACGGTCGTCACGCGCGACAGGATCGACGATTTCCAGCTTCTTACGATCGATTCGGTGCTGACCAATGTCGTCGGCATCACGCAGGTCCGAACCGAAAGCAGCCGCAACACGTTTTCTGCGCGCGGTTTCGCCATCAGCAATTTCCAGGTCGATGGCGTGGACGCCAATTACCTCGGATCTGCATCGGGCGGCAGATCGCCGAGCCTGCAGTTCGACAGCTACCTGTATGACCGGATCGAGGTCGTGCGTGGCGCGACCGGCCTGCTGAGCCCGACGGGCGATCCTTCGGCAACGATCAATCTCGTCCGCAAGAAGCCGGGCAAGGAATTCGCCGCCGCAGGGACGTTTGCGGTGGGCAGCCGGGACTTCATTCGTGCCGGGGTCGATCTATCGGCGCCGATCGCGGCGGATGGCGGGCTGCGCGCCCGCGTCATCGGCTTGTATCAACAGGATGATTCCTGGCGTGATCGCGCGTCGGACAAGCGGCTGATCCTTTCGGGCATGGCGGAACTGGACGCTTCGCCGACGACCCTGCTGCGCCTCGCCGCTTCCTACGAGACGCAGGACACGCGCGGCCCCTCCTACGGATCGCTCCCTATCTATGACAGCGATGGCGGTCTCATCGATCTGCCCCGGTCGACGAACCTCGCCACTACCTGGTCGCGCTGGGACAAGAGCGAGTTGCGGACAGACCTGACGCTGGAGCAGCAGATCGGCAGGGACTGGACCTTCACGGGGGTGGTCGGCCACTCCGTCGCCAATTCGAACCCCTTCCTGTTCTTCCTCGGGAACGGTGTGCCGGATGCCGACGGAGACGGCCGCCGGTTCTGGTCCTACATTACCGATGGAAAGCGCTCGCAATGGTCGTACGACCTGACGCTGCGCGGCAACTTCCGCCTGTTTGGCCGCGAGCACATGCTGGTGTTCGGCGCCAACGGCTATCGCCAGAAGGACCATCGCAAATCGCCCAACTATAACGGCGTCGTCGTACCGTTCCTGCAAAGTCTGAACCAGACGGTCGACACCAATATCTACACCTTCACCGGGATCGCGCCCGAATTCACGCCCGTGGCTCCCGACACTTTCACGACGACGAAGTTCGAGATGGACGGGCTGTTCGGCAGCCTTCGCCTGTCCCTGGCCGAGCCGCTCCACGTAATCGTGGGGGGACGGGTGACGGACTGGCGCACCAGCAATGCCTCCGAACGGCCCGGCTTCCAGTCGTTCTCGGAGAACAAGCCCGGCAAGGTATTCACGCCCTTCGCCGGCGTGACCTTCGACATCATCCCGCAACTGACGCTCTATGTCAGCTATGCCGATGTCTTCACGCCGCAGAGCGAGCGCACCGTCGACGACGAGATTATCGAGCCGATCGTGGGGAGCAACAAGGAGATCGGCCTGAAGGCATCGTTGCTGGACGGCCGGCTGGCGATCAATGCCGCATTGTACGAGGCGAAGCTGGACAATGTCGCCGAGCTGGTCCTGCCCGAGGTCATGTTGCCCGATGGCAGCAGCGCCTATCGCTCCACGGGCAAGGGCAACAGGACGCGCGGTTTCGAAATCGAAGTCAGCGGCGCGATCACCGACCGCTGGAACATCTACGCCGGTTTCGCCCTGAACAAGACCAGGGACCCCGCCGGGGTGTTGGTCAACACGGAAGAGCCGCGCGAGACATTCAAGTTCCAGACGATGTGGCGGATGCCGGTTCTGGATAATCGTCTGTCAATCGGCGGCGGCATCGCCTGGCAAGGCAAAACCTATCTAGACTGCGACTATTGCATCGATGACGCGATCCTGCGCCTGGAGCAGAAGAGCTATGCGCTGGTCAGTCTGGCGGCGAATTTCGACCTGACGGACAAGATTTCCCTACGCCTCAATGCGACCAACCTGTTCGACAAAACCTACTACACCTACACGGGCGCCGGCCATTATGGCGAACCGCGCACCGTCCTCCTGACCGCAAACGCCAGGTTCTAAGGTCGTGACATTCGACCTCATCTCGGTCTCCGTTTGAGAGGAACCCGGCGATGCCGACGGAAGTTCACGCGGATCGAAAAAGTTTTCGTCAGTCGATGGCCTGGCTGCATACCTGGACGGGGCTCGTCCCCGGCTGGGTGGTGTTCCTGATCTTCCTGTTCGGCACCGCCGCCTTCTTCCAGCAGGAGGTCGATCGGTGGATGCGGCCGGAACTTCGCGCGGCGCCGGTGTCCGCCCAGGCCCTCGACGCGGCGGATGCGGTGCTGGCGGCACGCGGCGCCGGAGCCGAGACCTGGGGCATCCTGTTGCCGGGGGATCGAGGCGACGGTCTCTCACTGTCCTGGTCCTCCGGCACCGGGCGCCAATCGCGCGCGGGTGAGGCGATGCTGGACTCGGCCAGCGGCCGCGAGGTCGCCGTGCGCGATACGCGAGGGGGCGGGTTCCTCTACGCGTTCCACTACAACCTGCATTACATGCCTTACTGGCTTGGCCGCCAGATCGTCATGATCGCATCGCTGGCGATGCTGGTTGCGATCCTGTCCGGCATCATCACGCACAAGAAAATCTTGGCGGATTTCTTCATGCTTCGTTTCGGCAAGGGACAGCGCTCGTGGCTCGACGCTCACAACGTGACGGGCGTTCTCGCTTTGCCCTTCCACCTGATGATAACCTACACAGGACTCGTCACGCTGCTGTTCACGCTGATGCCCTGGACGATCAGCGCCAGTTTCCCCAGCCGCGAGGCCTTTTTCGACGCGGCTTTCCCTCACCCACATGCGCAAGTCAGCGGTCGGTCAGCGCCGGTCATGCCGCTGCGCCATCTCGTCGCCAAGGCGCGAAGCGCCGATAACGGCTTCATTCCCGAATATATCCTGATCGAGCACCCCGGCGACGCCAATGCGATTGCCGAGATAAAGCCGCGATACGATACTCTGCCCAGCTCGCGCAGCAGGCTGTACCTGAACGCTGCCACCGGCGAGGTGGTACAGCCTCCGCACGATCGCGGCGTTGCCCCGAACGTGGCGAGCGCGATGGTGGACCTGCATGCCGGCCTCTTCGCAGGCCCGATGCTGCGTTGGCTCTATTTCATCGCAGGTGTCGGCGGGACGGTGATGATCGCCACCGGCCTTGTCCTTTGGACCGTCAAGCGCCGCGCCAGGCTACCCGACCCTGCCTGCCCGCCGCTTGGCTTCAGATTTGTCGAGCGGCTGAACATCGGCGTTATCGCGGGAGGAACGGCGGGAATCGCCATCTATTTCCTCGCAAATCGCCTGCTCCCGCTGGGAATGGCGAACCGCGCCGATTGGGAGATCAACAGTCTGTTCATTGGTTGGGGTGCGCTGGCGGTCTGGTCAATCACCCGGCCCGCCCGGCAGGCCTGGATCGAAACGCTGGCCGCAGGCGCGCTGCTCTACGCGCTGGTGCCGATCGTCAACACCCTTACCACGGAGCGCGGCCTTATGCCGAGCCTGATGGCACGTGATTGGGTATTCGCCGGGTTCGACCTGACCATGCTGGCGACTGCCGCGATCCTGGCGGTATCGGCCAGGAAGGTTGCGATGAAGGCGGCGCCCGGCCGCAAGGCTGGCGGCCGGGTGGAGGCGACGGCATGACGCATGGTGCCGTCTTTCTACTGTCGGTCGGCGGATTCGCGCTGCTCCTGCTCGCCATGTCCCGCCATCAACAGGACTGGTTCGGTCGCAAATTTCCCCCAACGACAGGTAGAGCGCTGCGCCTGTTGGGCCTTGCGATGCTGGCTCTGGCATTCGTCGTGGCAGGGATCGACCTCGGCTGGGCCTATGGCACGGTCGTCTGGTTCGGGTGGCTCACTGTCGCGGCTGCACTGATCGTTGCCGTCCATACCAATCGCGACCGGGTCCGGCGGATCACCCGATGGAGGCGGTCTTGACGCGGCCGGGCGAGCGAGCCGGTGCCCGCTGGTTGGCGGCCGCGCGCGTGCTTGCGGGGACGCTGGGGGCATACGGGCTGGCATCGCTCGCCACCGTTGCGCTCGCCCTGGTGCTTGCGGCGCTCGGCTTCGACCGGGTGGAAGCCGTCTATACGGCGCAACTCCTCAGTTTCGCGTTGTTCGCGCTCGTCGCCATCGCCGTCTTTCACGCTCGCAACATTGTGTGGACCTGGATGTGTCTGGTGGGCGCGGCTGTGCCGTTAGCGTTGCTCAACTGGTGGCTTATGCCTGGGGGCGCGGCTTGAAACCGCAGCGCGAACTTGATCGTCCTGGGGCGGCCGGCCTGTCGTTGAACGAAGCGGGTCGTTTGCCGGATATCGGCAGGCCGAGCGAGGCTGCACCGGCTTGCGCCGAAGCTGCCCGAAAGCCGTCAACCCGCTACGTCGATCAGCCCCTGAGTTGGGGTGCGCGGCTGTTCGGCATGGGTGGGGTGACGATGATCGTGCTGCTGATTCTGGGCGGCATGTTGCTTACATGGCGCACCTACAGCGCTCCATCGACCACACCGGCGCTCAGCGTGTTTGATGTCGCGGTTCCCGCCGCGCCCCCTGAACCGCGGAGGGAGATTCCGCCCGGTCCCGAGCAAGTGGAGAAACAACAACCCTTGTTGCGCCCGGAACCTCCGCAGATTGCACCGCCCGAGATTCAGATCGCGAGCGACAATCCTGTGACACTGCCATTGGCGGAGCCGGCCCCTGATCCCGGCCCTCCGGTGAAGGACACGAGTGCGCCCGAAGCGAAGCCAGCGCCAGCGGCACAGCAGGCCAGCAATGCCAAGCCGACATGGGAAGGCGCGGTGCTGGCCGCCTTGAACACGGCCAAGCGCTATCCACGCGAAGCATCGTTCCGCCGCCAGCAGGGCGTGCCCTATATCCGGTTCGTAATGGACCGCGAAGGCAAGGTGCTGTCGTCGCGGCTTGAAAGCTCTTGCGGCGTTCGCGCGCTCGACGAGGAAGCCGTGGCGCTCCCGAGGCGCGCGTCGCCGCTGCCGAAACCGCCCGGGAACGTGAAGGGTGACATTATCGAACTGGTCGTGCCCGTGGAATTCTTTTTCCGCGGCAGATGACGCGGCGGCGCGCATCGATGTTTGCCACTCCCGCCCCTGCCATCGTCGCGGTAATGCCCGAGATTGCATAGACCGAAAGGCGCGCGGATCTCGGCGCACTGCGTAAGCGTGAATCTTCCCCGACCATACCACTCCCGGAGACAACGCGAGGGCCTTCATGGCTTGTGCGATGGCGACCGGCATGGAAGGTGCGCTGGGCCGGCGGATCGCACCGGCTGACCTTCGATCTGCACCGTGCCGGCGCGCTGTGGCTTTGGCCGCTCTTGTTGGTGTTCGCCTGGTCGGGCGTCTCGTTCAATCTCAGCCAGGTCTATCGTCCGATCATGGGCTGGTTCGGTTACGAGGCGATCAAGCACGGTATCCTACCGTCGCCGCGCCCGCGGTGGTTCTTGACAGCGACGAGGGGAAGTTCGTCAAGAGCGTCATACCCCAAGGCCAGAACGCGGCGAACACGTTCACAGAATGGATTACCGCCATCCACATGGCGGACGTATGGGGTATCCCCTGGCGCGTTGCGACGGCGCTTCTGGGACTGATGTTGGCGGTACTTTCAATAACAGGATTTCAACTCTGGTTGCGGAAACGGTCTGCGCGAAAAATCACACGGAAGCGCCACGGGCGCTGAGGTTTTGTCGAGCGCAGTATATTTCTCGACGGGAACCAGGCGTTTTGGGGCGACTGCTTTCGCGGGCTTTATTTTTCCGTCGCATCTTGTCGGAATGGTCGCCGCTCCGGCGAGCTGCCGCGCGGTTGTTTGCGAAATGACAACACCGCGGCGAAGAAAGTGTGGCAACCTCGATCCCGGTCCCTTCCCATGGTTTTGATCCGGGGCATCTATGACACTGGGCATCTTCATTGCCAGACTGCTCGCGGCCGCCGCGCTCGGGTCCGCGTCGATCGCCTCGGCGGCGACGCTGATCGTCAGCGGCGGCATCCTCCAGGGCGCCACGGATGTCGACGTGAACGGCGCGATGTATGACGTGCGCTTCGTCGACGGGACCTGCCAGGCCCTGTTCAGCGGCTGCGACGAGGATGCGGATTTCATCTTCCGCACGAAGGAGACCGCCCGGGCCGCGGCGCAGGCGCTGCTGGACCAGGTGCTGATAGACGGGCCGGCGGGCAACTTCGATTCGGTGCCGCAACTGACCGCGGGCTGCATCGATACTTACGGCTTCTGCCTGACGATCATCCCCTACAAGATAACCCACCCGGGCAGGACGGCGGCGACGGCGGCGGTCTGGCTGGAGAATTTCGTGACGTCCGGTGGCGACGTGATCTACGATTCGATCGGTGCGGGCACCGAGGATACGGCGAAGTTCAAATTCAAGAACTACGTGCAGTTCACCCCGCATTACCCGCCGATTCCTGAACCGGCGACCTGGGTGACGATGATCGTCGGCTTCGGCCTGGTCGGCACGGCGATGCGGCGGCGTCCGGCTGGCCGCCCGGCGCAGGCGGCCTGAGCGCCGGATCCTGAGCGCCCGACACGGCTGTCGCCGAACCGGGGCGGCGCCGGCCTTTACGCGAACCCCTGCAGCCATTCGGCGATCATCGCCTGCCCGGCTGCGACCGCGCCGGGACCCAGGCGGTCATGCTCCGCGCGCAGCCGTTCGGCGGTTGTGCCGGCGCGGGCCATCGCGTGCTCGCCGCCTTCGAGCCATGCCTCGAAGCGCGGGTCGAGGCCCATCTCGGCATGGAACTGGAGCGCCAGGATGCGATTGCCGCGGCGGAAGGCCTGGTGGTGGTAGTGCTCGCTCGATGCCAGCAGTTCGACGTTGCCGGGCAGGGTGAAGGTATCGCCGTGCCAGTGCAGCACCGGCACGCCGGAGACATGGCGCAGCGGTCCCGCCTGCGCGCCGGCATGCAGCGTCACCGGATGGAAGCCCACTTCGCTGGTCGGGCCGGCGAAGACCTGCCCTCCCAGCGCGGCGGCCATCATCTGCGCGCCGAAGCAGACGCCCAGCGTCGGCCGGTCCGCTTCCAGCCGCCGCGCCAGCCGGCCGAGCTGGCAACCGATCCACGGATATTTCTCCTGCTCGTAGACGCCCATGGGGCCGCCCATCATGATCACCAGCTCGGGCTCGGTGAGGTCGAGCGAGGAGAAGCGCGGGTCGCTGACGTCGATCCGGTCGACGTCGTAGCCCGCCGCCTCGATCGGCGGGCGGAAGCCGGCGACGCCTTCATAGGGCACGTGCCGGATGATCAGGGCGGTCTTGGTCTTCATCGGGTTCCCTTCATCACGGGTCATGCCAGACAGGACTATGCCAGACAGGACCATGCCAGACAGGGCCGCTGTCATGCTGCACTGGCGAAATAGATGGCGTTGCTTTAACGGCAAATGCATGGGCCGTGGAGGACCGACTCGGGTGCGTTCGTTTTTTTTGCTCTGCTTCGTGGCGGCCGCGATGCCGTCGCCCGCGCTAGCCGACGTGATGGAGATCGGCGCCAACGGGTACGATTGGATTGCGGGCGGCCCGAAAGCGCCTGCGGCTATCCTGCCTGAGCCGGACGGCGCGCCCCTGCCGGCGCCGGACATCCATTCCGCCGCGCTCACCGCCGTCGCCGTCAGCGCCGGCCCGGCGCAATGGCAGCCGCGCGTGGCGGAACTGGCCGCGAAGTACGATATCAGCCCGACGCTGTTGGAGGCGGTCGTCTGGCAGGAAAGCCGCTGGAACACCGCCGCCGTCTCGCCTGCGGGCGCGCGCGGCCTGGCCCAGCTCATGCCGGGCACGGCCCGCCAGATGGGCGTCGATCCCGGCGATCCCCATGCCAACCTCGAAGGTGGTGCGCGTTATCTGCGGCTGCAGCTCGATGCGTTCGGCGGCGATATCGAGAAGGCGCTTGCCGCCTACAATGCCGGCCCGGGGCGCGTCGTGCGCGCCGGGGGCATTCCCCCGATCCGCGAGACGCAAGCCTACGTCTCCTCCATCCTGTCGCGCCTCTCCGCGCCGGTCCGCAAATAAAGCATCGCGCGTAAACGCCGACGCGGCGTCCCGGCCCATCTGCCGGCCCACCCCGTCAAGTTCGCCCGCCAGTCCGCGTCGCGGCCGGGCGAATCGTCACAGGGCTGTCATGTTACTGGCGCAACGGGGCCGCAGGAGGCCCTTTTGACTCGCATGACTTCCCGCTTCTCGCCCCATTTCTCGTGCCGGCCGATGGCCTGGCCGCTGCGTTCGATCCTGGCGCTTCCGGCGCTTTTCGCGCCGCTGCCGGCCTGGGCGCAGGTGGTGCGCGCCGATCCGGCGGGCTCGGGCCCCATCGTCGCCGCGCTCGGCTGGCTGCAGGGTACGCTGCTCGGCAACGTCGCCACCGCCGTTGCGGTCATGGCCGTCGCCGCCGTCGGCTTCATGATGCTAACCGGGCGGATGAACTGGCGCTTCGGCGCCACCGTCATCGTCGGCTGCTTCGTCCTGTTCGGCGCCGGCGCCATCGTCACCGGCATCCAGTCGGCCGCGGGCTAGGGCG
>JBAYPJ010000089.1:0-12862 GCA_041677785.1 Novosphingobium sp. | reverse complement strand
TGTTCGAACGGTACGGCGCCCACAAGGGCAAGATCGAGGGCCGCAAGAACGGCGTGCTGATCTCCAACGGCGCGGGCGAGGCGGTGGCTTATGCCCTCGGCCCGCTGGAGGAACGCGGCATCCTGTTCGTCGGCGTGGGCGAGCCGCTGTACGAGGGCATGATCATCGGCGAGAACGCCAAGCCCGAGGATCTCGAAGTCAACCCGATGAAGTCGAAGCAGCTCACGAACTTCCGTTCGACGGGCAAGGACGACGCCATCCGGCTTACCCCGCCCAAGGTGATGACGCTCGAACAGGCGATCGCCTATATCGACGATGACGAGATGGTCGAAGTGACGCCCAAGTCGATCCGCCTGCGCAAGGCGATCCTCGATCCGCACGAGCGCAAGAAGGCCAGCCGCAAGAAGGAAGCGGCGTAAGCCCGCCATCCGGCCGGGCTGTCCTTGCATCTGTTTCCTACTTGGCGGCGATCTGCCAGGATCGTCGCGCCATCCCATGCAGGGTCGAAATTCGGCCCGCTACGGGATGGCGTTTGCCTTGGGCGCCAGCGCCCCGCGCGCGGACGGTCACATATGATTCGATGTAATCATTTGTTTTCAACTATTTGACTGAATCTTCATGTGCATTCGGGCGTCAATTATGGAGCGCCGCCCGCCGACGCGACGTTCATACAAATTGCGAATAACCTGAATGAATCCTGCCGGGCCTGTCCCTCATCCATTCAGCGGCCGTCCTCTAGAACGACATTCGTAGCGACGAATCGCAGGCAATCGGGCCGGGGTCGTCGTCAGGAGTTTCCGAGATGAAGCTGTTCAAGAACGCCGCGCTCGCCACCGCCCTCGCCGCCAGCGTGCTGGCCACCGCCAACCCCGCCATGGCGCGCGACAATCGCCATCGCGGCGACGACACCGCGGCGATCGCCATCGGCGCCGGCATCATCGGCCTTGCCCTCGGCGCCATCGTCGCCTCGAGCGGCAACGATCGCCGCGACCGCGACTACTACGACTATCGCGCCAACGGCTGGCAGTATCGCGACGGCTATTACTGGGATCGCAACGGCAACCGCTATGATCGCGAGGGCCGCCGCCATTACGACAACGGCTACTATGCGCGCCGCGGCTACAACGGTGATCGCGGCTACTACCGGGGCTACTGAGCCCGCCTGAACTGCCTGCCTCCCCCGCCCCCTTCGGGGGAGGCCATGACGGCGGCGCTTTCCTCCGACCGGCTTCCGGCCGGTGCCGCCGCCGCTCCTGCCCCCTCCCGACCGGAGGGGGCTTTCTTTCGGCCGGCGCCCATGGGCATGGCATTAAGTATGAGTTCAGCCGCGGAATGTTCCGATGGCAGGCAGATATCGGCCGAGTCCCGCCTCGCCCGATGGAATGGAGACAGCCCATGTTGCAGAACTGGAAACGCGCCGGGTTCGCCGCTGCGCTGGCAGTGGGCGCGATGACGATCGGGACGACGGCCGAGGCGCGTGACCGCTATCGCGACCGCGGCGACGAGACGGCGCTGGTGATCGGCGCCGGGATCATCGGCCTTGCTCTCGGCGCGGCCATCGCCTCGGACAACGATCGCTACTACTATCGCGACGGGTACTATTACGGCCCGCCGCGCCATTACTATCGGGGCTATCCGCGCGAATATCGGTACGATCGCTATCCGCGGCGCGACTACCGTGCGTATCGCGGCCACGATCATCGCCGCGATCGCCATCGGGAACGGCGCTACCGCGGCTGGTGAGCCGCTGAAATCCGCGGCGCCGGGGTAGGCCTGCACTCGTCAGGCGCGCGCAAAGCCGCTAAGGCGCGCGCGATATGCAAACGGCCGACCTTCGCATCGCACTCTACAGCGGCAACTACAATTATGTCCGCGACGGTGCGAACCAGGCGTTGAACCGGCTCGTCGGTTATCTCCTGCGTCAGGGCGCGGCGGTCCGCGTCTATTCGCCCACCACCGACACGCCGGCCTTTCCGCCGACCGGCGATCTCGTCGGGGTACCGGCCGTGCCGATCCCCGGCCGCGGCGAATACCGCTTCTCGCTCGGCCTGTCGGCGGGGGTGCGGCGCGACCTTGCGGCTTTCGCCCCCAATGTCGTCCACGTCGCCTCGCCCGACGTCGGCGGGCACCGGTTGCTGACCTGGGCGCGCCGGCGCAGGCTGCCGGTGCTGTCCTCGGTCCACACCCGCTTCGAGACCTACTTGCGCTATTACAACATGGCCTGGGGCGAGCCGGTGATCGAGGCGATCCTGCGCCGCTTCTACCGCCGCTGCGACGCGCTCGTCGCGCCGTCCGAAAGCATGGCGCAGCTCCTGCGCGACCAGCGGATGAACTACGACATCGGCATCTGGTCGCGGGGCGTCGACCGCGAGGTCTTCCATCCCGGCCGGCGTTCGCTCGAATGGCGCCGCGCGCTGGGTATCGGCGATGACGACGTGGCCATCGGTTTCCTCGGGCGGCTGGTGATGGAAAAGGGGCTCGACGTCTTTTCGGACACGATCGATGCGCTCCGGCGCCGGGGCGTGGTGCACGAGGTGCTGGTGGTGGGCGAAGGCCCCGCGCGCGCCTGGTTCGAGGAACGGCTGCCCGGCGCGCACTTCGTCGGCTTCCAGGCCGGCGCGGACCTCGCCCGCGCCGTCGCCGGCATGGACGTGCTGTTCAATCCCTCGGTGACGGAGACGTTCGGCAACGTCACGCTGGAGGCGATGGCCTGCGGACTGCCGGTGGTCGCGGCGGTGGCGACCGGCAGCGAGAGCCTGGTCGACGACGACGTCTCGGGCCGGCTGATCCGTCCGGGCGCGGTCCACCAGTTCGCCGAGGCGCTCAAGACCTACATCGAGCAGCCCGAGCGCCGCGCCGCCCACGGCGCCGCGGGCGAGGCGCGCAGCCGCGACTTCTCATGGGACGCGATCAATCAGGAAGTCGCCGATACCTATCTGCGGCTGATCCGGCAGAAGGCCGCGATCGGGCGGTAGGCGTTCCCCTCCCGCAACGTGGGGAGGGGCGAGCGGCGCCTACGGCGCCCGCGCATCGGGCTTACGAAAGGCCCCGCACATAGGCGTCGACCGTGCCGGCGCAGCCGATCTTGTCGTCGCCTTCAAGGTCGGCATAGCGCGCGATGTCGTCGCGGATCGACGGGCTCCGCGCGCCGCAGGCGCATGGGCTGAAGTCGATCGAGATCCTGTCGCCCGAGATCACCCCGCCCCAGCGGCCGTCGAGCGAGAGGTCGAAGAACGCCGCGCGGCCTTCGTACTCTCCCCGATCGGGGCCGGTCGCCACCAGGTTGTCGCCCGCCTTGTCGAGCAGCAGCGGCACCAGCCACGGCGGCAGGTGATAGCGGTTGCCTTCGCGGCAGCGCGGCATGCCCGTGTGCAACTCCTGCATCGAATAGTTCTGATAGTTGCGCTCGGGCTGGATGTTGAAGGTCTCGTAGACGAATTCGCGGTAATCGTCGGGCAGCTTGGCGCGCTTGAGCCCGCCGCCCACGTAGATCGAATTCTCCGGATTGAAGTCCTTGGCGCTGTAGCCCATCTCGCGCACCGCCTTGGCGACGTCGTAGAGGCCCTTCCACAGCCCGGTGACGTGCAACTTGTCATGCCGCGCCTCGACCAGCGCGCGGGCGGTGATCTCCACCGCGTCCTCAATCGCTTTGGCCCGCTCGGCCGAAATGCGCTCGAACTCGGCCAGTTCCTCGGGCAGGATCGTCCCGTCGGCGATCTTCTTGCGCGCCACGACCATCTGGGTGAGGCCGCCGACGGTGATCGGCGGCACCGGATAGTTGAATGGCTCGGAATTCGGGTCCTGCAGCGCCGCGCGGTACGCTTCGCCGGTGGCGTCGTTGCGCGGCACCTTGGCCACCGGCGCCAGGCCGAACATGCGGCGGCTGCGGTCGAGCGGGACGCCCGAGCCCCAGGCATAGGCCTGCGGCGCCTCGCGCTTGCACCATTCCATGTCGGCGTCGGACGCGACCAGCATGGCCGACTTGCCGGTGGTGCCGCTCGAGCAGGAGACGTGGTGGCCGCTTTCCTGCAGCTTCTCGATCCAGTGGTCGACGTCGCGGATGCCCGCCCGGTCGATCGCCGGCACGCGGTGGGTGGAGACCGAATCGAGCCACTTGCTCAGCCTGTCCCACTTCTCCTCCATCAGGAAGCTTTCGGGATAGCTCTTGTAAGCGGTGTGCGGCAGCAGCAGCGGCACGGCGTCCTCCAGCGCGCGAATCTCGCCGACGCCGGCCTCATCGGCGCGCAGCTTCAGGAGCTTGATCTTGCCGACCCGGTCCTGAAACCGCTCGTTCATCGCCGCGACCTGCGCCTCGCGCAGTTCCTCGGGGGCGTAATCGTACCGGTCGGGCGCATCGACCAACCGCGTCAGCCGCTCCACCGCACCGCCTTGCGTCACCGTAGCCATCGTCTCGTCTCCCATTGGCGACTCGCCGTCAGATAATGGCATCTTATTCGTTTCATTATTCCGGAAGCGCAAGCGAAATCGTCGCGGCCCACCTGTCGCTTTGACAGCCACGGCACCGCAAGTTAGGCAGCGGCGCATCCGCGAAAGTGGCTTCCGGAAACCCCGCGAAGCCCCGCGCGCCGGCTTAGCTCAGTTGGTAGAGCACCTGATTTGTAATCAGGGGGCCACGGGTTCGAATCCTGTAGCCGGCACCATTTTTCAATAATCCCGCGGGGACGACCTGATCGGGTTTGGACCCTAGGATTTCGGCGGTGAGCAACCTGACGCGATGATCGCCACCTCAGCCAATAGCGCTCGCGAGCTGTAGCTGAGAAAGGCGATCCAGCCGGGCCTGTAGGTCATGGTGGCGGTCAATATCGCGCTCTGGGCGCTGAGGAAGAAGCGCCGGCCCGCCTCGGGGAAACCATCGGTAAGCGTGTAGCTTTCATCAAAGGCGTTGCGCACGCCCGCGCCGAGCGTGATGTTTTCGGTTGCATCCCAATCGAAGCGCAGGTCTGCCTGCACGTAGCTGCCGGTCCGGTAATAGGTCGCGCCGCTAGTGGTCACTGTCCAGCGATCGGATGCAACTTCAACGCTCGGCAGTATGTGGAACGAGCGGAGCGGGGTCCAATCGGCATAGACGAATGCCTTGTGCTTCGGCACGCCGGTCGGATGGAACGCGGCGTTGCTGGGGTCGCGTAGCTTGCGGTGGGTGTAGGTGTAGTTCGCGCCGAAACGCAGCGCCTCACCCACCCGGCCGTTCACCGCGATTTCCCCGCCGTAATATTCGCCTTTGCCGAGGTTCCGGCTTTGCGTGACCGGCGTATTGTTGAAGATCGTCGGGAAGGCGACGATCACATCACTTAGCCGTGAATAGAACAGCGCACCGTCAATGTGGATCGGGCCAACGTCATGCGCGGCGCCGATCTCGAAGTTCGTTGCGCGCTCGGCCTTGAGGTCGGGATTGGACGTCGCTCCGCCAAAACGTGAGGAGAACCGTTCGAAAACCGTCGGGAAACGCGCGCGCGATGAAATGCTGGCGTGGAAGCGGGTTCCCGCAGCGGGCGTCCAGATGAGCTGCCCCTGACCGTTCACGGCGTCGGCGTTGCGGATCGGATAGCTGAAGATCCTGTCATCACCGCCCTCGGGCGGCTCTCCGTATTCTTCGGCACGCTTGAGGTCGCGCCAGTCGTAGCTCGCGCCCAGAACAAATGTCAGTTCGGGCGACAGCGCAAGGCGGTTCTCGGCCGCGATACTCCAGGTGTCCTCTTCGTTGTGCCGTCGCGGTTCGGTGAAGCCGCCGGGGAAACCCTGCTGATACTCGACATGCTTGTCGCGGCGGAAATGCGCCGCGATCGTCAGCGTGTTGGCCGGCGTGAGCGCCACCGCGAGTTGAGCGGAGCCGCCCCAGGCGACGTCCTCGTAATAGCTGTTGAACGCGCGTCCCCGGGTCTGGGTGGTCTGCGTCGCATCATCGAAGGCGCTCAGCAGATTGTCGAAGCCATTGCGGTAAATCCGCGTCTTCAGCGTCGCCTGCGGACCCAGTGCGGTGCTGGAGAGGAAATAGATGCTGTCGATGTTCCACCACGGCCAGGTCCAGTTGCGCTGCGTGTTGAGCGGATCGGTCACGTGGAGCGGCGCGTTCTTCGATCCTTCCTGGCGGGTGTAGCTGATCGAATATTCGTCGGTAGCGTTGGGCGTGAAGCCCAGCTTCGCATTGACGCGCCAGTCCTCCGTCCGGGAGAAATCGCGTGCGCCCCCATCCTCGGTGAGCGTGGGGGTGAAGTCCCCCGGCAAGTCCCAGTGATCGCGAAAACTGCGGGCGAAGCTCGCCTGCGCATACCATTTGTCGTGTCGGGTGCCGAGCAATCCGAAGGCGGTATAACCGGCGTAGTCGGCATCGCGGTCGAGATCGAGCACGCCGCGCACTTCAGCCTCCAGCGCCTTTGTCGGCTTGCGCGTGACGAGATTGATCGCGCCGCCCATGGCCCCCGGTCCGTCGAGGACCGAGGTATAGCCCTTAGCCACCTGGACCTCGGCAATGTCAGGCGTCAGGAAGCGGCCGTAATCCAGCCTGTTGTCGGCCGGCAGATAGACCCGGATGCCGTCGATCGAGAGCGGAACCTGAAACCGGTCGAAGCCGCGCACGAAGATCAGCCGCTCGTTGCGCGATCCGCCGCTGTTTGAAGCGGCAACGCCAGGCATCAGATTGACCGCGTCGTCGAGGCTGTTGCGATTGAAAGCTGCCATCGCGTCGCCCGTCAATGTCTCGCCGCTGATCGCGATCCCCTCGGGAGGCTGCCCGGTGACGACAATCTGGCCGAGGGTGAAAGCGCCGTCGCTGCCTGTTTCGTCATCCTGGGCAAGGGCCGGCATCGCGACCGAGGCAGCGATAATGGCGGCGAGAGAAACGGAAAAGCGCATGGGAACCCCTCTGAAAATCTTTGTCGTCAGCGCGTGGCGAAATCTATATTCCGCGATATATAGCGCTCGCGCCTATATTCACCAGAATATGGCATGGCAACATGTGACGAGGTGATCCGTGAGACCATTCGTGTATTCGGCTCTGGCCGCAGCCGGCGTCCTGGCTTTTCCAGCCGCAAGCCTTGCGGCTGAAACCGCCGCTCAAAGTGTGCCGTCCAAGTCGCGCCTGCGGGGGAACTTGCGCCATGGACCGAGCAGGAGCCCCTCACCGCGGCGGGCAGCGTCAAGCAGCTTGCCGCAGCACCGCTGCTGGTCGGGAAAGCCGCCGATGTGACTCTGCTGCAGACGCCGCAGGTGAAATATCCGCTGCGGCCCGAGAAGCCGGGCGGCTCGGTGAGCTATGGCGGCCTGATCGGCATCGCCATCGAAGAGGCGGCGACCTATCGCGTGGGGTTAAGCTCGGGCGCGTGGATTGATGTTGTGCGGGACGGCACGACCGTCACCTCAGTCAAGCATGGCCATGGACCCGATTGCACCGGCATCCGCAAGATGGTCGATTTTCCGCTTGAGCCGGGCCATTACACATTGCAGATCGCGGCCAATGGTGCGCCGCGCATCAGCATGATCTTGGCGCGCCTGCCCTGACGGCCGTGCGACGCGGATTGCTCGCTGCGGGTTTAGGATTGGCGCTTGCCGGCGCGAGTGCCCCGGTCTGGCATTGGCAGACACCTGCCGGCATCGCCTCTCCTGTTGTTCCATCCGACAATCCGATGACCGCCGCCAAGGCTGAACTGGGGCGACGGCTGTTTTATGACGCCGACCTTTCCCTTGACGGCACGATGTCCTGCGCCACCTGCCATAATCAGCGCCACGGGTTTGCCGACAGCAACCCGACCCGGGCAGGCGTTACGGGTGAACGTGGTCGGCGCAACGCACCTGACCTCGCCAATGTGGCGTGGCTCTCCGCTGATGCTCGCCGATCCCTCCGTGACATCGCTGGAAGCACAAGCTGCCATACCGGTGTTCGGCACGCATCCGGTGGAAATGGGCATGGCGGATCAAGAGCCTGAGATCGCCAAACGACTGGGAAGCGACCGTTGCTATCGGGACATGTTCAAAAGGGCGTTTCCTGAAGATGGCGGTCGCATCGACTTTTCGAATGTCGCCAAAGCAATTGCCAGTTTCGAGCGCACGCTGGTTTCGTTCGGAAGCGATTTCGATAAGGGCGATCTCCCGGAAGACGCGGGAGTCGGTCAACGCGTGTTCGAGCGCACATGCTCAAGCTGTCATTCAGGTCCGAATTTCACCGATCTCGCCTATCACAGGATCGGTCCGTTCGAACCGGCATCGACCGACCTTGGGCTTGGCGAAAAAACCGGCCAGGCGGAGGATCGGGGGAAGTTCAGAACACCGTCGCTGCGCAACGTCGCACTCAGCGCGCCGTATTGGCACGATGGTTCGGTGCGGACGCTGGCCGAGGCGGTCGACCGCCATGGGCTGCACGTCGCTGAAGCAGAGCGCGCCCCGCTGCTCGCCTTTCTCGACGCGTTGACCGACCGGGATTTCGTCAGCCGCAAGTCACTTGCCATGCCGATGACTGCATGCGGTAAGCCTCTTTAGGCGATGATGAGCACCATGCGCCCATTTCATCGACTACTTGGCGATCAGCACATCGGTTGCCTTGACCAGAACGATCACCTTGTCGCCGACCGCCAGATCGAGGTCGGCGATCGCTTCTTCGGTGATGCTGGACGTGACGACGTTGCCGCCGCCGATGTCGACCTTGATGTGACCGTTCACCGCGCCCTCCGTGATGGCTGTAATCGTGCCGGAAAGCTGATTGCGCGCGCTGATCTTCATGGCATTGCTCCTCTGCCGCCAAGTGTCGATGCTTCGAACAGTCGTGACCGGATATAGGAACGAGGGATCAGCGATGGAATGTCAGCCCTGGCAGATCGCCGTTGTGCAAGGCGCGAAAAGCACCATCGTTCAGCAGCTCTTTCGGGAGTTCGTGGCGCGCAACAGAGCGGAAATACGCATTGTCGGCCTGATCGAAAGCAGCGGTGACGCGGCAGCCCCGTGCAGCGCCGGCCATCTCCATAGCATCGCCAATGACCAGAGCTTCCCGCTCTTCCAGGAACTCGGCAAGGACTCGGCCGCATGCGCCCTTGATGCCACGGGCGTCATCAAGGCGACCCAGGCTGTGTGCGCTGACATCGCCAGCGGGTGCGATCTCGTGGTGCTAAGCAAGTTCGGAAAGCTGGAAGCTGAGAGCCGTTCCGGGCTGATTCCCGCCTTCATCGCCGCCATGGAGGCAGGTATTCCGATCCTGACCTCGGTGTCGCCGAAATACGCGGATGCCTGGGAGCGCTTCGCCGCACCCTTGTTCGGACTGCTATCGGCTGAGGCGGACGCCATCGATCACTGGTGGAAAACGATCTCGGTCGGATCAAATACCTAGAGGCCGGTCCCGGCATGGCGCCGGCTCCCGCCCGCGTCAGGCGGCGGCGCGGCGCAGGCGGTCGTTGATCGCCGCGCCGATGCCCTCCGCCGGGATCGGCGCCACCGCGATCCGCGGCCGGCTGGCGGCGGCGGCCTGGTGCAGCGCGGCGTAAAGCCGCGCCGCCGCCTCGGCGAGATCACCCGTGGCCGACAGCGTGACGTCACCGGCTACCGGCCCGAAGCCGATATGGAATTCGTCCGCCGCCGCCTCGGCCGCGTCGAGGCGCACCGGCTTGCCCGGCGCATAGTGGCTGGCGAGCTGGCCCGGCGCCTCGATCCGTGATGGCGTGACGTCGCTTCGTCCGCCCAGAATGGCGGCGATCCGCGCTTCGGTGACGGGGCCGGGGCGCAGCACCTGCCAGCCGCCGCCCGCCCGTAGAGCCACGATCGTCGATTCGATCCCCGCCGCGCACGCGCCGCCGTCGAGGATGAGATCGACCCGAGGGCCGAGCGAGGCGGCGACGTGCGCGGCGCTGGTCGGGCTCACCGCGCCGCTGCGGTTGGCCGAAGGCGCGGCGAGCGGCAGGCCGGTCTGCGCCAGCACCGCGCGCATCACCGGGTGCGCCGGGCAGCGCAGCGCCACGCTGGCGAGTCCCGCCGTCACCGCGGCCGCCAGTGGCGCGTCCGGGCGCTTGGGCAGCACCAGCGTCAGCGGCCCGGGCCAGAACGCCGTCGCGAGCCGGCGCGCCCGTTCGTCGAGCACCGCCAGCGCCTCGGCAGCGGCGAGATCGGCGACGTGGACGATCAGCGGGTTGAAGTCCGGCCGGCCCTTGGCGCGGTAGATCGCCGCCACCGCCGCATCGCTGTCCGCCCGCGCGGCAAGGCCGTAGACGGTCTCGGTCGGCAGCGCGACCAGCCCGCCGCCGCGCAGCACCTCGGCCGCGCGGGCAATGCCCGCCGGATCGGCGGCCTGGACGGCGGCTTGAAGGTTGCCCGTCATGGTGCGGCGCTATAGGCCTTGCGGCGGAAAGCCAAGGGAAAGCACGCGCCATGGACTATACGCCGCCCACCGCCGAGCAGGTGTTTGCGCTGAGGACCAGCGGGGGAATCGCGGACCTCGCGCGCAGCGATCGTTTCGCTGCGGCGAGCGATGACATGGTGGCGGCGATCGTCGAGGGGATCGGCGCTTTCGCCGCGGGCGAGTTCGCGCCGCTGGCGCGGGCGGGCGACACCGAGGGGGCGAAGCTGGCGGACGGCACGGTATCCCTGCCCGCCGGCTATGCCGAGGCCTATCGCGCCTATGTCGCGCAAGGGTGGAACGCGGTGTCCGCGCCCGAGGCGTTCGGCGGCCAGGGGCTGCCGTTCACGCTCGCGGTCTGCGTGCTGGAGAACCTGGGCACGGCCAACCTCGCCTTCTCGCTGCTGCCGATGCTGACCGTCGGCGCGATCGAGGCGCTGGAGAAGCACGGCAGCGAGGCGCAGAAGGCCACCTATCTCGCGCGGCTGATCAGCGGCGCATGGCCGGGGACGATGAACCTGACCGAGCCGCAGGCAGGCTCCGACGTCGGCGCGCTGCGCACCAGCGCGACGCCGATCGCCGAGGGCGAGCACGCCGGCAAGTACCGGATCAAGGGCACCAAGATCTTCATCACCTGGGGCGCGCACGAACTGGCCGAAAACATCGTCCACCTGGTGCTGGCGCGGCTGCCCGACGCACCGGCGGGCTCGCGCGGGATCAGCCTGTTCCTGGTGCCCCGGTTCCTGGTCAATCCCGACGGCAGCCTGGGGGCACGCAACGACGTCAGGGTCGTCGGCCTCGAGCACAAGCTGGGCATCCACGCCTCGCCGACCTGCGTGATGAGCTACGGCGACGACGACGCCTGCATCGGCGAACTGATCGGGGCCGAGAACGAGGGCCTCAAGTGCATGTTCACGATGATGAACTCGGCGCGGATCAATGTCGGCGCGCAAGGGGTCATGGTGGCCGAGGCGGCGACGCAGAAGGCCATGGCCTATGCCCGCGAGCGCGTGCAGTCGGCGCGGGCGGGGTCGCCGGACAAGACGCCGGTGGCGATCGTCGAGCATCCCGACGTGCGGCGCATGCTGCTGCGCATGCGCGCGCTGACCGAGGCGGCGCGCGCGCTGCTCTACTACACCGCCGGCCAGGTCGACCGGGGCACGCTGGGCGACGAGGCGGCCCGCGCCCGCGCCGATCTGCTGGTGCCGCTGATCAAGGCCTGGGGCACCGATGCCGGCTGCGAGGTCGCCAGCCTCGGCGTGCAGGTCCACGGCGGCATGGGCTTCATCGAGGAGACGGGCGCGGCCCGGTTCTATCGCGACGCGCGCATCACGCCGATCTACGAAGGCACCAACGGCATTCAGGCCGCCGACCTCGTCACGCGCAAGCTCGGCATGGACAACGGCGGCGTGCTGGCCGCGTTGATGGCCGAGATCGCGCGCGAGGCGGCCGACGAGCCGGCGCTGGCCGACCTGGCGCAAGCCTGCGCGCGGATCGGCGGGTGGATGCGCGCGGATGCCAGCCTCGACGACCGGCTCGCCGGCTCGGTGCCGTTCCTGACGATGTGCGCGGTGGCGGTCGCCGGCTGGCAGCTCGTGCGGCAGGCGCGCGCGGCCGCGGGCGAAGGGGTGCCCGCCGCCATCGCCCGGAGCAAGCCCGTCGTCGCGCGCTTCTTCCTCGACCATCTCGTTCCCGAGGCGCGCGGCCTTGAGGCGAGCGCCACCGCCGGCGCGGCGCTGCTCTATCGTCTCGACGCGGAAGGGCTGGCGCGATGACCGACCGGAGCGATCCCCTCGCGCGTATCGCCGCCGCGCTCGAACGGCTGGCGCCGCCACCCGCGGCGGCGACCGACTGGCTGGCGCATCCCGCCTATGTCTGGGACCACGCCGGGCCGCGCGCGGTCGAGCGGATCTTTGCGCCGGAACTGGCGCTGCTGCAGGGGATCGACGCGCAGAAGGACGTGGTGACGGCCAACGTCGCGCGCCTCGCCGCCGGGCATGCCGCGCACGACATGCTGCTGTGGGGCGCGCGCGGCATGGGCAAATCGGCGCTGCTGCGCGCCAGCGTCGTCGCGGCGCAAGCGCGGCATCCGGGGGCCATCGCGCTGGTGCAGGTCGCACAGGACGCGCTGGGGGGGATCGCCGGGCTGTTCGGCGCGCTCGGCCGCCTCGACCGCCGCTTCCTCGTCTTCATCGACGACCTGGGCTTCGAGGACGGCGACGGCGGCGGGCCGCGCCTGCTGCGCTCGTGGCTCGAAGGCGGAGTGGAAGCGCGGCCGGGCAATGTCCGGCTGGCCGTCACTTCCAACCGGCGGGCGATCGTGCCGCGCCACGCCAGCGAACAGGACGATCCGCTCAACCCGCGCGACGCGGTGGACGACCGGCTGGCGCTGGCCGACCGCTTCGGCCTGTCGATCGGCTTCCACAACTGCGGCCAGGACGATTACCTCGCCATCATCGCCGGCTACGCCGCGCATTTCGGGCTGACCTTCGAGCCGGCCGACGCGCTCGAATGGTCGCGCCGGCGCGGCGC
>JBAYPJ010000088.1:0-12963 GCA_041677785.1 Novosphingobium sp. | reverse complement strand
CGATGATCGCCAGCGTCTGGCGTGCCTCGCGGATGTTCTCGGTGATGTCGGGGGCGTTGCGCGTGGTCAGCAGCACGTCGCCCTTCTCGCCCGCCGGCGCGGCGGCGGTGATGACGGGCGTGCGGTCGGGCGCGAGCCGCTGGCGGATCACGGTGGCCTCGCTCGCGCGCGCCTCGGCGACCTCGGGCCAGGCGCTGGCGTCGGGCTTGTCGGATTCGGTATAGTCGGGGATGGGCGGCGCGCCGACGAGGAAGTCGACGCCGCGATCGATGGCGCGGGCCGCGTCCATGTACCACGGCTCCGTCTCCGGGTCGGCGAAGGTGAACGCGGGGCCGACCAGCTCGAAGCTGTCGGCCAGCAGCCTGCCCTTGGCGTCGTAGAGCCGCAGCCGCAGCTTCTGTTCGGCGCCGATCCGCATCAGCAGCGACTTGCGCCGGGTCCGCGACAGCGGCCCCAGCGCCTCGGCGGCGATCTGCACTTCCGCGCGCGCCAGGCTGAAGCGCTCGGCGATCAGGCGGTTGCGGTAGCTGTCGAGGTAGAACAGGCTGCCCGCCAGCAGCACCAGCGCGATCACGTTGACCGCGAGGATGCGCGTGGTGAGCGAAAGCCGCCGGGTCCAGAACAGCCGTTGCGGCGTGTCCGCTTCCGCGTCCTCAGACATGCGCGGGCTCAGACATGCGTGGGCTCAGCCGTCGGCAAAGGAATAGCCCGCGCCGTAGAGCGTGTCGATCGCGGCGAAATCGGGATCGACCCCGCGAAACTTGCGGCGCAGCCGCTTGATGTGGCTGTCGATCGTGCGGTCGTCGACGAACACGTCGTCGCTGTAGGCCGCGTCCATGAGCTGGTTGCGGCTCTTGACCACGCCCGGCCGCAGTGCCAGCGATTCGAGGATGAGGAATTCGGTGACGGTGAGCGAGACCGGCTTGCCGTCCCAGGTCACGCTGTGGCGGGCGGGATCGATCGCCAGCCGGCCGCGCTGGATCGGCTCGGGCAGGCCGGCCGGGGCGGGCTGGTTCGGCTCGGCGCGGACCAGTTCGGTGCGCCGCAGGATCGCCCGGATGCGCGCGACCAGCAGGCGCTGGCTGAACGGCTTGGTGATATAGTCGTCCGCCCCCAGCGCGAGGCCCAGCGCCTCGTCGGGCTCCTCGTCCTTCGAGGTGAGGAAGATGACCGGCAGCGCGCTCTTTTCGCGCAGCCGCTGCAGCAGCTCCAGCCCGTCCATGCGCGGCATCTTGATATCGAAGATGGCCAGGTCCGGCGGATTTTCCAGCAGCGCCTTCAGCGCCGTCTCGCCATCGGCATAGACGCGCGTGGCGAAGCCTTCGGACTGCAGAAAGATCGAAAGCGTGGTGAGGATGTTGCGGTCGTCGTCCACCAGCGCGATGCATTGCTGCGCGGCATTCGGCGCGGCGCCCGCAGAGGCGTCCGCTGGCGGCGGAGGGGGCGGGGGCGGCTCGGCCGGGTTCACTGTCGCGCGGATTCCTCGATGCTTCGGCAAGGCCGGGAGTTACCGCGTCGCGCTCCGCCTGACAACGTGGCGCGGCCCCGGTGCAACCTGGCCCGGCGTCCGGCTGGCGCCCCAATTCAAATCGAGACACTTCCGGGCGGCGAGTCCGGTTTGACGAAAACGGGTCCGTCGATTATGCGCGGTGCGATTCTTGCAACACCCACTCGCGACCCCGTCGGGCACTCCGCCTCGCGGCCTCTTCGCATTCAGGGAGATGATATTGACCACGCCTTCGCTTAGCTTCCCGCTCGATCGCCAGGGCATTGCCACCAAGGCGACCGTCTTTGCCAACCTCGGCGTCGCCCCGCTGGTCGAACACGCCGTCCGCAACGGTGAAGGCGCGCTGGCGGCCGACGGTCCGCTCGTCGTCGCCACCGGCAAGTTCACCGGCCGCGCGGCCAAGGACAAGTTCATCGTCAGGGATGCCGAGACCGAAAACAGCGTGTGGTGGGGCAAGACCAACGTGCCCATGACGCCCGAGCACTTCGCCGCGCTGAAGGCGGATTTCCTCACGGCGCTGGGCGGCAAGGACAAGCTCTACGTTGCCGACCTGTTCGGCGGTTCGCAGCCCGAGCATCGCGTCAACGTGCGCGTGATCAACGAACTGGCCTGGCACAGCCTGTTCATCCGTACGCTGCTGGTGCGGCCGACCACGGCCGAGCTGGAAGGCTTCGTCCCCGAATACACGATCATCGACCTGCCGAGCTTCCGCGCCGACCCGGCGCGCCACGGCTGCCGCAGCGAGACGGTGATCGCGGTCAACCTCACCGAGAAGCTGATTCTCATCGGCGGCACCGCCTATGCCGGCGAGATGAAGAAAAGCGTCTTCGGCATCCTCAACTACCTGCTGCCGCCCAAGGGCGTGATGCCGATGCACTGCTCGGCCAACATCGGCAGCGACGGCAAGACCGCCGTGTTCTTCGGCCTTTCGGGCACCGGCAAGACCACGCTTTCGGCCGACGCCAGCCGCACCCTGATCGGCGACGACGAGCACGGCTGGTCGGATACCGCCGTGTTCAACTTCGAGGGCGGCTGCTACGCCAAGATGATCCGCCTCTCGGCCGAGGCCGAGCCCGAGATCTTCGCCACCACCAAGCGCTTCGGCACCGTGCTGGAAAACGTGGTGATGGACCCCGTCACCCGCCAGCTCGACTTCGACGACGCCTCGCTGGCCGAGAACAGCCGCGGTTCGTACCCGATCGACTTCATCCCGAACGCCTCGGAGAAAAACCTGGGGCCGGTGCCGGCCAACATCATCTTCCTGACGGCCGATGCCTACGGCGTGCTGCCGCCGATCGCGCGGCTGACGCCCGACCAGGCGATGTACCACTTCCTGTCGGGCTACACCGCGCGCGTCGCGGGCACCGAGATCGGCGTGACCGAGCCGGAAGCCACGTTCTCCACCTGCTTCGGCGCGCCGTTCATGCCGCGCCATCCGTCGGTCTACGGCAACCTGCTCAAGGAGCGGATCGCCAAGGGCAACGTCAAATGCTGGCTGGTCAACACCGGCTGGTCGGGCGGCAAGGCGACGATGGAAGGCATCAAGCGCATGCCGATCAAGGCCACCCGCGCGCTGCTCAACGCCGCGCTCGACGGCAGCCTCAACAACGCCGAGTTCCGCGAGGACCCGAGCTTCGGCTTCGAGGTGCCGGTCGCGGTGGCGGGCGTCGACTCGAAGCTGCTCGATCCGCGCGGCGCCTGGGCCGACCCGGCCGAATACGACAAGACCGCGCAGGAACTGGTGCGCAAGTTCATCGAGAACTTCGCCGAGTTCGAGGCGCATGTCGACGAGGGCGTGCGCAAGGCGGCTCCGGTCGCGGCGTAAGGCCCCCGGTCTAACCCGGCCGGTACCCGTAACCGCACCCTCGCCCGGCCACCCGGCCGGCGGGGCGCGGCTGCGTCCCGGCACGAAAATCCGGCGCAAATCCGGCGCCTGCCTGCGAACGGGACGCAGCGCCGGACGAGGGGCCGGACGCATCATTGGACGGGGCGCGATTGCGCTTGCTTCGTCCGATGATGCGGGCATGTTGGGCGCTCCTTTTTGGGAGTCGTACCGATGAGCCTCTTGAATAGCATTCTCAGCCAGCTCGGTCCGCATTTCGATGTCGGCAACATGGCGGAAAAACTGGGCCTCGATCCGGCCCTGGCGGAAAAGGCCATCGCCGCGCTCGGCCAGGCGCACGGGGAGGATGGCGATACGCTCTCCCAGGCTTCCGCCCGGACCGGCCTCGATACCGGCGTGCTCGGGCAGATCGTCCAGCAGATCGGCGGCGAGGGCTCGCTGGCCGAGTTCGCCCGGACGCTGCGGGACCATCCGCAGGCCTCGGGCCTGTTCGACATGCTCGATCGCGATGGCGACGGCAATCCGCTCAACGACATTGCCGGACTGGCCAAGGGATTCTTCGACAAGCGCTGACCGGCTTCGTCCGAAGCGGCCGGAATCCGCGGCCCGCCGTCCGGCGGGTATGCGAATTCGGATGCGCGGGAAATCTGTGCTATGGCCGGCCGTTCAATGCGTACGAATGTCGGTTGGACTAATGCCGAGGTCGCGAAAATAACGATCCTGCCCTGCACGGAGGACGCCCAATGGACTGGCTCGCCACCCTGCGCCGCAGCGGTGGACTGAATGCCCTTTCCCGCCAGCTCCGCGTGAGCCCGGCGGAAATCTCGGCCGGGGCCGAGGCGCTGCTGCCGGCGTTGCTCGGCGGACTGCGCCAGCTTGCCGACAGGTTCGGCGGCGGCGAAGTGGGCCTCGCGGCGCTGGTCGACGTGCTGGCCGACCTCGGCGGCGGCCAGCTCGCGGCCGAGGTGATGGCCCACGACCCGCTCGACCTGGCCCCCGGCAACGCCATCCTCGACCGCACGCTCGGCCCCGAGGTGGCGCGCCGCGCGGTGCTGGCCGAGGCGCATCGCACCGCCGGGGTGGCCCCGGCGCTGGGCGCGCGGATGCTGTCGGGCCTCGCCATGCTGGTGGCCGGCTACATCACCGCGCGCGCGGGCGGCAGCGGCGTCGCGGGCAGCGGCGGCGTCGGCGGCCTGCTCGACACGCTCAAACCCGGTGACAAGGATACCCATGCCGACAGGATCTGAACCATGAATGCCGCGCTTTCCCTCCTCGTCCTCACCATTGTCGCGCTGCTGCTCGGCGCGGCGTGGCTGTGGCGGCGCGGCGGCTCGCGCAAGCAGGCCGTGCTGATGCTGGTGCTGGCCGCGGTCATGGCGGTCAACGTCGCGATCTGGACGATCCCCGTGCCCGGCGGCGAAGCGCTGGTCGAACAGACGGCCAGGTAGGCCCCGGCCGGCCGGCGCGATCGGTCTTGCTCGATGGGCCTTGCTTGATGCGGTTTATAGCGATTGCAGACATCAAGCACTCAACCCCGCTCAGCCTGAGCTTGTCGAAGGCCACGCGCCGGCCCGGCCGCTGGCTTTGCAGCGCGCGGCTGACGTTGCGCGTGGCCCCTTCGGCGAAGCTCAGGACATGCTTCGACAAGCTCAGGCTGAGCGGCGTTAAGGATTGGGGGTGGTCGGTGCGCGTTCGCAGTCGCCATAAACCCCTATTTGATGGGGCAGTCGGGCGAGAGGCGCATGTCGAGATAGTTGTCGACCGAACGCATCATCTCGTCCATCTCGGTCTCGAAGAAGTGGTTGGCGCGCGGGATCTCGTCGTGGTGGATGGTGATGTGCTTCTGCGTGCGCAGCTTGTCGACCAGCTTCTGCACCGCGCCCGGCGTCACCACCGTGTCGGACGCGCCCTGGACGATGATGCCCGAGGCGGGGCAGGGCGCCAGGAAGCTGAAGTCGTACATGTTCGCCGGCGGCGCCACCGAGATGAAGCCGCGGATCTCCGGCCGGCGCATGAGCAGCTGCATGCCGATCAGCGCGCCGAAGCTGTAGCCGGCGATCCACGTGGTCGTGGCCTCGGCATGGATCGACTGCACCCAGTCGAGCGCCGCGGCGGCGTCGGACAGTTCGCCGATGCCGTTATCGAAGCTGCCCTGGCTGCGGCCGACGCCGCGGAAGTTGAAGCGCAGCGTGGCGAAGCCGCGATTGACGAAGGTCTTGTACATCGCCTGCGTGATGCGGTCGTTCATGGTGCCCCCCGCCTGCGGATGCGGGTGGAGGATCATGGCGACAGGCGCGCGCGGACGCGGCCCCGGCTGGAAACGGCCTTCGAGGCGGCCTTCTGGACCCGGAAAAATGACTGACGGCATTGTGTGTTATACCCGGCAAATGAAATTCCGCTTGCGTCAGCCATGCCTGGCCGCCGCTCCGCAAGAAATGTGTGAACGGAAACAGAGCCGCTATATAGAAGCCGCAGCCCCAAAAACAATGTTTGCGACATGACCCCGACCCGCATCTATCTCGACCACGCCGCCACCACGCCGCTGCTCCCCGCCGCGCGCGCGGCGCTGCTCGACGGATTCGCGCGCTGGGCCAACCCGTCCAGCCCGCACGCCGAGGGCCGCGGGGCGCGGGCGGCGCTGGAGGATGCCCGCGCCCGGATCGCCGCGGCGCTCGGCTGGCAGGGGGAGGTGATCTTCACCTCGGGCGCGAGCGAGGCGCTGGCCATCGCGCTCACCCGCTGCCGCCTGCCGCTGGCGGCGGTCTCGCCGGTCGAGCACGAGGCGGTGCTGCGCCACGCCGACGGGGCGGAGCGGCTGGCGGTCGATGCCGATGGCCTCGTCGATCCCGCCGCGGCCGCCCGGCGCGGCCTCGTCGCGGTGCAGCAGGTCAACAACGAGACGGGCGTGATCCAGCCGCTCGACGCCATTGCCGCGGCGGTGCGCGCGGCGGGCGGCCTGCTGCTCGCCGACTGCGCGCAGGGCGCGGGCAAGCTGCCGCTGCCCGATGCCGATCTGATCGCGCTCTCGGCGCACAAGTTCGGCGGACCGATCGGCATCGGCGCGCTGCTCGTGCGCGACTGGGCGATGCTGCGTCCGAGCGGCGGGCAGGAGCGCGGCTATCGCGCCGGCACCGAGAATCTGCCGGGCGCGCTTGCCATGGCCGCCGCGCTGGAGCGGGGGGCGGACTGGCTCGCGAACGCGGCGCGATTGCGGCGGCAATGGGAGGTGTCAATTTGCGCCGCCGGCGGCGAGATCGTGGCCGCCGAAGTGCCGCGGCTGGCGACGATCGGCGCCTGCCGGATGCCGGGCGTTTCGGCGGCGGCGCAGCTTATCCGCTTTGATTCCCTGGGAATTTCCGTTTCGGCGGGCAGCGCCTGCTCCTCGGGATCGCTGCGCACCAGCCACGTGCTCGGCGCCATGAGCATGGACGCCGGGCCCGCCTCCGAGGTGATCCGCGTCTCCGTCGGCCGCGAGACCGGCGCGGCCGACATTGCCCGCTTCGTCGAGGTTTGGCGCGGGATCGCGCGGGGCCGGGCGGCGGCATGATTTACCTTGATTATCAGGCGACTACGCCGCTCGCGCCCGAAGCGCGCGATGCGATGCTGCCCTGGCTCGCCGGCCCCGAGGCGCCCGGCTTCGCCAATCCGCACAGCCCGCACCGTCCGGGCCGCACCGCCGCCGCCGCGATCGAGCTGGCGCGCGAGCGCGTCGCGGCGTTGCTGCCGCCGGGCGGCCGGGTGATCTTCACCGGCAGCGCGACCGAGGCGCTGAACCTCGCAATCCTTGGTAGAAAGACAAGGCAAATAGCTGGTTCCACGATAGAACATGCCGCCGTGCTCGATACCGCCCAGGCCAGCGGCGCGCGGCTTCACCTGCTGGAGACCGGCAGCGACGGCCTCGTCGCGCCCGACGCCGCCATCCCGCCCGGCACCGATCTCGTGGCGGTAATGCATGTCAACAACGAGATCGGCACGATCCAGCCCGTCGCCGATCTCGCCCGCGCCGCGCACCGGGCCGGCGCGCTGTTCCTGTGCGACGCGGTGCAGGGCGCGGGCAAGCTGGCGCCGCCGGCGGAAGCGGACCTGATCGCGCTGTCGGCGCACAAGCTCCATGGCCCCAAGGGCATCGGCGCGCTGTGGATTCGCGACGGGGTGGAACTGGCGCCGCTGATCCACGGCGGCGGGCAGGAGGGCGGTCTGCGCTCGGGCACGCTCAGCCCCGCGCTCTGCGCCGGCTTCGGTGCGGCGGCGGCGCTGGCGCAGGCGCGGATGGCGCAGGACGCCGCGCACGTCGCCATGCTCTGGGACCGGGCCCGCGCGATCTTCGCCGGCTGGACGCTCAACGGCAGCGCCGACCAGCGCTGGCGCGGCAACCTCAACCTGCGCCGCGACGGGCTCGACGTCGCCCGGCTGATGTCGGACCTGCGCGACATCGCCTTCTCGGCGGGCTCGGCCTGCGCCAGCGGCTCGGGCCGGCCGAGCCATGTGCTGCGCGCGATCGGGCTTGCTGACACTCAGGCAAAAAGCTCTATCCGTATCGGATTCGGGCGCTATACCATGCTTGGGGAACTGGAGGATGCCTGCGCACGGATCGCCGCCGCCGCGGCGGCGCAGGGAGTTTGACGTGGTCAGGGTTACGTTCATCACCGCCGAGGGCGCGCGGGTCTCCGCCGAGGCCGCCGACGGCGCGCGGCTGCTTGAAGCGGGGCAGGCCGCCGGCATGCCGCTGGAGGGAACCTGCGAGGGCCAGATGGCCTGCTCGACCTGCCACGTCGTCGTCGCGCCCGACTGGTTCGCCCAGCTCGCGCCCGCCTCGGCCGACGAAGAGGACATGCTCGACCTTGCCGCCGGCGTCGCCCGCACCAGCCGCCTGTCGTGCCAGATCACGCTGACCGCCGAACTCGACGGGCTGGAAGTGCGCATTCCCGGCGAAGCCCACGATATGCAGTTGCGTTAGCCGGCGGAAAGAGCGTGACGTCATTCCGCCTGGGTGCCGGCCTGCGGGCCCCGACGTGGAAGATTTGGCGGAAAAAGCCGCTCCCGCGGTTCCGCGCGGGCCGCCGCGTTGCTAGGGCGGTCGTCCATGGCGAGCACGACTGAACCCGATCCCTTCGACGCTATCGTCGATGCGCCCTTCGACAGCGCCCTGTCCGAGCGCTATCTGGTCTATGCGCTGTCGACGATCACCGCGCGCTCGCTGCCGGACCTGCGCGACGGTCTGAAGCCGGTGCACCGCCGCCTGCTCTGGGCCATGCGGGGGTTGCGGCTTGATCCCGGCAGCGCCTTCAAGAAATCCGCGCGCGTGGTCGGCGACGTCATCGGCAAGTTCCACCCGCACGGCGACGCTTCGGTCTACGACGCGATGGTCCGCCTCGCGCAGGACTTCTCGCTGCGCTATCCGCTGGTCGAGGGGCAGGGGAACTTCGGCAACATCGACGGGGACAACGCCGCCGCCTATCGCTACACCGAAGCGCGGCTGACCCGGACCGCGATCCAGCTCATGGCCGGGCTCGACGAGGGCACGGTCGATTTCCACCCGACCTACAACGGCGAGGAGGAAGAGCCCGAGATCTTCCCCGGCCTGTTCCCCAATCTGCTGGCCAACGGCTCGACCGGGATCGCGGTGGGCATGGCGACGTCGATCCCCAGCCACAACGTGGCCGAGGTGATCGACGCGACGCTGCTGCTGATCGACAACCCGCACGCCGGACATGCCGAACTGATGCAGGTATTCCACGGCCCGGACTTCGCCACCGGCGGGGTGATCGTGGACAGTCCGGCGGTCATCTCCGCGGCCTACGAGACCGGCAAGGGCGCTTTTCGCGTACGCTGCCGGTACCGTGCCGACGAGGCGAAAAGCCCCGAGGATCGCAATGCCGGCATCGAGCGGCTGGGCAATGGCACCTGGCAGTTCGTCGTCTCCGAGATCCCCTACATGGTGCCCAAGGGCAAGCTGATCGAACAGATCGCGGGGCTGATCGCCGACAAGAAGCTGCCTATCCTGGAGGACATCCGCGACGAGAGCGATGAGAACATCCGCCTCGTCCTCGTTCCGAAGAATCGCAACGTCGATCCTGATCTTCTTAAGGAATCTCTCTACCGGCTCAGCGACCTCGAGAGCCGTTTCTCGCTCAACCTCAACGTCCTCGACGCGCGCCGGACGCCCGGCGTGCTCGGCCTCAGAGACCTGCTCAAGGAGTGGGTCATCAGCCAGATCGACATCCTCCTGCGCCGCAGCCGGCACCGGCTGGACAAGATCGCGGCGCGGCTGGAACTGGTCGAAGGCTATATCGTCGCCTTCCTCAACCTCGACCGCATCATCGAGATCATCCGCACCGAGGACGAGCCCAAGCCGGTGATGATGGCCGAATTCGCCCTCACCGACCGCCAGGCCGAGGCGATCCTCAACATGCGGCTGCGTTCCTTGCGCAAGCTCGAGGAGATGGAACTGCGGCAGGAGCGCGAGGACCTGCTGAAAGAGCAGGCCGAGCTTCGCGAACTGCTGGAAAGTCCGGCCCGGCAGCGCACCCGTTTGAAGCGTGATCTCAAGGCGTTGCGCAAGGAATATGCGGAGGACACAGAGATCGGGCGGCGCCGCACGATGATCGCCGAGGCGGCTCCCGCACGCGAGTTCAGCATGGATGCGATGATCGAGAAGGAGCCGGTGACGGTGATCCTCTCGCAGCGCGGCTGGGTGCGCGGCGCGCGCGGCCACGTGCCGCTGGATGGCGACTTCAAGTTCAAGGAAGGCGACGGCCCGGCCTTCGCGCTCCACTGCCAGACCACCGACAAGCTGTTGATCGCGGTCGATAATGGCCGTTTCTACACCCTGGGCGCCGACAAGCTGCCCGGCGCGCGCGGCTTCGGCGAACCAATCCGCACCATGGTCGATATTGATGCCGACGCGTACATCGTCGCGCTGGTCGTCCACAGGCCCAAGGCGCAGCTCCTGCTGGCCTCCAGCACCGGCCGGGGCTTCGCCGCCGAAGCCGACGAACTGCTGGCCGAGACGCGCAAGGGCCGGGCGGTGATGAGCACCAAGCCGGGCGTGAAGCTGGCCGTGGTGCGCGAGATTCCGCCCGAGCACGATCATGTCGCGGTGGTCGGGGAAAACCGCAAGCTGGTGCTGTTCAGCCTTTCCGAGCTGCCGCTGCTTGCCAAGGGGCAGGGCGTGACGCTGCAGCGCTACCGTGACGGCGGTCTCTCGGACGCGATCACGCTGCGGCTTGAGGATGGCCTGAGCTGGAAGATGGGCGGTGAGAGCGGGCGCACGCGGACCGAGCCCGACATGCGCATGTGGAAGGTCGCCCGCGGCGCCGCCGGCCGCCTGCCGCCGACGGGCTTCCCGAGGGACAACAAGTTCTGAGCCGTCGTCCCCGGCTTTCGCCGGGACGACCCGCCTCTCAGCTTTCCTCGTCCACCGTCTGCGGGTGTTTCGGCACCAGCACCAGAGTCCGGCCCTCGACGCGCCAGCTCGCCAGCCTCGCGAGCAGATTCATGCCGATCACGTTGGTTTCGCCGAGGCCCGGCGCGATTACCGCGTCGAGGTCACGCGCGACGACGTTGCCGAAGCGCAGCACCTCGATCCGCGCCAGCGTTGCGCTGACGGTGCCGTTGGCGGTGCGCATCAGCACCGACTGGCGCAGCGGCTGGGCGTCCACCCCGGCCTCGGCGGCCGTGCTTTCGGACAGCGCGGTCAGCGTCGCGCCGGTATCGACGAGGAAGCGCTCGGGCACGCCATTGACGCTGCCACGGAGCCAGAAATGGCCATCGTTGCTCATCGCGATCCGCGTTTCGCCGCCGCTGACGTGCTGCTCGGGCAAGCCGATCTGCGGCAGGGCGAGGTCGTTGCCGGTGGTCAGCCGCGCGACTTGCGCGATCGTCAGCAGCAGCGCCGCCACGACCGCGAGGTTGCCCACGCCCTGCAGCAGCCGCGCGAGGCGCGGTGCCGCGCGTTTCAGCGTGCCGCCCAGCGCGACTGCGAAGATCGCCGCCATGGCGAGCGCCAGCAGGGGCTGCTGCGCGAGGAAGGCGAACGTGTCGGCAAGGCTCATGGCCGGAGCCTAGCGCCGCGATGCTTGCCGGAGGCTGAGCGGACTCACCGCTGCAGCGCTTCGTCGAGCAGCGCCCCGACGCGCGCGGCATCGGGAAAACCCTCGGCCACCCAGTGCGCCTCGACCGCCCGCAGGATGCGCGCGACTTCCGGGCCGGCGGTGACGCCGCGCGCGACGATCGCGCCGCCCTTGAGCGGAAAGACCGGAATCTCCCAGCCGGCAAGCGGCGCTATGTCGGCCCCGGCCAGCAGCAGCCGGTCGAGCGCCTCCGCGCGGCCGAGGCGGTAGGCGAGCGCGCGCGGATCGTCAGGTCCGGTCTCGCGCGCCGCAGCCGTCGCCAGCCGCTTGCGCTGCGCGCCCGAAAGACGGAAGCGCGCGGCGACCTGTTCGGCGAGCGACGGATCGGGCGGCAGCAGCGCGGCGAGGCGGCGGATCGGGTCGGGCGCGACGCCCTGGCGCCGTTCCTCGGCCACCAGCCTGGCGAGGGACTGCGGGTCGGCCTCGGGGAGAACCACGGCCAGCACGCCAAGGTCGGCCATGCGCGTCACGGTCGGTGCGGGATCGTCCAGTCCCAGCAGGTTGAGCATTTCCATGCCGATGCGCTCGCGCGACAGGCCCTTGAGCGTCGCGGCAAGTTCCGTGCAGGCACTTTCGGATACCAGATCAGCGGGTTGTGAGCCGAACCTGGCTTGGAACCGGAAATAGCGCAGGATGCGCAGATGATCTTCGCGGATGCGCTCGCGCGCATCGCCGATGAAGCGCACGCGGCGCTGGGCGAGATCGTCCAGACCGCCGAAATAATCGAAGATCTCGCGCGTGACCGGATCGGCGTAGAGCGCGTTGATCGTGAAGTCGCGCCGCGCCGCGTCCTCGCGCCAGTCGGTGGCGAAAGCCACCGTGGCGCGGCGCCCGTCGGTGGCGACGTCGCGGCGCAGCGTGGTGATCTCGACCGGGCCGCCGCGCAGCACGGCGGTGACGGTGCCGTGATCGATGCCGGTCGGCACGCTGCGGATGCCGGCGGCGTCGAGCCGGGCGATGACCGTTTCCGGTTCGAGCACGGTGGCGAGGTCGACGTCCTTGACGCCGATGTCGAGCAGCGTGTCGCGCACCGCGCCGCCGACATAGCGCGCGTTGCCGACGCCGAGCGCGGCGATCAGCGCGGCAAGGTCGGCCCGCTGCGTCCAGGGGGCCGGCGGAAGGCGGGGCGTGGTCATGCGCGGTTCTGGTTTCCATTCGCGCATAGGCGCGGCGCCGCGAAGGATTGCGCGTGAATCAAACCGGCACGGCGGGCCTGCACCCCTGCGCGCAGCGTGTCAGCCATGCCAGCGCAGCCGGCGCGAGAGATTGACGAGGATCGCCGCGGTGATCCCCCATATCTGGTGCTCGCGCCAGGGAATCTCGTAGTAGGGCCGCTGCATGCCCTCCCAGTCGACCCATTGCTGCCTCTGGTTCGCCGGATCGAGCAGGAAGCTGGCCGGCGCTTCGAACCACTGGGCGACCTCGGTGGGATTGGGGGTGATCTGGATATCGGCGGGCACCACGCCGAGCACGGGCGTGAT
>JBAYPJ010000087.1:0-13006 GCA_041677785.1 Novosphingobium sp. | reverse complement strand
TCACCCGCCGGGGAGATCGCAACGACCTTCTCCTTCCGGCCGCCAGAGCGGGCGTAGCTCAGGGGTAGAGCACAACCTTGCCAAGGTTGGGGTCGAGGGTTCGAATCCCTTCGCCCGCTCCAGTTTTCCAAAGAAAATCAGCGAATTAGCGCTACGGCGCACCCTCCTTCGCTGGAGACAAAGCCCGCTGCGAAGGCTGTTGTCTCCACATTGTCTCCAGAAAATCGGCAAAGATTGAGTGGTTCTGGCGTGGCGTGGCGAATATCGCGATGGACCTCGCCTTCCCTGACTGAGTCACCCGGTGCTTCCCTTCGGGACCGGCGCTCTATCTACGCTGCGCTCCGACCGAACCCCTGACGGGTTTCGGCGCATCCGCGTGACGATCGCCTAGCGGACAGCGTGAGCACGCCGAGCAATAGCCGGTGCCTACCTGGTGGCGCCGTGAACGGCGCGGTGCTTGGGGCGCTGCCCCTGGCGTCCTTCGGATCGGCTTCCGCCCAGCTTCCTTCGCCTTCGGCTTTGTGCAGCCGGTTCCCCGCGAAGCCGCCCCTCCGGTTGCACCCCCGGTCTCGCCGACGGGCAGGGTTTCAGCGCGGTGCTTCCCACTGCGCGGAAACCCAAGGAGTAAGGAAGATGACCGATACCATCGAAACCGGGACGACCGAGCAGGCCGAACAGGACAGCCGCATCATCCATGTGCCGCTGAACAAGCTCAAGAAGTCGCCCAACAATGCCCGCAAGGTGCCGCATAGCGAGGCCACAATCGAAGCGCTGGCCGCATCCATCGCGCACAAGGGGCTGATCCAGAACCTTGTCGTGGAACCCGAGATGAAGGGGGAACACCCGACCGGCGCCTATCTCGTCACTGCTGGCGAAGGCCGTAGGCTGGCCTATCTGCTTCGCGCGAAGCGCAAGGAGATCAGGAAGAACCACCTTGTCCGCTGCTGGCTCGATACCGAGAATGACCCGTCCGAAGTCTCGCTGGACGAGAACGTCACGCGCGAGAACATGCACCCCGCCGACCAGTTCGAGCGGTTCCATGAACTGTCCCGCGACAAGGGATGGGGCGCGGAGGAAATCGGCGCGCGGTTCGGCGTCTCGCCCGAGATCGTCAAACGGCGGTTGCGGCTCTGTGCGGTCAGCCCGAAGCTGATGAACATCTACCGGCAGGACGGGATTACGCTCGACCAGTTGGCGGCGTTCGCCATCACCGACGACCATGACCGGCAGGAGCAGGTGTTCGACAATCTGTCATGGAACAAGGAACCGTGGATCATCCGGCGTGACCTCACCGCCAGCAATGTTCCGGCGGACGACCGGCGGGCTGTGTTCATCGGCGCGGACGCCTATGTCGAGGCGGGCGGCACGATCATCCGCGACCTGTTTACCGAGGATGACGGCGGTTTCTTCGAGGATGCGGGCTTGCTCGACATGCTCGTTACCGAGAAGCTGCGCGAGATCGCCAGCGGCACTCTGGCCGAGGGCTGGAAATGGGCCGAGGCGAGCATCGACTTTCCGCACGGGCATGGAATGCGGCGTCATTATCCGCAGCCCATCACCTTGCCGGATGAGGACGAAGCGCGGTTTTCGGAAGCGGCGGAAGCGCATGACGCCCTGATCGAAGGCTATGACTCTTACGACGACATGCCCCATGAGGTGGCCGCAAAGGCGCAGGCGTTGAGCGACGAGATCGACGCGATCAGCGCCAAGCGTTCGGCCTACGACCCTGCGATCGTCGCGCGTGGCGGCGTGTTCGTGTCACTCGGTTCCGATGGCAATGCGAAGATCGAGCGCGGTTATGTGCGGGCCGAGGATGAACCGCAGCCGGAAGCGGAGGACGAAAGCGACGGTATCGAGCCCGAAGACGGCGAAGCCGTTGAGAACGAGGATGCGGACGAGGAAGACGTGGAGGATGCCGATGCGGCCAAGCCCATTTCCGATACGCTCATTCATGACCTCACCGCCCATCGGACAATGGCCCTGCGTCTGGCCCTTGGCGAGCAGCCCGGCATGGCAATGATCGCGCTGACCCATGCGCTGGTGCTGGACCTATTCTATCACGGGTTCGGCAAGTCCTGCCTCGAAATCACCGCCAAGAGCGAAGAACTCGGCATTCATGCCGAGGGCATCGCGGACAGCAAGGCGGGCGAGGCGCTGGCGGCACGGCACGACCAATGGGGCGCGCAGCTTCCAAGCGAGGCGGCGGACCTGTGGCCCTTCCTCGCCGGACTGGACAACGACAGCCGCACCGAGCTTCTGGCGCATTGCGTGTCGCTTACCGTCAATGCGGTGAAGGTGCCGTGGGAGCGTTCCACCGGACGCATTGAGGCGGCGGAGCGGCTGGCGCAGGCCGTGAACCTCGACATGACCACCGCTTGGGAGCCGACCGCCCGCAGCTATTTCGGGCGCGTGACCAAGGCGCATATCGCGCAGGCCGTGAGCGAGGCCGTTTCCCCGGAAGCCGCCGAGCGCATCGCACCGATGAAGAAGGCGGACATGGCCGACGCGGCAGAGCAGCTTGTCGTCGGAACCGGATGGTTGCCTGCCTCCCTGCGGACCATTGAGTCGAAGCCGGAAGGTGATGAGGCGGAGCAGCCCGAAGTCATGGAAGTGGAGGATGCCTATTCGATTGCTGCCGAATAGATAACGGGCCGGGGTGGCGTCAGCGGCCCCGGCCTTTCCATTCAGATTGAGCCGGATAATTCGCGGCCGCACCCTCACGGGCGCGGCCGCACTTGCGACATACGAAAAACAGCGGTGCTCGCCGGGCTCATGCCCGGCTCGCGCAAACAGGGTTCTAGCCAAAGAGACCAGGCAGTACCGGCATGATCTCGCCATGTGTCATCGCGCGGGCCGCGTTAAAGGCCGGTGCCACCGTCACCCATTCCACTCGCCAGTCGAGGCGCAGCACATCACCGGCACCGTCGCGCTGGATGCGCGTGATGCCCGCCCCTTCCTTGCTGACCATAAACCGGCACGCTTCATCGTCGCCATAGGCGGCTTCAATCAATGTGCCATCGGAGACGCTGATCCAGCAGCGCCCGGCATCGCAACGCGGCACGGCCAGTTCCGCCTCTATGTCGCCCATCACTCTCAGCCTCATGCGGTCCTCGCCGCGGATCATCACGCTCATACGCCAACCCTCGATTCGGAAAGTAGCAGGATGGAACATAATAGGAACATTTTTCAAGAGGCATCACCGCGATACTGTCGCTGGGATGATCGGTAGGCGCCGATTACACGAGTTCAGGGGGCTTTCGATCGTCGCCCACGCCCGCTTGGATGGCAGCTCTGGCAGAATCCGTCCGCCCTTCCGCAAAGGCGTTGAACGGCTTTTTTCCGCCGCCCGTGACCGGGCTTTGCAGCGCGAAGCAAAAAAGCCGTTCGCCGCCAAACCTTCACTGCGTTGCGGCCGCAAGCGGTGCGGGTGCGTCTCGGTCCCCGCCTTCGAGACGCCATCGCGGTCGCATGGGGCGACCCGATAGGAAAGGAATGAACAATGGCGATCATCGGAACCTTCACCGCCCAGGACAACCGCTTCGTGGGAAAACTCGAAACCCTGACCCTCTCGCAGCCGATCCAGATCCGGCCCGTCGAGAAGGATAGCGACAAGGCACCGGAGTACCGCGTCTATGCCGGCGAGACCGAGTTCGAAATAGGCGCCGCTTGGAAGAAAACCAGCCGCGAGGGCCGCGACTATCTTTCGGCCAAGATCGACGATCCCAGCTTCCCGGCTCCGATCTACGCCTCGCTGACCGAGACCGACGACGGCAAGCACCAGCTCATCTGGTCGCGCTGACCGGCGCACCCGCACGGCGCCCCGCCGACGGCGGGGCGCCTTCTTGCTGTTCTTGTGGGTGACGATGACAAGATGGACGGGCCATTTGGCCCGGCGCCGATCGTCGGGTTGCTTGGGGCGCTGCCCCCAGCGCCCTTCGGAGCGGCTTCCGCCCAGCTTCCTTCACGCGCGAGCGCGTTCCGTGCAGCCGGTTCCCCGCGAAGCCGCCCACTCCGGTTGCACCCCCGGTCTCGCCGACGGGCAGGGTTTCAGCGCGGCAGTACCGCTCGCGCGGAAACCCAAGCCAAGGAAGGAAAGGCCCATGAGCATCCACCATCTCGCCACTCGGTTCGGTCGCAATGCCCATCAGATCAGCGGGCGCGAGCCGCTCGACAATGAGGCGCTCTATCACCACGTTCCGTCAATCTTCGCCAACGAAGCGCATGACAGCCGTTCGCAGCGCTATGTCTATGTCCCCACCATCGACATCGTGGAAGGGCTGCGCCGGGAGAGCTGGTTCCCGTTCTTCGCCGTCCAGTCGGTCCCCCGCGATGGCAGCCGCCACGGCCACGCCAAGCACATGCTCCGTCTGCGCCGGGATGACGGCATCGGCAAGCCCGAGGCCGCCGAGGTCATTATCGTCAACAGCCATGACGGCACCAGCGCCTATCAGATGTTCGCCGGGATGCTGCGTTTCGTCTGCACCAACAGCATGATCGCGGGCGAGCGGTTTGAGGAAGTCCGTGTGCCGCACAAGGGCAATATCCAGCATGACATTATCGAGGGCGTCTATACGGTCGCGGAGGACTTCCCGCGTCTGATCGACGCCAGCGAAGGCATGAAGCAAATCCAGCTTTCCGGCGACGAGCAGCGGTTGCTGGGTGAAGTCAGCTTGGTCGCCCGCTATGGCGAGGACGAAAGCCCGATCCGGCCCGAACAGATCATCGAGCCGCGCCGCCGCGAGGATATGGACCCGAGCCTCTGGACCACATTCAACGTCATTCAGGAGAATGTCATTCGGGGCGGCTTGCAGGGCCGCAAGCGCAATGCCGAGGGGCGCATTCGTCGTAGCCGCTCGCGGCCGATCAACGGCATCGACCAGAATGTGACGCTCAACCGGGCGCTCTGGACACTGGCAGAAGGGATGCAGCGCCTCAAGTCCGCCTGATCGCGACGCCGTAGGGTCGGTTCCGGCCCTACGGCTTCCCCAACTGCACAGGCTACCGACGCGCATGCCGGGCGGCAGCCGGCGCGCGGCCCAAGGCCCGCGCGCCGGTTGAAGCGGACGAGCTCGCCGGGCGTTCGCCCGGCTCGCGTTTTAATGTTCTGAATGGCTCACAACGATATGACAAACGGCGATCATGCCTGATCGTCGGGTTGCACCAATTCGACATGACTCACGCCGAGAGCCTGGGCCAATTCGTACAGTGTGATGACTGTTGGATTCCTTTTGCCGCGTTCGAGGCTGCTCAGATATTGCTGACTGAAGCCGGACCGCGCTTCCACCTCTTCCTGGGTCAGCCCCCTGTCTCGGCGCAAACGCGCGAAATTTCGGCCAACCAATTTGCGCATATCCATGCGCTGCAGAATCGTGATTTACATACTTTGAGTTTATCAACTATAGTATGTAAACGATCTTTGCTGTGTTGGCGTCCATTAGGTTCGTCCACCACGACTGTGTGCATTTATCACCGGCGAGACGCCCCAGACGATGGATAAACGCGCGACCGAGTTATCCGCAAATCATCATGTTGCGATAGCGAATGCGGGAGGATTGCTTCGGTCCACTACGGTGTATGTTTGGTGAATCTGCACAAGCCTGGATCGGGGTCGAGGCAAAGAGGTAAGCGATGGGAATAACCGCCTTCGACGATCACGCCCCTGACGCGCCCCACGTCACGCCTTACGACGAACGCCACCATCATACCTATTGGCGGTTGCTCGATGCAGCCGAGGAAAAGGCCGACTGGCAGGAGGCGGTTCGCATCATCTTCGGCCTAGACCCGGCCGCCGACCCGGACCGCGCGAAGACCGTCTATGACAGTCACCTCGCTCGCGCTCGCTGGATGTGTGAGAGTGGTTATTGCCACTATTTGCGGACCTGATCCAATCCATCAAATCCGCGCCCCGCGCCGGCATTCTCCTCTGCCGCTGTCTTAATTCCGCTATGTGTCGGAGCGCGCAACGGAACTTCCCCGCGACAGGCTGCCCGGAGAACATCTCTCTTCGCGCTCCGCAGAGGGCCATGCTTGGGAGGGGCGTATGCCGCCTGAGAGGGACTGGCGCGCACCCCCGGACGAAGCCGGGAGCGATGCGCTTGCATATTCCGACATCGCCCTCGGCTATCTCAGCCGCAACCCGGCCTACCGTGCCGACTACACCCGCGCGCTGCGGCGCGTGAAGCGCGGCACAATCACCGCTGACGACGCCACCACTGGGCTGGTGCGGCGCTGGGGCATCAGCTTCCATGCGGAACCGGCGGCGGCCTTCGATCCCAAGCTGGCGGTCGCTCGACCGGACCTTTCGCCGACGAATATTGTCCTGGCCCCGGCGCCGGTCGACATCGGCGCGACACGGACCATCGACGAAAAGCAGCTCGGCACAATCCGCGCGCGAATGCGGATCGGAAAATATCTGCACGTCATTCTCGCCGATTCCGACGGCGATGAGCACGTCTGGATCGCGGGCGCGCTGGACGGCCCATTGGCAATGATGCTGCCGATTGAGGCCGATCCGTTCGCGCGTCTTGCCACAGCCGAGCGGCTTTGCCGCCGGCTCAACGGCATGGCGGCGGGACCGCCGACATTGCGGCCGCCACCCTTTCGACGCCTGCACCTGCTCACGCTGCTGCAGGTGCTCGACGGCCTGCAGGCGGGTGCCACGCAGCGGGAGCTGGCCACATCGCTAATTCACCAGAAGGTTCGTCGCTACAGCGCCGCAGACTGGGTTGAAAGCAGGGAACGCAAACGCGTCCGCCGCTGGATCGCTGAAGCCGTCGAGCTGCGCGACGGCGGCTATGTCCGCTTGCTGCGTGGCGGCTGAGGGGACGTTTTCACGCCCATCGGCGATGTCCCTTCTTCAGACAGCGGTCATTTCGCCATCATCGCCTCCTGACCGCCGGCCTTCCTTCCGGGTGCCGGCCATCACCAGGAGGATCATCATGACCGAACCTGTGGCCGTGACCACGCCGCGCTACCTCAAGACGCCCGATGCGGCGATCCACCTTGGCCTGTCGGCCCGGACGCTGGAAAAGCACCGCTGCTTCGGCACCGGGCCGGTGTTTCGCAAGCTCGGCGGTCGCATCGTCTATGCGATCGACGACCTTGAAGCCTGGGCTGCGCTGGGCACCCGTCGCTCGACCTCCGACACTGGTACCGGCGTGGTCCATCCCGCCAAGCGACTGCCCACCGATTGTGTCCGGCGCTGACAGACCCATGCAGCCTGCACGTCCCCATTCCGGCCGCACCAGCGCAGAGCGGACGCAGCTTGAGCTGTTCCGGTCCGTCCCTGGCGACCTTGCCGCGCGCGACGCTCAGGACCTGATGTCCTGGCCTTTCTTCAGCCTGGCCAAGACCAGACGGCACGCGCCGATCGATTTTCGCATGGGCGCGACATGGATCTCGGTCGAGGCCGTCCCCGAGCATGGCATGGCGACGATCTGGGATGCCGACGTGCTCATCTGGGCCGCCAGTCAGCTCGTTTCCGCGCGGGATGCAGGGCGGCCGACCTCGCGGCTGATGATGACGACGCCCCACGAGATACTGGCATTCACCCGGCGCGGCACGGGTAAGGCGAGCTATGAGCGGTTGAAGGCGGCGCTTGACCGTCTCCAATCCACCACTGTCGCCACCTCGATCCGCCAGGAGCATCAGCGCCGGCGCCATCGCTTCTCATGGATCAACGAGTGGCGCGAACTGGCGGATGGCAACGGCCGTGCGCTGGGCATTGAACTGATCCTCCCCGACTGGTTCTATGCCGGCGTTCTCGATCGCGCGCTCGTGTTGACCATCGACCGCGCCTATTTCGACCTGACCGGCGGCCTTGAACGCTGGCTCTACCGCATCGTGCGCAAGCATGGCGGGCGGCAGACGGGTGGCTGGAGCTTCGACGTCCCGCACCTTCATCTCAAGTCGGGCGTGCTCTCGCCGCTTCGCCGCTTTGCGTTTGACTTACGCGCCATCGTCGCCCGCCAGCCGCTCCCCGGTTACATCCTCGCCCTTGAACATGCGCTCGGCCGCGACCGGCTGAATTTCACGCCGATTCCGGTCGATCCGTTCGATGCCGCCATGCGCCGCGTCGGTCTCAAGCCTGTGGAGAACCGGCCATGAGACACGGACGATCAGGAACGCCCGGAGTCGGACGATCAGGAACGCGGAATTCGGACTATCGGGAACACTTCTCTCCCGAAAACCCGCAGAAAACCGCGCGGAACCGGCCCCTCTCTAACTATCCTAATAGAAAAGAATCCTTCGGATTCTTACTAACGGCGCGCGCGGCTGTGGAAGACACGGCGCCGTTCGGCCGGCGGCCCGCCCGCCGCCATCGCGCAGCGCCCATCGCGACGCTTATCCCCGGAGACAATCGATGACCGACGACCGACCCCCGGCCGTCCGCCCCGGCGGCGCGTCCCGCGCGCTCATCCGCGACGGCCTCACCCATGTCGAGTTGACCTGGATCGAGAAGAAGCTGGAGCACTGGATACGCTTCGGCCGCATCGCGGAGGATCGCATCCTGACACGCCGAACGCGCGTCGTCGGTTTCCGGCCAGGTGCGGTTTTCGCCTTCGTTCGCTGGGCGTCCAACGACTTCGGCACCATCGTCTCGCGTCTCGACGTGGTGCGCGCGGTGGCCGCGAACGAGCCCTACACGACGCTGCCATTCGTGCGGCCGGGCGGCGATATCCTGCTCAAGATCGAAGGCTGGCCGAAGGTAAGCCTGGTACTCGCCGCGATCGACGCCGTGGAGGCCGCCGGCGTCGATCCGTGCGACGCCGCCCCCGATCACTGGCGGCATGTGCACCAGCGCATCACCGCCGGACATCAGCCGCGACTCTACACCCCGGAGCGCCATAGCGCCTGGCTCAAGCGCCGGGAGATCGAGGGATGACGCGCCGCCGCTATGTCATCGCCACGGCTGTCGCCGCGTCCGGCTTCGCGATTTCGTTCGCCACCGTTGCCGTCGTCCATCCGCGTCCACGTCTCGTCTGGAACGCCAGCGCCAGTGCGCCGATCGGTCTCTACCGCATCCAGCCCGACCGCGATCCGCCTACGGGCGCGCTGGTCGCTGCCATGCCGCCCGCCAGACTCGCGCGCTGGCTCGCCGGGCGCGGCTATCTGCCCGCCGGACTGCCACTGCTCAAACACATCGCGGCCAAGGCCGGACAACGCATCTGCCGACACGGTGCCGTCGTGAGCATCGACGCGCGTCCCGTCGTCATCGCTCGTGCGCGCGACGGCCGAGGCCGTCCGCTGCCGGTCTGGCGAGGCTGTCACACGCTACAAGCCGGCGAGCTGCTGCTGCTCAATCCGGCGGTCCCGGACAGCCTGGACGGCCGCTACTTCGGCCCGCTGCCGGCGTCAGCCGTCATCGGACGCGCTCTGCCGCTGCACCTCAACACCCCTTTGCAACGCCTTCACCCGTCACGCCCGAAGGAGACTGACCATGCCCGTGAACATCTTTGAGCCGACCGACAACGGCTATGCTGGCCGCATCCGGCTATTCGCGATCGACGAAGCGATCATGCTCGTTCCAGCCGAACCGAGCGACGCCGAGGACGCGGCCGATTACCGCGTCCATCTCGACGACGCGGACGGTCCGATCGTCGGTTTCGCCCGCAAGCGCACCAGCGAACGGGCCGGCGACTACATCGCGATGGAGATCGAAAGCCCGCTCTTTCCGCGTTGGCTCAAGCCCAAGCTGTTCCGCACGGACGCCGACGCGCGGACATTCCGGCTGTCATGGCGCCACCCGCGATCCAGCCAGGACCGGAGCTGATCTGTGCATGACTCGATCATCCCTTTGTTCGCGGAGAAGCCGTCTCATCCCTCCGTCCCGCTCGGTCCCGGACAGGCCGGTGCGCGCAACGAAGGTCAAGGGTGGCCATCGGCCGGCGCTTCGCGCGCACCCTTTACCGGAGCGAGCACATTGGCAGGTTGGCGGCGAAGCGGAGTCGGATCGATCGTTGGCCTAGTGATCCTACTGCTGGCCTCGCCGGGCACGGCGCTGGCCCAGAATGCGCCGGCTGGAGAGATCACCGTGGGCGCCCCCTATACCGCATCCATTGCCGAGGCGGCGCAGCGCTTCGGCATCCCCGAGCGCTGGATATGGGCCGTAATGCGCGCGGAGAGCAATGGCGATTTCCGCGCCGTCTCGCCGGTCGGGGCGATGGGTCTGATGCAGATCATGCCCGCCACCTGGGCCAGTCTACGCGCACGTTATCGGCTCGGTTCCGACCCGTTCGATGCGCGCGACAACATCCTGGCGGGCTCGGCGTACCTGCGCGAGATGTACGACCGCTATGGCGATGTGACCGCCATGCTAGCCGCCTACAATGCCGGCCCTGGCCGCACCGACGAATATCTTTCGCGCGGTCGTCCGCTACCTGTAGCCACGCGCGCCTACATCGCGAAGTTGGCGTCGATCACCGGTGGTTCGGACGACACCCGGCTCGCAGTCGCGCAGCCGCCTGATCCCCTTGCCTGGCGCCGCGCGGCGCTGTTTCCGACGCGCGCGGGTGGGTCTTCTATTGCTGCCACTGTACCTTCGGAAGGTGCACCGGCCGTTCCATCAGCCGTCGCCGCGGAGGCCGCCGCACTCCGCCAAGGCAGCTTGTTCGTCCCACTTTCCGACGAGATCACACGATGATCGCGCGTGATCGTCAGTGGTCCGGCCGCCTGTTTATCGCCCGCAGCGACGTTTGCGCGCCTTGGCACCGCCCGTCGCAGCATTTCGCAGCGCCGGAGGGGAGAAGGCTTCAGCTTTTGCAAGGGAAGGTGCGAGGGCAAGATAAAGGGCGGCAATGTGCGAATCCCCTGCGCCCCGGTCGTAGCCTTGATTCTCAAGGCTTTTGGGCATTGCTGCGCAATGTGTGCGGAAATCCCGCACTGTGCGGCACTATCCGAAACTCAGTTCCCGCCTTGGCTTTTCGCACTGTGCGAGGCGTGGCGGCATGAGCGGCGACGAGAATTTCCGTATCCGGCCTGGCCGTATCCGCTCGCGTGGCAGTCAACGTGCGCGGCCGATCATCGCGCAGACGCTTGCCGCCGCGCAGCGGGCCGGGGGCTATATCTCGCGCCGTGGCCGGATCGTCGCGTCGGGCCGTTCGACCTTCGGGCGCGGCCGCGTCGCCAGCCTGCGCGCCACGCACCGGCTCGGCCACCGATCGCGCCAGGTCGTCGTCAAGGCGCGGGTGGTCCGCCACGGCGGCCGCACTTCGCTCGCGGCCCACCTCAACTATCTGCAACGCGACGGCGTTACCCGCGACGGCGAGAAGGGCGTGTTGTTCGGCGCTGATGCCGAGGGCCTCGACCGGGGCGCGTTCGCCGCGCGCTGCGAGAACGACCGGCACCATTTCCGCTTCATCGTCTCGCCCGAGGACGCGCCCGACATGGGCGACCTCAAGGGCTTCACCCGCGAGCTGATGACGCGGATGGAAAAGGATCTCGGTACCCGCCTCGACTGGCGGGCCGTCGAGCACTGGAACACCGACAACCCCCATGTCCATGTCATCGTGCGCGGCGTCGCCGAAGACGGCCAGAACCTCGTTATCTCGCGCGACTATATCGGCGAGGGAATGCGCGCCACCGCGCGCGAGATCGTCACCCGCGAGCTGGGGCTGCGCACCGACCTCGACATCCACGCCTCGCTGGAGCGACAGGTCGACGCCGAACGCTGGACCGAGATCGACCGCGACCTCTCGCGCACGCTTGGCCGCGAGGGCGTCATCGACATGGCGCCCGAACCGGGCGTGCGGCCCGACGGGGACCACACGCTGCGGATCGGACGGCTGCGCAAGCTGGAGGGACTCCGCCTCGCCAGCGAGATCGCGCCTGGCCAGTGGACGCTGGCGGACAATGCGCAGGCCGCGCTGCGCGAGCTGGGCGAGCGCGGCGACATCATCAAGCGGATGCACAAGGCGATGAGCGACCGCGGCGTGGACCGGGGTGCCGCTAGCTATGTGCTCCAACCCGATCCCGCCCAGGTCGTCATCGGCAAGCTGGTCGACCGCGGGCTCCATGACGAGCTGACCGGCCGCGCCTACGCGATCGTCGACGGGATCGACGGGCGCACCCACCATGTCCAGTTTCCCGACATCGAGGCAACCGGCGATTGCAAGCCCGGCGCGATCGTCGAGCTGCGCCGCTTCGAGGACCGCAAGGGCCGCCAGCGGATGGCGCTTGCCGTGCGATCGGACCTGGACCTGTCGGGACAGGTTCACGCGCCGGGAGCCACCTGGCTCGACCGCCGCAACCTGTCGAGCGAAGGCCGCGATCTCGGCGGCGGTTTCGGAACCGAAGTGCGCGCGGCGATGGAAGCGCGCGCCGAGCATCTCGCCGACATCGGCCTGGCGCGGCGGCAGGGGCAGCGCATCGTCTTCGCACGCGGCCTGCTCGACAGGCTGAAGCGCCGCGAACTGGACATGGCGGCCAAGGACCTGTCGGCCGAGATCGGTCTGCCGCACACGCCCTCAAAGGCTGGCGAATATGTCGCCGGCACCGTGCGCCAGCGCCTCACGCTCGCCTCGGGCCGCTTCGCCATGATCGACGACGGCCTGAGTTTCCAGCTTGTCCCCTGGCCCCCCTCGCTCGACCGCCAGATCGGCAAGCACATCTCCGGCGTCATGCGTGGCGACGGCGGCGTGGACTGGTCGCTCGGCCGCGGCCGGGGGCTCGAGCTGTAACCCTTCCAAGGAGATTGAATATGCCCGCAAGCAAGATTCTCTGGGGCCAGGTCGTCACCGTCCTCGCGATCATCGTCGCGACGCTCTGGATCGCCACCCAATGGACGGCCGCGGCGCTCGACTATCAGCCGCAGCTCGGTCCGCCCTGGTTCGCCGTCTTCGGCTGGCCGGTCTATCCACCATACGCCTTTTTTGTCTGGATGTTCTTCTACGACGCCTATGCGCCCAGGATATTCGAGACCGGCGCGATGATCGCCGCTTCGGGGGGCTTCCTCGCCTTCATCGTCGCCATCGCCATGTCGGTGCGCCGTGCCCGCGAACTGAAGAAC
>JBAYPJ010000086.1:0-13095 GCA_041677785.1 Novosphingobium sp. | reverse complement strand
GTCGAACGGCGCCTCGGGCGGCAGCGGGTCGGGTGTGAGGCGGCGGACCGGCACCGGATCGTCGGCGCGCGGATCGGCGTTCGGAAACAGCGAGGCCACATGCCCGTCGGCGCCCATGCCCAGCCAGACCAGCGCGAAATGCGGCGGCCGCACCGCTTCGGCCAGCGGCACGATCCGCGCGCCAGCCGGCTCCAGCAGCGCGCGGATGCGGCCGACGTTACTGGCCGGGTGATCTTCGGCAACAATGCGATCGTCCCCCGGCCAGACGGCCACGCGGGCCCAATCGAGCGGCGCGCGGGCCAGTTCGGCCAGGACCGGGAACGGCGTCGAGCCGCCTGGTACGCAGATCGCGATTTCGCCGGGCGTGCGCGCCAGCGCTTCCGCCAGCCGGTCGCGCAGCCAGGCAGCGATCTCGCTGTCCGGGACATCCAGGACTATCTCGATCTCCGACATGGCGCCGTTCTACCTCAGCTCGTCATTGCCGCAAAGAACACGATCAGCCCCGCCAGCAGCATCACCCCGCCGAGCGCGCGCCGCACCCATTGCAGCCGCACGCCGCCGAACACCGCCGGCAGCATCCAGCCGAGCGCGAGCGAGGCCGCGCCGCCGGCCGCCCCGCCGATCCCGGCGGCGACCGGCGCGCCCATGGCGACGGCAAGGCCGAAAACGAGGAACCGTCCGGCGTCGGTAAGCTGGTGCGCGAGCACGACGATCCCCAGCGCGCCGAGTGAGGCCGTCGGCTCCTCCATCCGCCGGGCGGTAAACGGCCACAGCGATTCGAGGCCGGCGAAAGCCAGCACGATCGCCGCCATCACCAGGCGCGCGCGCGGCGCCAGCAAGGGCACGACGAACGAGGCCGCCCAGGCGGCGAACGCGGCGGTCGCCACGCTGATGAACACGCCGGTCAGCAGCACGCCCGGCCGCGAACCCTGCCGGGCCGACAGCGCGGCGACCGTGGCCTGGTCCCGCGCGCCCACCCCGGCGAGCAGAACGGCAAGAAAGGCAAAGTAGAAGGCGCTCATCCGGTGGGTGTAGCGACCGTGCGTCCGCGCCGCTACTGCCGCCGCAGGAACACCGGTTGCATGCCCGGCTCCGCATGTGCCAAGGGGCGCGTTCGGCGGGGCATCGGCCCATCGGCGGGAAATGTAGGACATGGCAAGCGACGGCAAGGAACTGCGCGGCAAGCTCGTCACCGTGATCGGCGGCAGCGGCTTCTTCGGCAAGCATCTGGCGCAGGAACTGCTGGCGCGCGGCGCGCGCCTGCGCATCGCCAGCCGGCGGCCCGAGCGCGCCTTTTCGCTGAAGCCGCTCGCCAATCTCGGCCAGGTGCAGTTCGTCCGCTGCGACGTGACCCAGGCCCGCAGCGTCGCGGCCGTGGTCGCCGGGGCGGATGCGGTGGTCAACCTCGTCGGCGCCTTTGCCGGCAACCTCGACGCGCTGCAGGGCCGCGGCGCCGGGCGCATCGCCGAAGCGGCGAAGGCCGCGGGCGCCGGCGCTTTCGTCCACATCTCGGCCATCGGCGCAGACGCCGAATCGCGCGTCGATTATGCCCGGACCAAGGCGGAGGGCGAGGAGGCGGTGCGCGCCGCCTTCCCGGGGGCGACGATCCTGCGACCCGCGATCCTGTTTGGCCCCGACGACAACTTCATCAACATGTTCGCCCGGCTGATCGCGGCCCTGCCCGCGCTGCCGGTGTTCGCGCCCGAGGCAAAGCTGCAGCCGCTGTTCGTCGGCGATGCGACCGAGGCCGTCGCGGCGGCGCTGGCGGCCCCGGCGAAGCACGGCGGCAAGACCTACGAGATCGCCGGCCCCGAAGTGCTGACGATGATCGAACTCAACCGCCGCATCGCCGCCGCGCAGGGCCGCTCGCGCTGGCTGATCGAGCTGCCCGACTTCGCGGGCCGTGCCATCGCCGCCTTCGGCTTCCTGCCCGGCGCGCCGATTACCGCCGATCAATACGCCCTGCTCAAGGCGGGCAACGTTGCCGGCGGCACGCTGCCGGGGCTGAAGGCGCTGGGCGTCAGCCCCCGCCCGCTCGGCCTGTTCCTCGACCGCTGGCTGGTGCACTATCGCAAGCAGGGCCGTTTCGGCATCAAGGCATCAGCGGGCTGAGGTCAGGCGTTCACGTCGGCATAATGGCTGGGGGGCTGGATCACCTCCATCCGCTCGGACAGCAGCGGGCGGAAGCTGGGACGGCTCTTGAACACCGAATACCAGCCGCGCGTCTGCTCGTGCGCCGACCAGTCGATACCGCCGAGATAGTCCGCCACCGAAATCTGCGCCGCCGCCGCCAGATCGGCCAGACTCATCGTCGCCCCGGCCAGCCAGGGGCGATGGTCGATCAGGTAGTCGATATAATAGAGATGCTCGTGCGCCAGCTTCATCGCCTCGCGCAGCATGCGGGAATCGGGTGACTGGCGATAGACCAGCCGCTTCTTCATCCGCTCATGCAGCAGCGGCGCGGTGACGTCGCCATAGAAGTTCTCGTCGAACAGCGCCACCAGCCGGCGGATTTCCGCGCGGTTGACCGCGGTGCCGTTGATCATCGGATTGCGATCGACCGTTTCCTCGAAATATTCGCAGATCGCCCGGCTGTCGGCCAGCGTGATGCCCCGGGCCGGATCGTGCAGCACCGGGGTGCGGCCTGCGGGGTTCATGGCCAGGAACTCGTCGCGGCCTTCCCAGGGATTCTCGCGCCAGAGCTCGTAACCCATCCCCTTCTCGCTCATCAGCAGGCGGACCTTGCGGCTGAATGGACACAGGGGGAATTGATGCAACTGCCACATGCCGATCGTAATGCCCAAGCGGGTGCGCCCCGTCCACCCGGCGCGCCTCTCCCGACCGGCTAAATCGGGTGGAAAACCGATTGGTTCCATCGTGCAGCCAAGCGAATCGTCCATGCCGCCCGGCTGCGCGGCAATGAGCGATTGACCCCGGCAGCCGGGCGGTGGAGAAGCGCCCATTCCACCATCACACCACGAGAACGGGAGATGCCTTGATGTTCACCCATGTCGTCGTCGGCAGCAACGACCTCCAGAAATCCAAGACCTTCTACGACGCGCTTTTCGGCGCGATCGGCGGAAACCCGGGCATGGATATGGGCACGCGCCTGGCCTATACCCACAATGGCAGCAACTTCATGGTGACGGCCCCGATCAACGGCGAGCCGGCGACCCACGCCAACGGCGGCACGATCGGCTTCGCGATGGGCAGCCCCGAGCAGGCCGCAGCCTGGCATTCGGCCGGCGTCGCCGCCGGCGGCAGCACCTGCGAAGACCCGCCGGGCGTGCGCGACCTGGGTTTTGCCAAGCTGTACCTTGCCTATCTGCGCGACCCCGACGGCAACAAGCTGTGCGCCATGTTCCCGATGGGCCAATAAGGAGACCGCTGCGATGAAGCTCCTCAACCTGCGGCTGGGCTGCAACGATCTGGAAAAGGCCCGGGCCTTCTACGACGCGACTTTCGCCGCGCTGGGTCTGCCGCCATCGGCCGCGCCCAAGGAATACCCGATGATCATGTACCCGCTGCCCGGCGGGCCGAACTTCGCGATCGGCCCGGCGCGCGACGGCAATCCGGCGACGCACGCCAACGGCGGCACCATCCTGTTCGAGGCCGACAGCGACGAGCAGGTCGCGGCCTGGCACGCCGCCGGTCTCGCCAACGGCGGCGCCTGCGAAGGCCAGCCCGAACCCAAGCCGCAGGCGCGCGGCGCGTTCGGCGCCTACCTGCGCGACCCGGACGGCAACAAGCTGGCCGCCTACCACGGGCTCAAGCTGGGCTGACCGGCGATGGCGGACGCGGTTTCGGTCCTGCCCGACGGAAACCGCGTCGCCGTCACGCGCGACTGGGTGCCCGAGGCGCCCGTCGCGCTCGAATTCAACGGGCTGTCCTATGCGGTGATGATGGCGACGCCGGCCGACCTCGCCGACTTCGCGCTGGGCTTCGCGCTCACCGAAGGTCTGGCGGGCAGGCCCGCAGATCTGACCGACCTTGCCATCGCCGAAGTCGAACACGGCTGGATCGTGCGCGCCACGCTTGCGGGCCTGGGGATCGAACAGCTTACCGACCGGGTGCGCGCCCGCGTCGCCGAATCGAGCTGCGGCCTGTGCGGCATCGAGAACCTGGAGGCGCTGGGCAGACCGCTGCCGGCGGTCATCCCGCACGCGGCGCTGGCGCCGCAGGCGATCTTCGCGGCGCTGGCGACACTCGAATCCCGCCAGCTGCTGCAGCAGGCGACGGGCGCCGCCCATGCCGCCGCCTGGGTCGATACCGCCGGCGCGATCGGCTGCCTGCGCGAGGACGTCGGTCGGCACAACGCGCTCGACAAGCTGGTGGGCGCGATGGCGCGGGCCGGCGCGCCGCTGTCTCCCGGTTTCGTGCTTTCGACCGCGCGCTGCAGCTATGAAATCGTCGAGAAGGCCGTACGCGCCGGCGCGACCGCGCTGGTCACGGTCTCGCTGCCGACCGAGATGGCTGTCGCCCGCGCCCGCGCCGCCGGCCTCAGCCTCTGGGCGCTGGCACGCCGTGACAGCGTGCTGTTGGTGAACGAGGGAACGCGCTGAGCCTGCTCTACCGCGACAGCAGGAAGATCGCGTGCTCGGCGCGGAAGTTGGCGACGCTGGTGCCGCGCAGGCGGTCGCCCGAAAGGTACCAGGCGTCCTCCACCCTGATCCCCCGCTGAGTCACGAAGGCGCGGAAGTCGGCGACGGTCAGGTGATGGATGTTGGGCGTCTCGTACCAGGCGACCGGCAGCAGCCGCGTCACCGGCATCTGCCCGCGCCACAGCAGCGACAGGCGCACGCGCCAATGCGCGAAATTGGGGAAGCTGACGAAAGCGCGACGGCCGATGCGCAGCAGTTCCTCCATCACCTTGTCGGGCCGCATCGTCGTCTGCAGCGTCTGGCTCAGGATCGCATAATCGAACGCATCGTCGGGATAGAAGGCCAGGTCCTTGTCGGCGTCCCCCTGGATCACCGACAGGCCCTTTTCCACGCATTCGGCGACGTTGGCAGGGTCGATCTCCATGCCGTGGACGTTGCAGCCCCGCTCGTCGCGCAGCGCCTGGAGCAGCGCGCCATCGCCGCAGCCGACATCGAGCACGCGCGAGCCGGGCGCGACGTGGCCGGCGATCAGCGCCAGGTCGGGGCGCAGGCTGGCGGGCGGCAAGTTGGCGGCGGGCCGGCTCACCGACTGAGGAACCCGGCGACCACCCGGTCGAGCGCCGGCACGTCGAGCAGGAAGCTGTCGTGGCCGAAGGGTGCGGACAGCTCAACGAAGCTCACCGGCGCGGCGGCGGCGTTGAGCGCGTGGACCAGCTTGCGCGACAGCTCGGTCGGATAGAGCCAGTCGGTGTCGAAGCTGACGACGCAGAAGCGGGCGTCGGTCCGCGCGAAGGCGTCGGCCAACCGGCCGCCATGCTCCTCGGCCAGATCGAAATAGCTCATCGCGCGGGTGATGTAGAGATAGCTGTTGGCGTCGAAGCGGTTGATGAAGCTCGCCCCCTGGTGACGCAGGTAGCTTTCCACCTGGAAGTCTGCGTCGAAGCCGAATGTCTTGGAGGCGCGGTCCTGCAGGCGGCGGCCGAACTTCTCGGTCAGACTCGCTTCCGACAGGTAGGTGATGTGCGCCGCCATGCGCGCGACCGCCAGGCCGGAGTCGGGCGATTTGCCGGTGCCGTAATAATTGCCTTCCTGCCAGTTCGGATCGGCCATCACCGCCTGCCGGCCGACTTCCTGGAAAGCGATGTTCTGCGCCGGCATCGTCGCGGTGGCGGCGATCACCAGCACGCGCTCGGGCAGGTGCGGCCAGTTGGCGACGAGGCTCAGCGCCTGCATCCCGCCCATCGAGCCGCCAACCACGCAATAGAGCCGCTCGATCCCCAGCGCCTCCAGCAGCGCCACTTGCGCGCGCACCATGTCGCGGACGGTGATGACCGGAAAGCGCATGGCATAGGGCCTGCCGTCAGGCGCAAGGCTGCCCGGCCCGGTCGAGCCCATGCATCCGCCGAGCACGTTGGCGCACAGGACGTAGAAGCGATCGGTGTCGATCGGCTTGCCCGGGCCGACCATGCGGTCCCACCAGCCGGGCTTGCCGGTGATCGGGTGCGGACTGGCGACGTGCTGGTCGCCGGTGGTGGCATGCGCGATCAGAACGACGTTGTCGCGCTCCGGTGAGAGCGTGCCATAGGCCTCGTAGGCCACGCGCACCCCTTCCAGCCGCTGTCCGCAATCGAGCGGCAGCGGTTCGGCGAGTTCCAGCACCTGGCTGGCGGCGATGGTTGCAGCGGTGGCCATTCGCTCTGCGAATTGGGGGAGGGCTGCGGCGGTGTCAATGCGGGCCGTCGTCCCAGGCTCGACCCGTAACCCCGGGCCTCTTCGGCGCCAGGTTCCAGCGATGAGGCCCCCGGGCCCGGCTTTCGCCGGGGCGACGCGACTGTCCAGCGGCGGGAAGCACCGTTTTGAACGTGGGAAGCCGCTTGCCCCCTGCCCCCCACTCGCCCTAAAGCGCGGCCATGGCCGCTCCCCAGCCCAAGCCCTGGATCGCCGCGATCCACGCCTATGTCCCCGGCAAGTCCACCGGCAAGGACGGACGGCCGCTGATCAAGCTTTCCGCCAACGAGAATCCGCTCGGCACCAGCCCGCGCGCGCTGGCGGCAAGGGCCGATGCGCTGGCGCCCGCGCGCTATCCCGATCCGGACAGCAAGGCGCTGCGCGCCGCGCTGGGCGATCTGCACGGCATCGACCCGGCGCTGATCGTCTGCGGCACCGGCTCGGACGAGCTGCTCCATCTCGCCGCGCAGGGCTATGCCGGGCCGGGCGACGAGGTGATCTACGTGCGCTACGGCTTCTCGGTCTATGACATCGCCGCGCGCCGCTGCGGCGCAACGCCGGTGATTGCGCCCGACACCGACTACGGCAGCGACGTCGACACGATCCTGCCGCTGGTGAGCGAGCGGACGCGCGTGGTCTTCGTCGCGAACCCGAACAATCCCACCGGCAGCTTCCTGCCGCGCGGAGAAATCGCGCGGCTGCACGCCGGGCTGCCGGCCGACGTGCTGCTGGTCGTCGACCAGGCCTATGGCGAATACGTCGCGCCCGAGGACGAGGACGGCGCGCTCGCGCTGGCCGCGGCGCACGGCAACGTGCTGGTCACGCGCACGTTCTCCAAGATCTACGGCCTTGCCGGAGAACGCATCGGCTGGGGCACCGGCGCGGCCGGCATCGTCGATACGCTCAACCGCATCCGCGGGCCGTTCAACGTCTCCTCCACCGGCCAGGCCATGGCGCTTGCCGGACTTGCCGATCAGGACTTCGTCACGCATTCGCGCCGGCACAACGCGACCGAGCGCGCGCGCTTCGCCGCGGCGATCGAGGCGATGGGCAACCACGGCCTGCGGCCGCTGCCGAGCCAGGCCAATTTCGTGCTGGTGCTGTTCGAAGGCGCGCTGAGCGCCGAGGCCGCCTTCGAGGGTCTGGCCGAACGTGGCTATATTACCCGCTGGCTGCCCAACCAGGGGCTGCCGCAGGCCCTGCGGATCACCATCGGCACCGCCGCGCAGATGGACGCGATCGCTGCCGGCCTGCGCGAAATGGCGGAGGCGGCGAAATGAGCTGGAGGCTCCATGTCCTTTAGGCGCATCGCCATCATCGGCCTCGGCCTGCTGGGCGGCTCGATCGGCCTCGCGGTACGCGAAAACCTGCCCGACGCCCGCACCACCGGCTACGACCAGGACCCCGCCACGCGCCGCCGGGCCGCCGAACGCGGCCTGGCCGACGATATCTGCGAAACCGCTGCCGAGGCGGTGCGCGAAGCCGACCTGGTCATCTTCTGCGTGCCGCCGGGCGCAATGGGCGAGGCCGCGCGCGCCATCGCCGGCGCACTGCCCGCCGACGCACTCGTCAGCGACGTGGGTTCGAGCAAGCGGATGATCGCCCGGGCGCTGCGCGAAGCGCTGCCCGACCATGCCATCATCCCCGCGCACCCGGTCGCCGGCACCGAGAACTCCGGTCCCGACGCGGGCTTCGCCACGCTGTTCCGCAACCGCTGGTGCATCATCACGCCGCCCGAGAAGAGCAACCTGCTGCTGCTTTCGAGCCTGGTCGAGTTCTGGGAAGCGCTGGGCGCCAATGTCGAGATCATGGACGCGCAGCACCACGATCGCGTGCTGGCCGTCACCAGCCACCTGCCGCACCTGATCGCCTACACGATCGTCGGCACCGCCTCCGACCTCGAGGAAGTGACCCAGAGCGAGGTGATCAAGTATTCGGCCGGCGGCTTCCGCGATTTCACCCGTATCGCCGCTTCCGACCCGACGATGTGGCGCGACGTGTTCCTGTCGAACAAGGACGCGGTGCTGGAAATGCTCCAGCGGTTCACCGAGGATCTGACCGCGCTGCAACGCGCGATCCGCACCGGTGATGGTGACATGCTGTTCGAGCAATTCACCCGCACCCGCGCCATCCGCCGCTCGATCATCGCCGAAGGCCAGGACGACGCGCGGCCCGACTTCGGGCGCGGCGATCATCAGAAATCCTGACGCGGTTCACCCCCGCCCGGCGTTCAGCGCGTTGATCGCCCCCGCAACCCTCGCCTCGATCTCCTCGCGCGGCAGGCCGGGGGGATCGTCTCGCCCACCCGGATCGTGATCGTGCCGCGGCGCTTCCAGCGGCGGTGATAGCACGGGCCGCTATCCACCGCGACCGGCACCACCGGCAGGCCAAGCAGTTTGTAGTGCCCCGCGAAACCCGCCTGCAACGCCGGTCGACAGCCATGCGGCACGCGCGTACCTTCGGGAAAGATCGCCAGCACCCGCCCATGGGCGACGAGGCCGCGTGCGGCTGCCAGCATCCCCCGCAGCGCCCGCGCGCCCTGGTCGCGCTCGACCGGGACGACCCCGTAGAGCCCCGCCGCACGACCCCAGAGCGGAATGTGCAGCAGCTCCGCCTTGGCGATGATCGCGGGGCGCTCGAGCAGGTTGGGCAAGTCGATCGCCTCGAAGAAGCTCTCGTGCTTCAGAGCGACCAGCACGCCCTCGCGCGGCACATCGCCCTCGACAACGACGCGGATGCCGAGCAGCGCGGTGACGCAGGCGCGGTGGAACCGCGACCAGCCATCCACCACCGCGGCGAAAGCCTCGCGCCCCAAACCGAGGGCGGCGAGCGCGGCCAGCACATAGAGTACGGTGCCGCCGTAGAACACCGCATAGAACACCAGGCTACGCAGGACATCGGCGATCCGCCCCATCACCAGCCCGCCAACCGCTGCAGCGCGCGCGCAAGCAGCTTGTTGTATTCGAGGAACAGGATACGCAGGCTCGGCTGCGAAGGTACAGCGTCCAGGATCAATACGACGTCGCCCGGCAAGGCGGCGCCCAGTTCCATCGCGGCGCGGCGCATATGCCAGTCGGTCGTCACCAGCCGGACCGAGCGGAACCTGTTGTCGGCGATCCAGCGCGCGGTCTCGCTGGCGTTGGATCGCGTGTCGACCGACTGGAAGCCCAGCGTCACGCAGCAGGCCATCAGCGCCGGCGGAACCTTGTGCTCGGCCTCGAACTCGCGCGGGCGCACCTCGCGGTCGACGCCGGAGACGAGCAGACGCTTCGCCCAACCCTTCTCCAGCGCCTCGATCCCGCGGCCGATGCGCCCGCCGCCGCCGGTCAGCACCACCACCGCGTCGCTCCGGCCGTCCTCGTGCGGCTCCGGCAGGGCGACGGCGAACCAGACAAAGCCGATCAGCCACACGAGCAGCACCAGGGAAAGGATGCGCCGGATCATCGCGCTACAGGATCTTGCGCAGGCTGCGCATGACTGTCAGGCGCGCCGTCAGCATCGCCAGCAGCACCGCGACCACCGGCACCAGCCCCAGCATCGCCCAGTCAAGCCAGTCGAGCGCTCCCTGATCGACCATGCCCGCGCCGAGCGAACCGAAGCGGCGGGCGAGGAACAGGACGACGACGACGGCCAGCAGCATGCCCAGCAGCCCGCCGACGGCGGCCTCCAGCGCGGTGGCCCGCACGAACACCCGGGCGATCTGGGCATCGGTGCCACCCAGCAGGTGGACGACCTCGATCGTATCGCGGTTGGTCCCCAACGCCGAGCGCACCGACAGCAATACCGCCGCCGCCAGCGCCAGCGCCAGCAGCGCGACCAGCGCGATCGCCAGCCATTGCAGCGATTCGATCGCGTCGAGCACCGGCTTGAGCCAGGTCGACTGGGCGTCGACCCGCGCGGACGGGGCGACATCGGCAAGCGCGCGCTGGATCGCTGCCAGCCGCGCCCCGGTCACTTCGCCGGCGATCCGTGCATCGATCAGCGCCGGAACGGGGACAGCCTCGGCATCGACGGCATCGGGCTCGCTTCCCAGCCAGGGCTCGATCAGGCTGCCGAGTTCCTGCTCGGGCACCAGCCGCACGGCCCCTACCTCCGGCATCTCGCCCAGCCGCCGCACCGCCGCCTGCGCCTCGCGCGCGCGCTTCTCCGGCAGCGCCTCGACGATCTGCACGGTGACGCCGCCGCGCAGTTCGGCCGAAGCCGCCGCCGCCGCGTTATGCAGCGCCAGCCCGGCCGCCGAGGCGATGACGGTGAGCGCCACCATGATCGCGATCACCCAGGGCATCGGGCCGGACAGCCGCGTCTGCGGCACGAGTTCCGCCTCGCGCATGTTCGCGCCGCGCCGCCGGCTCCACCACGGCATCGTTGCTGTCGCCGCCCCCGCCACGCCCTCGTCCTTCACAGTCCGTTCCCGGCCTCCGCCTCGCCCTGCTCGCCGGGCGCCGGCGCCATCCTTCGGCGCGGCGGATAGCGCAGCGCCCCGGTGGGATCGGACAGCCGCCCCTTGTCCAGCCGCATGATCAGGCAATCCGGCACCTTCTGCAGCAGGTGCACGTCGTGCGTGGCGACCACCACCGTCGTGCCCAGCCGGTTGAGCGCCTCGAACAGCCGCAGCAGCTTGACCGCCATGTCCGGATCGACGTTGCCGGTGGGCTCGTCGGCCACGAGGATGTCGGGCCGGCCGATCACCGCGCGGGCGATGGCGACGCGCTGCTGCTCTCCGCCCGATAGCGTCGCCGGGCGCGCCGGCATACGGTCGCCCAGGCCGACCCATTCGAGCATGTCGGCGACCGGCTTGACGATGTCGCGCTCGGGGACGCCCGCCACCCGCAGCGGCAGCGCCACGTTGTCGAAGGCGGACAGGTGCGGGACCAGCCGGAAGTCCTGGAAGACAACCCCCAGCCGCCTGCGCAACGCCGGCAGCCGCTCGCGCGGGAGCGTGATCGCGTCGGCCCCGAACATGCGGATCATCCCGCGCGAAGGGCGCTGCGCCAGATAAAGCAGCTTCAGCAACGAGGTCTTGCCCGCGCCGCTGGTGCCGGTGAGGAAATAGAAGCTGCCCGGAAAGAGCGTGAAGGAAACGTCGCTCAGCACTTCCCTGTCGGTGCCATAGCGCAGGCCGACATTGTCGAAATGGATGATTTCGCCATCGGCAGCCTGATTCATTGCGTGGTTTCAATCGGTCTTGAATGTCTGGCGAGGCCTATACAGGCCAATGCATGTGGAAAAAAGGCCAATGCACCCGCCATCCACCGGCCAGAGCCTTGTCGCACCGATGCTTAACATGTTTAACGATACGCCATGATCATTGCGTGCCCCGCCTGTGCGACCCGCTACGTCGTTCCGGACAGCGCAATCGGCGTGGACGGACGGACCGTCCGCTGCGCCAAGTGCCGCCATAGCTGGTTCCAGGAGGGTGCGTCGGCCCAGGCGGTGGCCGCAGCCGCCGCCGCGACATCGCCGACCGCTCCTCCGCCACCCCCAGCGCCTCTGCCGCCGGAACCGGTCCTGCCGTCTCCGGCGGAAGCGCCGAGCTGGTCCCCGCCGGAGACGGCGGAACCGGAATCGGAGCCCGCCATCGAACCGGTCACGGAGCCGGAACCACCGCTGCCGCCCATCCCCGACGAGCCCCCGCGGGTTTATGCCGACGACGACGATACCCAGATCGACGCCGGGCGATCGAGCTTCGACTACGAGCCCCCGTTCCGCCCGCGACGCAACCTTCTGCGCATGTGGACGATCGCGGCGGTACTCTTCGCGCTCGTCGCCCTCGGCGCCGTCGCCGCGGTGGCACGCTTCGGCCTGCCCGACTGGATGCCGCTCGCCCGGACGACGTTCGCCCAGGCACAGCCCGACCTCGTGCTCGACTTTCCGCCCAACCGGCAGGACCGCCGCACGCTGCCCAACGGCACCGAGTTCTTCGGCGCCAGCGGAACGATCACCAACGTCGGCCAGACGCGCCGCGCGGTGCCCACGATCCTGATCGTGCTGCGCGACACCCGCGAACAGATCGTCGCCACTTACGAAGTTGCCCCACCCAAGCGCACGCTGGCCCCCGGTGAGAGCACCACGGTCAACGAAGCGGTAACCGACGTTCCCAAGTCCGCGCGTATCGCCGAGATCGGCTGGAAGCCCGGCTGAGCCGGCCAGCGAAACCGCCGACAGGGGCGGAAGCGCAGGCCGCAGGCGCCGCAGGCAAGGCGGCCACGAAAGCCGCTGATCCCCGCTTGCAGCCGCCGATCCCCTTTGCTAAGGGCGCGCTCCTACCCCCCTCGGGCCGCGCCGCGTGGCCTGAAGATTTAGCGGTCGTGGCGGAATTGGTAGACGCGCAACGTTGAGGTCGTTGTGGGCGAAAGCCCGTGGAAGTTCGAGTCTTCTCGACCGCACCAGACAATCAAGTAATTGATGTAGAAGGGTTTCCCCCTCAGGCTGAGGAAAAAGCCCCGCAGTTCCGCGGGCCTCACGGGGATCCAAATATTCCGGTGCAGTCAGATCGGTCTCTGTGCGGCCGGAAAAACCACGAGCAATCGTCGCCCGTCTCTGGCCCGAAAATTCTGACTGCGACTGAAAGTGCGCCGAATTCGGCAAGTTAGCGCTGGCGGCGGCGTTCGACTTCGACACGACAACGAGTCATGCGGATGTACTAGAGCGCGATGACATTGCCTTGACTCGATTGGGGGATTCCCAATTGCGGTTGGATGTGATTCATCATGGGCGCTGGGCAGGAGGCCAGCCGGCATGGTTCGAGCCTATTCGATGGATCTTC
>JBAYPJ010000085.1:0-13413 GCA_041677785.1 Novosphingobium sp. | reverse complement strand
CCCTCTGCGCGCTCTCGAAGCGTTCGTTCGCGTCGTCCGGCTCGGCTCGGCCAAGGCGGCCGCGTCCGAGCTGGGCCTGTCGCCCTCGGCGCTGTCGCGGCGGGTGGCGGCGCTGGAGGAGTTCACCGGCAAGCGGCTGTTCACCCGCCAGCACCAGGCGATGAAGCTGACCGACGACGGCCAGGCCTTCTACAACGCGGTCTCGCCCAAGCTGGAGGAACTGGCCGACGCGGTCGAATCGCAGATCGACCCCGGCCGCGTGCTGCGCCTGCACCTGGGCGTGCCGTCGCTGTTCGGCGGCCAGCGGCTGTTCCCCCGCCTGCCCGATCTGCGCAAGCTGCACCCGCGCCTGCACATCGACATCGATACCAGCCCGCATTCCGACACGCGCGTGGGCGACACGCTCGACGCCGCGATCATCATGTCGAAGGAGCCGGACCCGTCGCTCCATGCGGTGCGGCTCGACTACAACCACGTCTACGCGATCACCTCCCCCGCGCTCGCGGCCGAGATCGGGGACAAGCCCGACGCGCAGAAGCTGGCGCGGCAGACGTTCCTGATCCACCACGACCTGCCCGAAAGCTTCGATGCCTGGAAGGCGGCGATGGGCCTGACCGGGCTGCAGCCGGCCGCGATCGACCATTTCGATTCGGGGCAGCTCATCCTCGAGGCCGCCGCGCAGGGCCTGGGCATCGCCATCATGCACGACGACCACTTCAACCGCGCGCAGGACGGGCGGCTGGCGCGGCTGTTCGACGTCGACGTGGAAAGCCCCTACAGCTACTGGTTCATCTGCCGCCCGCGCGATCTCGAATCGCGGCCGGTGAAGATCTTCCACGAATGGATCACCAAGGCGGGGCTGTAGGGCCGCCCTGGCGCCCCTCCCGCAAGCGGAAGGGGCGTGGGGAACTCTGGTTAAGGGAGCTACCCTTCGCTGACCGTCGCCTTGACGATCTTGCCCGGCTCGCGCGGCGGCTCGCCCTTGGGCAGGGCGTCGACATGCTCCATGCCGTCCTCGACCTGGCCCCAGACGGTGTACTGCTTGTCAAGGAAGCGCGCGTCGTCGAAGCAGATGAAGAACTGGCTGTTGGCCGAATGCGGATAGCTGGTGCGCGCCATCGAGCAGACGCCGCGCACGTGCGGCTCGTCGTTGAATTCGGCCTGGAGATCGGGCTTTTCCGAGCCGCCCATGCCGGTGCCCTGCGGGCAGCCGCCTTGCGCCATGAAGCCGGGGATGACGCGGTGGAACTTGATGCCGTCGTAGAAGCCTTCGCCCACCAGCTCCTTGATCCGCGCGACATGGCCGGGCGCGAGATCGGAGCGCAGCTTGATCCTGACGTCGCCGCCGGCGCCGTTGCCGGTGTCGAGAGTCAGCGTGAGATATTCGTCGGCCATGGTCGTCTCCTCGGGTTTCGCGCCGATATAGGGGCCCGCTTCTCAAAGTCACGTGCCAGTTGCGGACTCACGCGCAAGTTGATTTTGGCTTCTCCGCGGCTAGACCGTCCGCAATGACTCCCGAGGATCTCGAAGACGCCGTGCTGGAAGACGCCGCCCAGGCGTCCGAAGCGCGCGCGAGCGACAGCCTCGACGAGGAGAACCGGCTGAAGCCCGATTTCGTCCGCCGCGTCCAGGACGCGCTGGAGGCAGGCGAGACCGACACCGTCTACGACCTGGTCGAGCCGCTGCACCCGGCCGACATCGCCGATCTGTTCGAACTGGTCGAGGAGCACCAGCGCCTGCCGCTGGCCCGCGCGATCAACGACCAGATGAGCGTCGAGGTTTTCGCCGAACTCAACGACCACGTCCGCGAGCAGATCGTCGACGAACTGCCGGCCGGCATCATCGCCGAGATCGCCGAGCAGCTCGAAACCGACGACGCCGTGGCGATGATCGAGGACCTCGACGAGGCCGACCAGCAGGCCGTCCTCGCCGAGCTGGAGCCCGAGGACCGCGCCGCGATCGAGACGGCGCTGTCCTATCCCGAGGAATCGGCCGGCCGCCTGATGAGCCGCGATTTCGTCGCGATGCCCGAACACATGACGGTGGGCGACCTCATCGCCTACCTGCGCGACGACAAGCGGCACGCCACCGAATTCTGGGAAGTGTTCATCGTCGACGCGCGCCATCACCCGATCGGCACCTGCCTGCTCTCGTGGATCCTGCGCAGCCCGCGCAACGTGCCGCTTTCCGACGTGATGAAGCGCGACCAGACGCTGATCCCGGTGACGATGGACCAGGAAGAGGTGGCGCTGCGCTTCCAGAAATACGCGCTGATCTCCGCCGCGGTGGTCGACGCGGACGGGCGCCTCGTCGGCCAGATCACCGTCGACGACATCGTCCACATCATCCAGGAGGAAGCGAGCGAGGACGTGCTGCTGCTGTCCGGCGCCGGCGAGGGCGACATCAACGAGCCCATCCGCGATTCCTACCGGAACCGCGTGCGCTGGCTGATCGCCAACCTGCTGACCGCCACGCTGGCCTCGTTCATCATCTCGGTGTTCGAGGGCACCATCGCGCAGATGGTCGCGCTCGCGACGCTGATGCCGATCGTCGCCGGCATCGGCGGCAACGCCGGCACGCAGACGCTGGCGGTGACGGTGCGCGCGCTCGCCACCAACCAGCTCGTCGCAACCAACGCCTGGCGCGCCGTGCGGCGCGAGATCACCATCGCGCTGCTCAACGGCAGCACCGTGGCGGTGGTGATCGGGGTGGCCGTGAGCGTGATCTTCCAGAACCCCGCGCTTGGCGCGGTGATCGCGGCGGCGATGATGGCCAACATCCTGATCGCCGGCCTGGCCGGCGTCTTCGTGCCGCTGACGCTGGAACGGCTGGGCGCGGACCCGGCCATCGCCTCGTCGATCTTCGTGACGATGACCACCGATTCGATGGGCTTCCTCGTCTTCCTCGGCCTCGCCACCGTCAGCGGGATCGTCGGCTGATGCCGCTCCACATGACCAAGATCGCCTATGGCGCCGAAAGCGCCGCCAGCCTGCGCGCCTGGCTGGAAAGCCACGAGGGCGAGGCCCGCACCTCCACGCGCTACCTGCCGAAACGGCACGAGGAGATGGTGGGCGGATCGCTCTACTGGATCCACCAGCACACGATCATCGGCCGCTCGCCCCTGCTCGGCTTCAGCCAGCGCGAGGACGGGCGCTGGTGGATCAGGCTGGAGCCGAAGCTGATCCCGGTACGCCCCACGCCCAGGCGCGCGCATCAGGGCTGGCGCTACCTCGCCGGCCAGGACGCACCGCCCGACATCGCCGGCCACGCCGCCGAGGGCGAGGTGCTGCCGGCGAAGCTGGTCGGCGAACTGGCGAAGCTGGGACTCGTCTGAGCGCGGGCCACGCGGGCCAGTGCCGCACCCCGATTCAGCGGAGCGGAATCGGCCTCTATCGCCGCGCGATCCACCAGCGCAGCAGCACGTTGGCGACGGCGGTGCGCGACGGGCAGCGAAAGGCCACGCCGCTCTCGTTCCGGTCGCTCGCCTGCACCGCATCTTCCACTTCGGCGCGGGTGAACCAGCGCGCGTCCTCCAGTTCGGTCCGGTCGATGGTCAAATCCGGGTCGTCGGCAAAGGCGTGGCAGCCGATCATCAGCGAGGACGGAAACGGCCAGGGCTGGCTCCCGACATAGGTGACATCGCGCACGGTGATGCCGGCTTCCTCCTGCACCTCGCGCGCGACCGCCTCCTCGATCGCCTCGCCGGGCTCGAGAAAGCCGGCGAGCGCCGAATAGTTGCCCGCGGGAAAGCGCGGCTGCCGGCCCAGCAGGAGATTGCCCTCGTGCTCGACCAGCATGATCGTGACGGGATCGACTCGCGGAAAATGCTCGGCGCCGCAGGCCTCGTTCATGCAGTTGCGCTGCCAGCCGCCCTTGGCGGGCCGTGTCGGCTGGCCGCAGCGCGAACAGAAGCGATGGCGCGCGTGCCAGTCGACCAGCGAACGGGCGCCGCCGTACGTCGCCAGCTCATCGGCGGGAAGCGTGGCGACCGCCTGCCACAGCGCGGGGTTGGCCGGGGCCATGCTGCCCGCCGCCGGCACGGACGCGAAGCAGGCCTGCCCGTCCTGGCGGCCGAGGAAGACCAGCTCGGTCTCTCCGTTCACCTCGGCGAGGCTGCCCCATGCGAGCCCGCCCTCGGCCGAGATCACCGGATCGAGGCCGTCGAGCCGCAGCAGCCGCGCCGAAGGCGTCATCGCCGCCGCGAGCAGATCGGGATTGCAGCGGATATGGTCGGCCCGGTCCATGCGGCTGCCGACAAAGAAGATGCCAAGGGGGTTCGCGCCGTTCACGAGCAGGTCTCCGGCAGCGCCTTCCTGCAACCGGCGCGCGCGGACAAGACATCCTTCATCGCATTCCTTCTCCCTGTGCGGCGAGCGCCAGCCGCACCGCCTTGGCGAAAAGCGTCGGCAGGCCCGCCTGTTCCAGCCGGTCGAGCGGCCACCACTCGCCGAGGTCCTCGGCCTTCCGGTGCGGCAGGCTAGCCCAATCGTCTCCCGAATACAGCGCCAAGTGCAGCTCCAGCGAAAAATGGGTGAAGCCGTGCCGGACCACCCCGGCAGCGGTCCAGGGACCGGGCATCGGCCCCGCGCCGGTGCCATCGCCGCGCGCGCTCCAGCCGTCGTCGGGCAGCGCGCGCATACCGCCAAGCATGCCCCTGCCCGCGCGCCGGACGAGCCAGACCCGGCCGTTGCGCGCGATCCAGAAGGCCCGCCCCCGGCGCAGCGGCCTTTCCGCCTTGGGCGCCTTCACCGGAAACCGCTCCGGCTGTCCCCCGCGCCGGCCGGCGCAGGCGAACGAGAGCGGGCAGAGCAGGCAGCGCGGCGCGCGCGCGGTGCAGACCGTCGCACCCAGGTCCATCATCGCCTGGGCGAAATCGCCGGTGCGTTCGGCCGGGGTTATGCCGTCGGTGGCCGCGCGAATCGCCGGCCGGGCCGCCGGCAGCGGCGCGGCGATGGCGAAGAGCCGGGCGACGACGCGCTCGACATTGGCGTCGACCACCACCGCCCGCCGGCCGAAGGCGATCGCCGCCACCGCCGCGGCGGTATAAGCGCCGAGGCCGGGAAGCGCGCGCAACCCCTCCTCGCTGTCGGGAAACACGCCGCCATTGTCGGCAACGGCGCGCGCGCAGGCGAGCAGGTTGCGCGCCCGCGCATAATAGCCGAGCCCGGCCCAGGCGGCCATGACCTCCGCATCCTCGGCCGCGGCGAGATCGGCGACGGTCGGCCAGCGCGCGGTGAAGGCGGCGAAGTAATCCTTCACCGCCGCCACCGTGGTCTGCTGCAGCATGACCTCGGACAGCCAGACGCGATAGGGGTCCGGCGCGGGCGTGCCCGGCGGCGCGCGCCAGGGCAGCACGCGCGCGTTGCGGTCGTACCAATCAAGCAATGCGGCCGCGACGGTGTCCGAACTGGCGTCCATCGCCGCGCTATGGCATTGGGCCGGACGCAATGGAACGGGATCGCCAGGACAAATCCGGCAACAAATCCGGCAACGACTCCGGCAGGAGCCGGGGGCAGCGCCGCTACGAGCGCCCCCGCGGCGGGCAGGCGCGCGCCATTTCCGACCTGATGCCGGATATCGGCCGCACCGCCTTCCGCCGCTTCGGCTTCGTCCAGTCGAGCGTCGTCAGCCGCTGGCCCGAGATCGTCGGCCCGCGCCACGCCCGCGTCTGCGCGCCCGAGGCGATCCGGTTTCCGCCCGGCGAGAAGAGCGAGGGCATCCTCCAGCTCGTCGTCGTGCCGGCCCACGCGCCGATCATCCAGCACGTGATCCCCGAGATCATCGAGCGGGTGAACCGCTTTTTCGGCTACAAGGCGGTGGCCAGGGTGAAGCTCCGGCAGGGCGAGGTGAAGCCTCCGTCGCCCCAGACCCCGGCGACGGCGCCGCCTTCGCTGAAACCCATTCCGATGGAGCTTGGCGATTCGCTGCGCGACATCGGCGATCCGGAACTGCGCGCCGTGCTCGAATCGCTGGCACGCAGCCTGGGAGCACAAAGCGAGGAGCCGAAGTGACGATGCGACTGATCCGCCTGGCCGCGCTCGCGGCAGCCGCCCTGCTCACCGCCGCCGCGACCCGGCCCGCGCCCCACGGCAACTGGCTGGCGGCGGTTGCGGTATCCCCCGAGGGAACGCACCTGCTGGGCAATCCCGGCGCGCCGGTGAAGCTGGTCGAGTACGTCAGCTACACCTGCACGCACTGCGCGCATTTCCAGCAGCAGTCCGAAACGGCGCTGCGCCTCGGCTACATCCAGCCGGGCAAGGTCCAGGTGGAGGTGCGCCACCTCGTGCGCGATCCCATCGACATGACCGTGGCGATGCTGACCAACTGCGGCCAGCCTTCGCGCTTCTTCGCCAACCATAACCTGTTCCTGCAGAGTCAGGCCAAGTGGATCGGCCGGGCGGCCAGCGCCAGCGAGGGACAGCGCGCGCGCTGGACCAGCGGCCCCAACCCCGCTCGGTTCCGCGCCATCGCCGCCGACTTCGGCTTCTATGCGATGATGGAGCAGCGCGGCTACAGCCGCCCGACCATCGACCGCTGCCTGGCCGACGAAGCCATGGCCAGGCGCCTCGCGGCGCAGACCGCACAGGCGCAGGAGCTTGGCGTCCAGGGCACGCCCAGCTTCCTGCTGAACGACGTGCTGCTTGCCGGCACGCACGACTGGCCCAGCCTGAACACGCAGCTCGACGCACGGTTCTGACGCCGATTGTTGTGGAGATATCGGCAGCCAGAGACGCGCTTGCCTTCTAACCCCCCGGCCGTTCGGCTAGCTTTTCGCATCATCGACGAGGACCGACCATGAATCGCCCCCCCTTTCGCCGCATCGCCCTGACTCTCGCCCTCGCCCCGCTAGCGCTCGGCCTCGCCGCCTGCTCGAAGGGCGGCGACGGCGGGGAAGCGGCCAGCGCCGAGCCGATCGCCAAGGTCGCCCCGCCGGAGGGCAAGAACTGGGCGGAGGTCGTGGCCACGACGCCCGAGGGCGGCTATCTCATGGGCAACCCCGAAGCGCCGATCAAGCTACTCGAATTCGGCGCGCTGAGCTGCTCGCACTGCGCCGAGTTCTCGGAAAAGGGCGCGGCGGAGCTGCGCGACAATTTCGTCGCCAGCGGCCGGGTGAGCTACGAGCTGCGCCTGTTCATGCTCAACGCGCTGGACATGCCGGCGGTGCTGCTGGTGACCTGCGGCGCCCCCGAGACGGTGCCGGGGCTGGCCGAGCAGTTCTGGGCCTGGCAACCCAATATGTTCCAGAATCTGCAGGCAGCGGGCGACGCCAAGGTACAGGCAATCTCGGCGCAGAAGCCGCCGGCAAGCTTCGTCTCGCTGGCCCAGGCCTCGGGCATGGACCAGTTCATCACCTCGCGCGGCATCGCCGCCGACAAGGCGACGGCCTGCCTCACCGACACGAAGCGGGCGACCGAGCTGGCCCGGCAGACGCAGGAAGGCGGCGCCAAGTACGAGATCACCGGCACGCCGACTTTCTTCATCAACGGCACCCGGTCCGAGCACAACGCCTGGCCCGAACTCAAGGCCGAACTCGAACGGCGGGGCGCCCGCTAGGCATGACAGCTTAGGCCCCCGATGCGCATCAGGCGACTCAAGCTCAGCGGTTTCAAGAGCTTCGTCGAGCCTGCCGAACTGCGCATCGAGCCGGGCCTGACCGGCGTCGTCGGCCCCAACGGCTGCGGCAAGTCCAACCTGCTCGAAGCCATCCGCTGGGTCATGGGCGAAAGCTCGGCCAAGTCGATGCGCGGCGGCGGCATGGAGGACGTGATCTTCGCCGGCACCGCCCAGCGCCCGCCGCGCGACTTCGCCGAAGTGGTGCTCTTCGCCGAAAGCGCCGATCGGGAGGAGCTGGAAGTCGTCCGCCGTATCGAGCGCGGCGCGGGCAGCGCCTACCGCCTCAACGGCCGCGACGTGCGCGCCAAGGACGTGGCGCTGATCTTCGCCGACGCGGCGACCGGCGCGCATTCGCCGGCGCTCGTCAGCCAGGGCCGCATCGCCGCGGTGATCGCGGCCAAGCCCGGCGAGCGGCGGCTGATGCTGGAAGAGGCGGCCGGCATCTCCGGCCTCCACGTGCGGCGCAAGGATGCCGAGCAGAAGCTGCGCGCCACCGAGGCCAACCTCGCCCGGCTGGAAGACCTGATGACCGGGCTCGACGCGCAGATCGCCACGCTGCGGCGCCAGGCACGCGCGGCCGAGCGCTACCGCGCGCTGTCCGACAGGATCAAGCTGGCCGAGGCGCGGCTGATCTTCGCGCGCTGGCGCGACGCCGCCGAAGCGGCCGACGCGGCGCGGGCCGAGGCGCAGGCGGCCGAGGCGCGCGTCGGGCAGGCGCAGGGCGCGGTCAAGGCGGCGCAGGACGCGCAGGCTCTGGCCGCACGGGCCCTCGCCGAGGCGCGCGACACCCTCGCCGACCGGCGCGACGATGCCAGCGCGCATGGGCACCGCATGGCGACGCTAACCAGCCAGCTCGAAGCGGCCGAGCAGCGGCTGGCCGATCTCGAGCGTCAGCGCACGCGGCTGGAGCAGGATCGCAGCGATGCCGGCCGGCTGACGCAGGACGCTGCCGATGCCCTCGCCGCCCTGGAACGCGAACTGACCGCCGGCGAGGCCCGGCTGGCCGAGGACGAGGCAAGGCGCCCCGCGCTTGCCGCCGGGCTCGCCAAGGCGGAGTGCGCCGCCCAGCAGGCCGAACTGGCGCTGGCGCAGGCCACCGCCGCGCAGGCGGGAGTCGAGGCCGAATGGCGCGTCGCCGAGGCGGAGCTGGCCGCCGCCGCCGCGCGGCTCGAACGGCTGGATCAGCAGGCGGCGCGCCAGCAGGCGCAGCGGGCCGCGCTGGCGCAGCAGGGCGACCCGGAAACGGCGGTGCGCGAGGCTCTCGCCCGGCGCGATGCCGCCGCCGCCGCGCTCGCCGAGGCGCGCGCCGATCTGGACGCGCGGCAAGCACGCAAGGCGGAGCTGCAGAGCGCGCGCGACGCCGCTGCCAGCGCGCTCGCCGCCGCCCGGGCCGAACTTGCCGGCATCGAGCGCGAGCACGCCGCGCTGCTGCGCGACCGCGAGGCGCGCGAGAAGCAGGCCAGGGCCAAGCACGGGCTGCCTCAGGCGATCGATCGCGTCCGCGTCGCGCCGGGCTATGAGCGCGCATTGGCCGCGGTGCTCGGCCGCGACGCCCGGACCGCGCTGGGCCCGGCCCCCGCGGGCGCGGAAGGACGCTTCTGGACCGGCGCCGCGGCACCCGCGCCGGTTGCCGGCGGGCTTTCCGCGCATGTCCGCGAATGCCCGCCCGAGCTGGCCGCGCGGTTGGCGCTGGTGCATGTCGCCGAGGAGGACGACGGCCGCGCGCTCGCCCCCGGCGAATGGCTGGTGACGCTGGGCGGCCGGCTGCGCCGCTGGGACGGCTTCGTCGCCTTCGGCGAGGGCGCGGCGGAAGCGGCGCGGCTGGAAGCGGAGAACCGGCTGGTCGAGCTGGAGGCCGAACTGCCCGGCAAGCGCGGCGCGGCGGCGGCAGCCGAAGCGCTGCAAGGCCGCGTGCAGGCCGAGCTTGGCGGCCTTCAGACCGGGATCGTCGCCGCCGAACGCGCGCTGGCCGGCGCCGCCGACGCCGAGCGCGCCGCCCTGCGCGCCGTCGATCAGGCCGAGGACGCCCGCGCCCGCCTCGCCGCGCGGCTCGCCGAGCTCACCGCCGCCGCCGCCGATCTCGCCGAGCAGCGCAGGCAGGGCGAGGCCGAGCGCGCCGAGGCCGAGGCGCGCCGCGCGGCGCTGCCCGATCCGCAGGCCGGCCGCGCCGCGCTGGCGGCCGCGCAGGCCCGGCACCAGGCGGCACGGCAGGCGCTTCAGACGGCGACGGCAACGCTTTCGGCGCACGACCAGTCGCTCGCCGTGGCGCGCGAGCGCGCCGCCGCGCAGCGCGCCGACATGACGGGCTGGCAGGCGCGCGCCGGCGACGCCGCCGCCCGCCTCGCCGAGATGGCGCGCCGGCTCGACGAAATCGAGGAGGAGCGCGCCGTGGTCGCCGCCAAGCCGGCGGCCCTGATGCGCGAGATCGAGGCCGGCGACGCGGTGCGCACCCGCCTTTCCGGCGAGCTTGCGCTTACCGAGGAAACGTTCGCCGCCGCGACCGAGGCCGCGCGGGAGGCCGACGCGGCGCTGGGCGCGATCGCCGAGGCGCTCGCCACCGCGCGCGAGGTGCGCGCCGGCGCCGCCGCGCGGGCCGAGAACGAGGAGCAGCGCCGGATCGAGATGGGGCGCATCTCGGGCGAGCGCTTCCAGTGCCCGCCGCCGCTGCTGCCCGGCCGCTTCGCCTTCGAATCCGCCGACGTCGCCGACACGACCGAGGAATCGGCGACGATGGACCGTCTGACCACGGAGCGCGAGCGGATCGGGCCGGTCAATCTCGTCGCCGCCGACGAGCTTGCCGAGGCCGAGGGGCGCCACGCGACGAGCCTCGCCGAGCAGGCTGAACTGACCGAGGCGGTGCACCGCCTGCGCGGCTCGATCGGCAGCCTCAACCGCGAGGGGCGCGAGCGGCTGCGCGCCGCCTTCGAGGCGGTCGACACGCATTTCCGCCGGCTGTTCACGCGCCTGTTCGAAGGCGGCCAGGCGCATCTCGCGCTGGTCGATTCAGACGACCCGCTAGAGGCGGGGCTGGAGATCTACGCCCAGCCGCCGGGCAAGCGGCTGCAGTCGCTGACGCTGCTTTCGGGCGGCGAGCAGGCGCTGACCGCGGTGGCGCTGATCTTCGCGCTGTTCCTCACCAACCCCGCACCGATCTGCGTGCTCGACGAAGTCGATGCGCCGCTCGACGACGCCAATATCGAGCGCTTCTGCGACCTGCTCGACGCCATGGTCGCCGAGACCGACACGCGCTACCTCATCGTCACCCACAACGCCGTGACGATGAGCCGCATGCACCGCCTGTTCGGCGTCACCATGGTCGAAAAGGGCGTCTCGCGCCTGGTCAGCGTCGACCTCGGCGGCGCCGAGGAGCTGCTCGCGGCGGAGTGATCAATCGAGCACGAACCGCGGCCCCGGCCCGGCCGCGCCGGCGCGGTCGTCCTTGTTGGTGAGCTGGCAGCGCGGCAGGCTGAGGCAGCCGCAGCCGATGCATTCGTCAAGCTTGGCGCGGGTGCGGGTCAGCAGGTTGATGCGCGCGTCAAGCTCGCCGCGCAGCGAGCGGCTGATGCGCTGCCAGTCGGACAGCGTCGGCGTGCGCCCCTGCGGCAGCGTCGCCAGCGCCCGCTCGATCTCGGGCAGACCCAGGCCGAGGCGCTGCGCGATCAGGATGAAGCTCAGCCGGCGGATGTCCGAGCGCAGGAAGCGCCGCTGGTTGCCCCCGGTGCGCAGCGAGGTGAGCAGGCCCTTGCCCTCGTAGAAGCGGATCGCCGACACCGCGAGGCCGGTGCGCTTGGCCAGCACGCCGATGGAAATAAGGTCGTCCCGGTCCATTCCGTCGCCCGTTCCGTATTACTCAGGCTGAACTTAGCTTCAGGTTTTTGCGCGGGCAAGCGGATTGCCGGCACCGGTGGCCGCCTGGCCTTCCAGCGCAGGAACACCACCCCGAAACATCAGGCTTTGAAGCCTCAGGCGTTGCCCACGACCCAGCAGGCCAGCGCCACCAGCAGGCCGGCAAAGCGGTTCGAGCGGAAGCGGGCGAGCGCGTTGTCGCCGCCGCCGTCCTTTGCGTCGGCATCGAGCGTCAGCACCTGCCAGCCGAGATGCACCGCTGCGGGCAGCAGCGCCAACAGCGCCAGCGGGTCGGGACGGAGCAGCCAGAAGGCCAGCGCCCAGAGCGCTATCGCGGCGGCATAGAACAGTGCCACGCCGCCGCGCACGTGCGCGCCCATCGCGCGCGCGCTCGAACGGATGCCGACCAGCGCGTCGTCCTCGCGATCCTGCAGCGCATAGATCGTGTCGTAGCCGATGACCCAGGCGATCGAGCCGGCGTAGAGCGCGGCTGGCACCACAAGCCCGTCGCTCCTGAGCGCGGCCCAACCGACCAGCGCGCCCCAACTGAACACCAGCCCGAGCCAGGCCTGCGGCCACCAGGTGATCCGCTTCATGAAGGGATAGGCGGCCACCGGGGCCACGCTGGCGAGCGCCACGAGTTGCGCCTGCCAGCGCAGTTGCAGCAGGACCGCGAGCCCGACGAGACAGAGCGCCAGCAGCCAGATCCACGCCGCGCGCTTGCTCACCGCCCCGCTTGCGACCGGGCGCGCGGCGGTGCGCGCGACCTGCCGGTCGAGATCGGCATCGACGATGTCGTTGTAGACGCAGCCCGCCCCGCGCATGGCGACGGCGCCAGCCAGCAGCCAGACGATCAGATCCCAGCGCGCGCCCGACATCGCGCTGACCCCGCCGGCAAGCAGCACGCCCCAGGCACAGGGCCAGAACAGCAGCCACCAGCCGATCGGCCGGTCGAACCGGGCGAGCAGCGCATAGTTGCGCAGGCCCTGCGGCAAGGCGGCGATGAGGCCGCGGTGCTGGCTGTCGGGAACGATATCGGTCACCATGCGCGCGCCATAGCTGCCCGGTCGCCCCGGCGAAAGCATGTCCTGTGCGCGCCAAGCGCGAAGAACCGGCGGGATGCCATGGCTCCCCCGCCCGATCGGGGTTAGAGTTCTAATCTGGCGCGACACGACGAAAGGAAAAGGATCGGCCGTGACGGGATTTTCGGTTCATGCCATGCCGGTCGGCGCCGAGGTGACGGGTTTCACGCAGGCCATGGCCGACGACCCCCAACAGCGCGCGGCGCTCTACGACGCCTGGCTGGCGCATGGCATTCTGCTGTTCCGCGATGTCGATACGGTCGACCGGCACCTCGCCATCAGCCGCTGCTTCGGAGAGCTGGAGATCCACCCGGTCCCCGAGGTCCGCTCGGCGACGAACCCCTACCTCATCGAACTGGGCGCGCCGCTGGCGGGCGGCGGGCGCCGGCCCACGGTCTATGTCTTCGACGGCGAGACGCGGATCAACCGCATCGCCTGGCACCGCGACACCGCCTACACGCCCGACATCTGCAAGGGCGCGATGCTGCGCATGCTCGAAGTGCCCGAGGCGGAGGGCGAAACGCTGCTGGCCGACACCGCCCTGGCCTGGGACGACCTGCCCGCCGACCTCCGGGCGCGGCTCGAAGGCCTGGAATTCAAGGCGACCATCCGCACGGCGATCCTGGACACGGTCGGGCGGCCGGGGACCTTCTGGAGCAGCGTGGAGCTTGCCCCCGAGGACGACTATCCGGGCAACGCCCAGCGCTGCCGCAGCGATGGCGCGATCGACGCGCGCTATCCCAGCGTTGTCCATCCGGCGGTGCTGATCCACCCCGAATCGGGCCGCAAGTGCCTGTTCCTCAGCCCCACCTACGTCGATGGATTTCTCGGCATGGACCGGACGGAAAGCGATGCGCTGCTGCGCCGGCTG
>JBAYPJ010000084.1:0-13936 GCA_041677785.1 Novosphingobium sp. | reverse complement strand
TCGACGGCGATTTTGAATAGGAGGATTTGGGCTTCATCTTCGTTCCTTCGTCACTACGACGAAGCCCAAATCCTCCTTAAATCACAACCTCAAATCTGTGCCATTGGTGCTGACGGCGGACAAAGCACCACCACACAGCTCTTGCCGTACATGTTGTCATCAATCCATTTTTCGATGGATGCCTTGCCCTTCCGCTTGACCTCTTCCCACGCATTCGCGGTGCAAAGAGTCTGCCCTTCAAGAGCACCGATGTTACGCACTTGCTGGGTGCGCCAAAAATCGTTCGCGAAGTGGAAACTGAAGAAAACGCGCCGCGCCATAAAGCCCCCTTTTGTTCTCCGGCCTTCTATAAGGCCAGCCTTTGTTTCGCCAGTGAAATCGATCCTGAAATTATCTGCTCGAGAATGAAGTACGATAATTGGGTCCAAGCGGATTCATCCGGCAATCGGGCGTCGCTGCGCGACGCGAGTGACGGACCGACCACCGCCAGCTCTTTGGGTTAGCGCGGCGGTCGGCCCGTCACTCATCGCGAGCAAAAGAGACAGTCTCCGAAGCCGGACCTAACGAGCACGAATGGCGCCCCAGCGAAATGCTCGGCAAGGTGGCGTTCGTCAGAACGTTGGACAGCAGATCGAAATAGGGCGGCCAATGCTTGAAACGGCGCGGTGTGTAGCGCACCGTCACATAGGGAATTCCTCGCGCCGCCATCCAGGCGGCGATCATCTTCTGATAGGCATAAGTTTCCGGCTTCTCGACGCCAGGATCCCCGGTGATCACGAGGTCAGGCGGCGTGCCCCGGCTTTCAAGTTCGAGAAGAAGCGCGGTGCTGTCGACACCGATGCCATAGGCCAGGACGACGGGCTGCGGCGCATCGACGCGAATATAATCGAGCAGGCGCGCGGGAGCGGAGCCGGCCTCGGCCGGGATTGAGGTGAGATCGCACATGGGGATATCCAAATGGGCTTGAGCAGAGCTTTGGCTCGATCACTCCTTCCCACTCCCCTCTCATCTGGACGGCTCCGGCATCGATCCACGTCCATGAGATATTGTTGCGCGCCGTTGGCCGCGGCAGCCTGATTTCGCTATTGGCACCGCCGGCGCACAACAGGCGTCATCGGCGGCGTTTTGCGGAAAAGTGCGCTCAGCCTCGAACCATTCCCATAATCCGTCGCATCGCCGCTGATGTAGAAAGCCGCCCACGCCCCATCCTGGGCACCGGCGATCCAGCTCCTTTCGGACTCGGCATAGCAGCAAGCCGTCACGCCCTCGTCCAGACCCGGTCAGTCGAAGGCACTCAAACGGCCATAAATGTCTGCCAGTTCGTTCTGGATACCGAGACGCGCGGGGCCATTGGGCATCATGCCTTCTGTCGTGGCGGAACCAGAGTCCCATCGATCGAGGCGAGGATTTCCGCCGGAGCAATGACCGGTCGATCCGTTTCGACCCGCTCCGAATAGCGATCGACCAGTTGATCGACATGCGGGCGGAGCAGGACAGTGAAACGCACCAGTTCCTCCATCACGTCGACGATCCGGTCGTAATAGCTCGACGGCTTCATCCGCCCGGCCTCGTCGAACTCGGTGAAGGCTTTGGCGACGCTCGACTGGTTGGGGATGGTGAACATCCGCATCCAGCGGCCGAGGACGCGCAAGCTGTTCACGCTGTTGAACGATTGTGAACCTGCGGAGACCTGCATGACGGCAAGGGCGCGACCCTGCGTCGGGCGCATGCCCTTCAAAGCCAGCGGCAGGTGATCGATCTGCGATTTCATGATCCCGGTGATCTGGCCGTGCCGTTCCGGGCTGCACCAGACCTGGCCCTCGGACCAGAGCGCATGCGCCCGCAGTTCGTGAACCGCCGGATGATCGTCATCCTGGACCTGATCGGGCATCGGCAAATCGGAGGGATCGAAAATCCGCGTTTCGCAGCCGAAGAACTGGAGCAGACGCGCCGCCTCTTCCACCACAAGCCGCGAATAGGACCGTTCGCGCAAGGATCCGTAGAGCAGCAGGATGCGCGGCGGCGGATTGAGATCCCCCAGGCCCAGGGCTGGACGCCGATGAACATAGTCAGGCTTGAGCGCTGGAAGACGGTCGGGATCGGCAAGCGTCCGCAATCGGCTGTGGTTCGTCTCGTTCATGCCCGGACCTCCGCCGGCACGCTGTCGGGGAACCAGCGCCGCCCGAACCAGAAGGCGGCGTTGACCAGCAGGATCAGCACCGGAACCTCGACCAGCGGCCCGATCACCGCAGCGAAGGCGACCGGGGAAGCCAGTCCAAAGGCGGCGATGGCGACCGCAATCGCCAGTTCGAAATTGTTGCCCGCGGCCGTGAACGCCACCGCCGTCGTGCGCGGATAGTCGCTCTCGATCAGCTTGCCCATGAAGAAGCTGATGCTGAATTGAACCACGAAGTAGATGGTGAGCGGGATGGCGATCCGCAGTATGTCACCCGGCAGTGTCACGATCTCATTGCCCTTGAGGCTGAACATGGCGACGATGGTGAACAGCAGCGCGACGAGCGTGATCGGGCCGATCCTGGGCAGAAAGCAGGTTTCATACCATTCATTCCCCCTAGCCTTGACCAGCCATTTGCGGGAGAGAAATCCAGCCAGAAAGGGAATGCCGAGATAGATCAGCACCGCCTCGGCGATGGTCCAGAAGCTGACATTGATAACGCTGCCCTCCAGCCCGAGCAGCGGCGGCAAAAAGGCGAGGAAGAACCAGGCGTAAACGCTGAAGAACAGGATCTGGAAGATTGAATTGAACGCGACCAGCGCAGCCACATACTGGTTGTCGCCCTTGGCGAGATGGTTCCAGACGATGACCATGGCAATGCAACGGGCGAGGCCGATAAGGATCAGGCCTGTCATATATTCCGGCTTGTCGCTGAGGAAGATGACGGCGAGCGCAAACATCAGCACCGGGCCGATGATCCAGTTCTGGATCAACGAGATCGCCAGCACCCGCTTGTCTTCGAACACGCGCGGCAGTTCCTCATAGCGCACCCGCGCGAGCGGCGGATACATCATCAGGATCAGGCCGATGGCGATGGGCAGGTTGGTGGTCCCCCAGGACAGGCTGTCGATCGCCCTTGGCAATCCTTCGAAGGTCGATCCCAGACCCACGCCGAGCGCCATGGCGAGGAAAATCCACAAGGTGAGATACCGATCGAGAAACGACAGGCGTTCACGCCTGGGCTGTGCGGTCATCTTGATCCCTCGTTCAACCGGTGACACGCCTGCCGGCGGCATCGATCACCTGTTCGCCGTCTTCCTTGGCGAAGGCGCTGCGCTGGTCAGCCGGTAGGAGGTCGAGGACCTCCTCGGACGGACGGCAAAGCTTCACGCCCAGCGGCGAGACGACCAGCGGCCGATTGATGAGGATCGGATGTTCCATCATCGCATCGATCAACTGCGCATCAGTGAGATCCGGATTGTCGAGTCCCAGTTCGGCAAAGGGCGTGCCCTTCTCGCGCAGCAGGGCGCGCGGGGTGACGCTGGCGCGGACGATGAGGCTTGCCAGCAAGGCACGCGAAGGCGGAGTCTTGAGGTACTCGATGACATGCGGTTCGATGCCGGCATTGCGGATCATGGCCAGCGCATTGCGCGAGGTTCCGCATTCAGGATTGTGGTAGATGACGATGTCGACAGGCGTCTCCGGGTGGGTCATTCGCATGCTCCTGCCCTGACGCTGGCGCCCTCGCTCTGGCCGATTTCCCTGAGTTTGCGCCGCATCGCCATCTCGTCGAGGCTGGCGAGCGGGAGCGCGAGGAACAGCGAAATACGGTTCTGCAAGTAGCGCAGGGCCTGCATGAAGGCCTCGCGCTGATCATCGCCTTCGACGGCGGCCGGATCCTCGATGCCCCAGTGCGCCGTCATCGGATGGCCGATCCACACGGGACATGTTTCGCCTGCGGCGTTATCGCAGACGGTGAAGATGAAATCGAATTGCGGCGCGTCCGGCACGGCGAACTCGTCCCAGCTTTTCGAACGCATGCCCGCTGTGTCGAACCCAAGCCCGTTCAAAACCGAGAGCGCCATCGGATGGACTTCGCCCCTGGGCTGGCTGCCGGCGCTCCAGGCGCGGAAACGCCCTTCCCCCCGGCTTGTTCATGATGGCTTCGCCCAAGATCGAGCGGGCGCTGTTACCGGTGCACAGGAAGAGCACGTTGTAGGTCTTGCCGGGGCCGATCGTGTCGGACATGGGAGTAACCTCAGGCCTTGCAGTCGAGCTCGCCGAACAGATCGGCGCACATTTCAGGGACGCCCTGGCAGCAGTCCTCCATCAGGAAGGCCAGCAGCCGGCGCATCCCCTCATAATCGGCGCGATAGTGGATGAGCCGGCTTTCCCGCTCGGACTCCACGAGTCCCGCCCGTTCAAGAATACCCAGATGATGCGACATGGTGGACGGAGGCACATTGGCGGCCTGCGCGATGGCGCCGGCGATCAGTCCATCGGGCCCTGCCTTCACCAACATACGAAAGACAGACAGGCGCGTGTCATGCGCCAGCGCGCCAAGCGCCTCGACGGCCGAGTCCTGCGGATTGAACTCCTTCATGGTCGATTCCATCCTTCCAAACTCATCGAATAATAGTAGGCGCCTGCGCGGTCAATCTACATTTCGAGAAGTATAGAATCATATACCACTATGGAGATGGCCGATGGTCTGAGTGACCATGATGCACTCATGCGGATGGGCCGACAGCCTCGATCCAGGCGGAACCATCTTGCGCCAGACGCTCATGACAGATAGATAGTAATAGATTACTATCTTTTGAAGGCGCAAGCTATGAACGGGCGGTCCAGACATCTTCCCGCTGACGAGCGACGGGCGGCGACCGTGGAGGCGGTGGTCGGCCTGGCCGCGGAACAGAACCCGAGCGACATCACCACGACGGCCATCGCCCAGCGGATGGGTCTGACCCAGGGCGCGCTCTTCCGCCACTTCCCGACCAAGGACGCCATCCTGCAGGCGGTGATGTCCTGGGTGACCGAGCGCTTGCTCGGCCGCGTGGACAAGGCGGTCGAGGAAGCCGCCTCTCCGGCTGCCGCGCTTGAAGCGGTTTTCATGACGCATATCGATTTCGTGTCTGATCACCCGGGTGTACCGCGAATGCTGTTCGGGGAGTTGCAGCGACCGGGCGAGACGCTTCCCAAGCGCATGGCCCAGACCCTGATCCGCCATTATGGCGAACGGCTGCATAGCCTGCTCGACGCCGGAAAGGCACGGGGCGAACTACATGCGGACCTCGATCCGGAAGCCGCGGCCACCCTGTTCATCGGCACGGTCCAGGGCCTGGTCATGCAATCCATGCTGGCGGACGATGTGACCCGCATCCGCAGCGATGCGCCCGGCGTGTTCGCCATCTATCTGCGCGGCGTCGGAGCATCATCATGAAGAACATCCGCCTGTCCGGCACGACAAAGCGGATCCTGATCATTGCGGCCGTCATCGTGATCATCGGTGCTGGATGGCTGTGGATGCAGCGGGGCAGCCGCGACGGCGACGCCCTCAATCTGTACGGCAATGTCGACATCCGGGAGGTGCAATTGGCCTTCCGCCAGTCCGGCCGCGTCGCGCAGATGCTGTTCGATGAAGGCGATCATGTCGAGCCGGGCGCACATATGGCGACTCTCGACGCGCAGCCGTTCGAGGAAGCGCTCGCGGCCGCCGACGCCGCCGTAGCGGCCGCACAGGCAGACCTCGACAAACTGCGCCGCGGGCTGCGGCCGCAGGAGATTGCGCAGGCGCAGGAGGCCCTCAATCAGGCCCTGGCCGTCGCCAGGGACACGGAGCGTAATTTCGACCGGCAGAGCCAGTTGCTCGCGTCGGGTGCCGCCAGTCAAAAGACGGTCGATGCCGCGCGCACTGCGCGCGATCAGGCCGCCGCCAGTGTCAAGGCGGCCCGGGCCGCGCATTCGCAAGCCGCCGAAGGCTTCCGCAAGGAAGACATCGCGGCGGGGCAAGCGCGCCTCGCCGCCGCACAGGCAGCACGGGCTCAAGCCGCCACCGCGCTCGCCGACACGGTTCTGCTTGCACCCGGCACCGGCACGATCATCGCACGGGTGCGCGAACCCGGCAGCATGGCTGTCAGCCAAAGCCCGGTCTATAGCCTCAGCCTTGATGCTCCGGTTTATGTGCGGGCTTATGTCGGCGAACCGGATCTGGGGCGTATCGCGCCCGGAATGCGGGTGCGCGTTCGCAGCGATTCCTCCGACAAACTCTATCAAGGCCAGATCGGGTTCATTTCGCCTCGCGCCGAGTTCACGCCCAAAACGGTAGAAACGACCGATCTGCGCACGGATCTGGTCTATCGTCTGCGGATCGTGGTCACCAATGCCGATGCCGCGCTGCGTCAGGGCATGCCGGTAACGATCGAGGTCGTAGTCGGACAAACCTCCGGCGCGCGCGCCAAAGGCCGCTGACGTGCCGCCCGCCACCGCGCCACAGGAGCAAAATGGCGATGTCGCGGTCGTCATCGACAGGTTGAGCAAGCATTTCGGCAGTGCGCCTGCGTTACAGGATCTCAGCGCGCAGATAAGCTATGGCCGACTGACCGGGCTGGTCGGGCCGGACGGCGCGGGCAAGACCACCTTGATGCGTATCCTGACAGGACTGCTGGTGCCGAACAGCGGCCACGCCAGGGTAGCGGGCTTCGATGTGGTGGACGACAATGACGCCATCCATGTCGCGACCGGCTACATGCCGCAACGCTTTGGCCTCTACGAAGACCTGTCGGTCATGGAGAATATGCGGCTCTATGCGCAGTTGCGCGGTATGGCCGCCGATGGACACGCCGACCTGTTCGCCCAACTGCTCGACTTCACACGTCTTGCCCCCTTTACCGGACGCCTGGCGGGCAAGCTCTCCGGCGGCATGAAGCAGAAGCTGGGTCTCGCCTGCGCATTGATGGCCCGGCCTGCTGTCCTGCTGCTCGATGAACCGGGTGTCGGTGTCGATCCGGTCAGCCGTCAGGATCTGTGGCGCATGGTGCAGGCGCTGACCGACGAAGGGATGGCCGTAGTCTGGTCGACCGCCTATCTCGACGAAGCCGAACGCTGCGACAGCGTGCTGCTGCTCAACGAAGGGCGGCTCGCCTATGACGGACCGCCCGGAGAGCTGACCGCGCGCCTTACAAGCCGGAGCTTTCGGCTGGAACAGGTCGGCGAGCGGCGGCGGGCCGTGCTAGCCGAAGTGCTCAGCCTGGACAGTGTCGGCGACGGGGTGATCCAGGGCGCCGGCGTCCGCGTGGTGCTGCGCGCCGATGCGGGAACCGAGCAAATTAGCGCGCTCGCCGATCGGGTCGGCGCACAACTGAAAGCGGTGCCTGCCCGCTTCGAGGATGCTTTCATTGATCTTCTGGGCGGCGGTCCGGGCGGCACATCGGCGCTTGCCGAAGGGATGCCGCCGGTCGAACTGGCTTCAGACGTTGCCGTCTCCTGCCGCGATCTGACCAAGCGTTTCGGCGATTTCACCGCCACCGACATGGTGAGCTTCGAGGTCCGCAAGGGCGAGATATTCGGTCTGCTCGGGCCGAACGGCGCCGGCAAATCGACTACCTTCAAGATGCTGTGCGGCCTGCTCAAACCCACCAGCGGCGAAGCGCAGGTGGTGGGGCTGGACCTGCGCCGGGCGACCGGTGCTGCCAAAGGCCAGCTTGGCTATATGGCGCAGAAATTCTCGCTCTATGGTTTGCTGTCCGTGCGGCAGAACCTGGAGTTCTCCGCGGGCGTCTATGGCCTGAAAGGCGCCGCGCGGCAGGCGCGGATCGACGAGATGATCGACATCTTCGGGCTGCAACCCTGGCTGTCGGCGGCGCCGGAGTCCCTGCCGCTCGGGGTCAGGCAACGTCTGGCGCTGGCCTGCGCGGTGATGCACCGCCCGCCCGTGCTGTTCCTGGATGAACCGACTTCGGGCGTCGATCCCATCACGCGCCGCGAATTCTGGACCCATATCAACGGCCTTGCCCGCAAGGGGGTGACGGTGATGGTCACCACCCATTTCATGGACGAGGCGGAATATTGCGACCGGGTGGCGATGCTCTATCGCGCCCGGCTGATCGCGCTCGACACGCCGGACGCCCTCAAACGCAGCGCGGTAAGCGATCTCCGTCCGGACCCGACCATGGAAGACGCCTTCATTCATCTGGTCGAAGCCGAGGACCGCGCTGACGAAGCCCGCAGCGGAGTTGCCGCATGAACGGCGCGGGCGGATTGCGAACGGACCTTCAAGCCATGCGCCGCTTCGATCCGAAGCGCCTTTGGGCGCTGGTGTTCAAGGAAAGCCTGCAGGCGATGCGCGACCCGTCCACGCTGCTGATCGCCTTCGCCCTTCCGGTCGTGCTGCTGCTGCTGTTTTCCTATGCGGTATCACTCGATGTGCGCGCGGTGCGCATCGGCGTCGTGCAGGAATCCGAATCTGCTTCGGCGCAATCGCTGGCCGCCGCCTTCGCCGGCACCCGTTATCTGGACGTCACCTTCGCCCATGACCGGCGCGAAGTCGCCGACCAGGTCGTCTCGGGCGATTTGCGCGGATTTGTGGTGATCCCGCAGGATTTCGAGCAGCGCCTGGCCGATCGCGGCACGCGGCCTCTGGTGCAGATCATCGCCGACGGTTCGCAGCCCAATACCGCCAACTATGTCACCAACTATGCGCAGGGCGTGGTGCAGACCTGGCGGGGCGGGCTTGATGGCGAGACGCCACGCGCAGCCGTCACGATGGAGCCGCGCTACTGGTTCAACGCCGAACTGGAAAGCCGCCGCGCGCTGGTGCCCGGCGCGATCGCCATCGTCATGACCATCATCGGCACCATGCTGACCGCGCTGGTGGTGGCGCGCGAATGGGAGCGCGGCACGATGGAAGCGGTGCTCTCCACGCCCGCATCGGTCGCGGAGATCCTGATCGGCAAGCTCCTGCCCTATTTTGCGCTCGGCATGCTGGCCACGCTCGGTGCGACCGCGCTGGCGGTCTTCGTGTTCGGCGTGCCGCTGCGCGGATCGCTGGCGGCGCTCCTGCTGCTTTCGGCCACCTTCATGGTGCCGGCGCTGGGCCAAGGGCTGCTGATTTCGTCTGTCACCCGCAACCAGTTCCTGGCCGCGCAGATCGCCTTGTTCTCCGGTTTTCTGCCGGCCTTCATGCTGTCGGGCTTTCTCTATGAGATCGACGCGATGCCCGCGCCGATCCGGGCCATCACCTGGGCGATACCGGCGCGCTATTTCGTCTCTTCGCTAAAAACCGTCTTTCTGGCCGGCGACATCTGGGCCGTCTTCGTGCCGAACCTGCTGGCGATGGGCGCCATCGGCGTCCTGTTTTTCCTCCTGGCCAAGCGCGCCACGCGCAAGAATCTGGAGTGACGAGCCATGACGCGGCACAATGGCTATCTCTCTTTCACCCGGCTGCGAGCCCAGTTCGTCAAGGAAGTGCTGAGCATCCTGCGCGATCCGCGCAGCCGCATGGTGGTGTTCATGCCGCCGCTGCTGCAACTGCTGGTGTTCGCCTTCGCCGCGACGCTCGAAGTGCGCAACGTCGATATTGCCGTGCATAATCAGGATGCGGGCCGCTGGTCGCATGAACTGATCGCGCGGCTCGATCGGGCCGACTTCATTACCCAGGTCTATCGCGTGACCGACGGTCAGGAACTGGGACGCCTGATCGACCAGGGCAAGGTGATCGCGGCGCTCGACATCCAGCCGGACTTTTCGCGCGCAATCGCTGCCGGAGACAGCGGCCGTATCCAGCTGTTGATCGACGGCCGGCGCAGCAATTCGGGACAGATCACCGCCAGTTATCTCTCCGCCATCGCCGCCGAAGTCGGCGCGGAGGCCAACCCCGGCACAGGTCCTGCGACGCCAGTAGCGGTACGCAACTGGTTCAATCCCAATCTGACGTATCGCTGGTTCATCGTCCCGGGCCTCTCCGGCATCCTGGCGTTCTTCAGCGCACTGCTCATAACCTCGCTGTCGATCGCCCGTGAACGCGAACTGGGAACCTTCGACCAGTTGCTGGTCTCACCAACCTCCACGCCGGAAATCATCCTGTCCAAATCCTTGCCGGCGCTGGTCATCGGCACCATGCTCGGACTTCTGATGATGGCCGCGGCCGCGGGACCGTTCCGGATTCCGTTCAACGGGTCGTTCGCGCTGCTGTTTGTCAGCCTGGTCCTGTTCATCCTGTCGGTGGTGGGCATCGGTCTGATGATTTCGGCGATCAGCGCGACCCAGCAACAGGCCATCCTGGGCGCCTTCGCCATCGGCGTGCCATCCGTCCTGATGTCGGGATTTGCCACGCCGGTCGAGAACATGCCCATGCTGCTGCAATGGCTGGCGCAGGCGATTCCACTCACCCATTTCCTGGTCATCGTCGAGGGCAGCTTTCTCAAAGCCATGGCGCCGGGCGACATATTTGCCAGCCTCTGGCCATTGGCGATGATCGCCCTGGTGTCGCTCACCATGGCCACCATCTTCGTTCGAGGACGCCTGCAATGAGATCGCCCCGCCACAGTCATGCGCCGTCATTGTCTGATACGGGCGGACGTTCCCCGCGATGGTCGCGCTACGCAATATTGATAGCTGGCTGCAGTTCGTTGACGGCCTGTATGGTCGGCCCCAACTACCGGGCGCCACCTGCCGTTGACACGGGTAGTGGCTGGAGCCGGCCGGTTGGGGAAGCGTCGGCGCCAACGGACCTGGACCGCTGGTGGAGGGCCCTGGGCGATCCCGAACTGGAGAGGCTGGTCGATACCGCACTGGCGCAAAATCTCGATATCCGTCAAGCCACCGCACGGATCGACGAGGCGCGCGCGCTGCGAGACCGCGCCGCTGGCCGGCAACTGCCCACGGTTTCTGCTGGCGCCAGTGTGAACCAGCGTCGGCAAAGCGAGAACGGCCCGCTGCCCGTTGGGTCCATTCCCGGCCTCGATGCGGCTCAGACGATCTACGATGCCGGCTTCGACGCGGCCTGGGAACTCGACCTGTTCGGCGCGAACCGGCGGGCGCTGGAAGGCGCGAACGCCCGCTTGCAGGCAAGTGAAGCGGAGGCGCAGGGCGTGCGTATGCGGATCGCGGCCGAAGTCGCACGCGCATGGTTCGAGGCGACCGGCGCCAGAGAAGAATTACGCGCGCAGCGGGCGACGGTGGCGACGCTGCACCAGACGCTGGAACTCATGCGCGGTCGCGCGGCGCTCGGCGATGTTGCCGGTGCCGACGTGGACGCAACCCATGAACGCTGGGCCGCCGCCAACGCCCTGCTGCCGGGCATAGAGGCGCGGCAGCGTGCGGCAGTGCTCGGCCTTGGTGTCCTGCTCGGCTCACCGCCGGAACGTGAACTCAAGCTGCTCGATGCAACTGCATCGTCTCTCATACTGCCGGCGCTGCCCGTGGGGGAACGGGCCGATATATTGCGGCGTCGCCCCGATGTTCTGGCTGCCGAACGGCGCCTCGCCGCCAGCACCGCCGATATCGGCGTGGCGACCACCGAACTGTTTCCCAAGCTCTCTATCGCAGCGGGCGGCGGATTTCAGGCGCTTAGCACGGGCGACTGGTTCGACACCTCCAGCACCCGCTACTCCATCCTGCCGCTCATTTCCTGGCGCTTGTTCGACGGCGGCCGCGTGCGCGCGGAGATACGCGCGCGGGAGGCCGTTCAGCGGCAGGCCGCGCTGGGCTATGAACAGGCCGTCCTGGCCGCATTGGGCGACGCGGAGCGCGCCTTGAGCGACTATGACGCCGGACGCGATGCGCTCGCGCGGCGTCAAACGGCGCTGGACGCTGCGCGTCGAAGTGTCGGCCACGCCGAGGCCCGTTTTGCCGCCGGCGATATCGCGGGGATTGAACTGCTTGCGGCCGAGCGCCTCCTGCACGAAGCTGAAACCGCCTGTGCCCGCGCGCATGCCACAACGGCGGTGCAACTGGTGGCGTTGTACAAGGCGATCGGTGGGGGCTGGGACTTGCCCGATGCGCCGACTTCCAAACACGTTTCAATTGGTGCCACAGTGGGAGAAGGGCAATGAATGACGCTGACGGGAACAGCAAGGAACCGGCCGCGCACGACTGGGCGGGGGAAGCGGGCACACGCTGGCTCGCCCAGCTCGACCGTTTCGAGAGCATGATCGAACCGATCGGCGCAGCGCTGCTCGCGCGAGCAGCCTATGTTGCCGGGGAGAAGGTGGTCGATATCGGCTGCGGCGGCGGCTGGACGACGAGGCGGATCGCCGAAAGGACGGGCAACACGGGATTGGCGCTCGGCCTCGACATATCGCCCGAACTGGTGGCGGCGGCAACGGATCGGGCGCAGCGCGCCGGTCTTGCCAACATCCGCTTCGAACAAGGCGACGCCGCGACGGCCATGCCCGAAGAAGCCCCCTTCGACCGGCTGCATTCCCGCTTCGGCACGATGTTCTTTCCCGAACCCTATGCCGCATTCGCCAATCTGCGCCGGATGCTGCGTGCCGGTGGACGGCTCGACATCGCGGTGTGGGCGCCGATCGCCGACAATCCGTGGCAGCGCAATGTCATGGCCGCGATCCGCCGGCATATCGACCTGCCCACGCCGCAGCCGCGCGAGCCCGGCCCCTTCGCGCTGGGCGAGCAGGATTATGTCACCGATCTTCTGCAAAGCGCCGGCTTCTGTGACATATCGTTCGACGCCTGGACGGGCGAGCAGCGCGTCGGCGGACCCGGCAGCGATCCCGAGAGCGCCACCCGCTTCGTGCTCGACGGCATGCAGGTCGGCGATCTCGTCCGGGCGAGCGGGGACGACACACGCGCAGCCGTTCACCGCAGCCTGGTCGAACTGTTCGAGCGCAATTGCGATAATGAAGGTGTTCGCATGGGCGCGAAAGCCTGGCTGGTGAGCGCCCGCGCGTGACCTGGCGTCAACCGCCATCCTCATCGTGAACCACCCACAGGCTATGCGAATCGATTTCCAGCTTGAGCAGGGCGCGGGCCGCTTCCGATCGCGCCATGATCTCGGACCGGCGCGCTTCACCCGCCTGACGGCGGGCATAGAGCAGGTCGGCAAGGTCGATCTGGCCGAGCTGGTAGCCACGTTCGGTTCGGGCCAGCGCACTAGCGGCGCTTTGCGCTGACAGATCCGTGTTTTTCCACGCCTCCAGCCGCAATGTGGCGCTGGACAGATCGGCATCCGCGATGGCCCTCACGGTCCGCTGGACGGACATATGCTCAAGCTGCGCGGCATTGCCTTCCGCGGAAGCCCGGTCCGCCGCCGCGCGTCTGTGACCGCCGCCCAGCGGCATCGACATGACCACCCCCGCGCCCTGCTCCATGCCGCTCCGCTCACTGAACAGCCGGACGCCGAAGGACGGATCGGCAATCCGGTCCGCGCGAACACGCTGCGCAACGACCGCCAGCCGCTGCGCCTCGCGCTCGGCGGCGCGGATTTCATGGCTGCGTTCGATCACCAGATCCCGCATCGCCGCAAGTCTCTGGGCCGGAACCATCGCGACGGACGTTTCCGGCGGCTCGATGGGCAGCGGTATTTCTGGAAAATTCGCGGCAAGCGCCACACGCGCCTGTTCGCGCGCCGCGAGCGAGTTCGCGGCCTGGGCCTGGGCCTGAGCCATTGCCGCCATGGCCTGATCAACATCGAGCGCCGCCGCATCGCGCAGCGCCACGCGCCGGCGCAGCGCGGACAGCTCCTTTTCCAGCCAGCGCACCGTATCGAGGTCGTTGCGATACAGCGCACCGGCAACCAGCCAATCGTTCCAATAGCCGGAGAGCAGCAAAGCCGTCTGATGCCGGGCATCCTCCATCCGGTTTTCCGCGACCTCTATGCCCAGAGCGCCGGCCTCGCGATCGAGCGCCGCCTTGCCCGGCAGACGGAACGGACGGGCGATCGTGGCGTCGAACTCGTCGTAGCCGCCTTCCCTGTCCACGCTGCGGCGAACATAGCTGCCGGTAACGGCAATCTCATGGGTC
>JBAYPJ010000083.1:0-13955 GCA_041677785.1 Novosphingobium sp. | reverse complement strand
TACGGACCCTTGTTGCACGCAACCTCAGGAGCCGGCGGCGGGGGCGGCGGGGGCGGCGGGGGCGGCGGGGGCGGCGGAGCTTCGCCACCGAAGTTATAGATCAGGCTGCCCAGAACCGAGTGCGAACGGAACCGCGTGCTGACGGCGTCGCCCGCGACGCCCACGAGGTCCACGTTGTCGGCGTTGAAGAAGCGATACTTCACGCCCACGTCGACCTTGTCGCTCAGCGGCGCGCGAACGCCGGCGATCGCCTGCCAGGCGAAACCGCTGTCGGTATCGTCCAGGAGATTCGCGCCGCCAGCCGAGGCACGCACCTTCACGCGCGCGACGCCGACACCGCCACCGACGAAGCCCTGCAGGCCGTCATCGGGACCGAAGTCGAGCAGGCCGTTGAGCATGAAGCTGAGCGCGTCGGCGCTGCCGCCGAACTGGCCCTTGCCGTAAGTGGTCTGACCGATGACGAAGGAATCGCCACGGCGCGCCTTGCGGTAGCTCGCCTCGGTCTCGAGGCGGAACATGCCGAAGTCGTAGCCGACGATGCCGCCGAAATCATAGCCGTAGTCGTAATCGAACTTGGCCACGTTGCTGACATTATTGATGTCGAATTCAGCATCTTCGACGATCATCGCGCCGCCGTCGACTTCGACGTACCACGATCCATCGCGCGCCAATGCCGGTGTGGCGAGGGCTGTCGTAGCCAACGCCATCCCAATGACGAGTTTCCGCATTATTGTTCCCCTATTATTGAGGCTGGAGCCACCGAGTGGGCCCGTCTCTACTGCCATAAACTTGCTCACGCAAGTATGCAAAACCGGATGCTGTTGCAAAGATGCCGCGATTCCGGGGGGTTGCAAACGAGAAACGACATCCACCCCGGCCTTTCCGGCTGTCGGCAGTGCGCTCATGTCTGATCCCCTCATGCATGGTCGGGATAAATCCCGGCTACTCTAAGAGCAGCAATTAGTTGCAAAATTGCTACGCGAGCCTCGGCATCAACGACCGGGCCGCCGGTTGGTTCCACAGCTTCTTCGGCTATTCTCCAGATCCCCAAGAAGCGGCGCTCCTGCCCGGTCGAACGGTCGAGCAGCCGCAGGCCGTCGCGCGGCGCGACGAAAAGCCAGTTGCCGCCCTGCCGGCAGGCGAGCTTGCCGTCCTGTCCCGCCCAGTCGCCCGTCGCCGACGCGGCGACCAGCCAGCTCGTCCCGTCCGCCGGCATGGCGGGCGGCGCGGCGGCTTCGCCCTCGATCGCGCAATGCAGCAGCGCGTCGGCCAGCGCATGGGCCTCGTTGACGAAGGCCTCCTTCTGCGCCTGCCCGGCGAAAAGCAGCGGCAAGCCGAAACGCGGGCTGGCGGCGTCGAACAGGAAGGGGTCGCTCATGGCTGGCTCCGATCAATCGAGGGTCATCAGGAAAAGCGGCTCGGACAGGGCATGGCTGCCCCGCTGGCGCACGGTGAGGGCGGCCGGCAGCGGACTGGCCGGCGCCAGCGCGGTCTCGGCCAGGCCGACGATGGCGCGCGCCCGGCCGCTGGGACCGAGCGGCAGCAGCGCGCCGTCACCCTGATCGACATAGAGCGCCGCCCCGCGCCAGTTCGCCGCCGCGGCAGAGGCGGCCGCGAAGACGCAAGGCACGTCGCCGCTGCCGCTGCCGTCCCAGGGCAGCTCGAACGCGGCGAGCACCGTTTCCGGCGCGGCAAGATCGGCCACGGGGACGATCCGGCCGGGATCGGCGGTCCCGGCCGGCAGCGCGTCGGCTCCGGCCGGCGCCGCGCGGTGGAGCATCAGCTCCACCCCGTGCTCGCGCCATTCCCATTCGGCGACGCGCCAGCGGCCGGCGATGCCGGGCAGCGTCACGACGGCGCCCGGCGCGACCGCCGGATCGAGCGCGGCACTGCGCCAGGCCACGGTCTCGCGGCGCCGGAGCGCGCGGCGGGCGGCGCTTTCCGCCAGCGCGCGGGCATCGGCGGCGGCAAGCGCGGCGGGCAGCTCGATCGCCCGCGGCTGCCCCGGCCCGCTCCGCCCCGTCGCGCGCTGGAGGCCGGGCTGATAGTCGCGGTCGACATCGTAGTAGCGCACGATCTCCGGCGCGGCGGACGGCTGCGGCTCGCGCCGCCGCGAGAAGCCATTGCGGCCGCCAAAATCGCCATCCGCCACTGCGACGGCCGGCTCGGCGAGCGCGACCGGGGCGGCCTGCAGCCGCGCGCGCGCGATCGTCAGGCGCCCGCCGCCGGCGTCGCAGTCCATCGGCAGCACCGGGTCCAGCATCCGCAGCGTGTCGGCCAGCGGGCCCGCGCACGACAGGCCGGCGATGCCGGGCAGCGGCACGGCCGCGTCGGCATCGGCGATCGCCGCGCCGACGACGTCCTGCAGCGAGAAGGCGCCGCTGTCGGCGATCACCTCGAACGAGAGCGCCGGGATGCGGTTGAAGAAGTCGCCGAGGTGGAGGTCCTCGAACACGACATAGGCCAGCCCGCGCCAGGCCGGACAGCGCGCCGCGCCCTCGGCCGCGGCGATCAGCGGATCGACCGGCTGGTCGCCCCAGCCGTGATGGAGCCGCAGGGCCCCGCCCACCTTGAGGTCGCCCGCTTCCCCGCGCAGCAGGTTGCCGTCGGCCCAGATGCGCCCCAGGCCGGCGATCGGCCGGCTGGCCAGCGCCACCGCGAACGAGGCGGTGTAGCTGTAGGTCGTCACCGAGGGCCGCCCCTTGCCGCCGCCCTGCCGCTCGGCATGCTCGACGAGGTCGGTCGCCCAGATGATCGAGCCGGGCACGCGCATCCGCCCGAAATGGCGCGGCAGCGGCTCGCCATAAGTCGAGACGGTCGGCGCCAGCTCCCTGAGCCGCGGCCCCTCGCGGGCACCGCCGCCGATGATCGCCGAATCGACCGCGCGCCCCGCCAGCGCGCCGATCGCGCCGCCGAGCGGCCCGCCGATCAGCGTGCCGACGGCGGAGAACAGAAGTGTCGCCATGGGGGGAGTCCTTCAGATCAGGCGCCAGCGGCGCAGCACGGGCGCGTCGGGCGGCCCCGGCACGGCGACCACGCGCCGCAGACCGGCGTGGGCATGGACGAAGCGGCCCCCCGGCAGGGCGATCGCCAGATGGTGCTGGCAGGGGCCGGAGCGCAGCAGCAGGACATCGCCGGGCCGGATCGGCCCTTGCGCTTCGGCAAGGCCGCAGGCCGACGCCCAGCGCGCCAGTTCGGGCAGGCGGTGCGAGCGCAGCGCATAGCCGGTCGGCAGCTCCGCCCGCCGGCCGATCGCCGCGAGCGCCGCCGCCAGCACGCCGATGCAGTCGAGCCCGGTCGCCGGATCGCGGCCGTGCAGGCGGAAGCGCGCGCCGGCCAATGCCTCGGCCGCCCGCGCCATCGCCTCTCCATCATCCGGGCCGCTCATGGCGCCGGCGCCGGATAGCGGCCGACGAGGTCGTTGCCCGGCAGGAACGGCTCACCCTGGAAGTTGACCGCGTTGGCGAAGCGCGCCGCGCACGTGTCGAGCGTGTGGTCGCAGCCCTCGCGCACCAGCGCGCGCAGGCCCGGCGCCAGAGCGGGATCGAGCGGCGTGTCGAGCACCAGCCCGGCCGCGTCCGCCAGCACGATCGCCATGCCGAGGCCGGCATGCGGCCCGTCGAGCCAGCGCAGCCGGCCGCCGGCGAGATCGGCCGGCGCGGCGGCGCAGGCGAGCGTGACGGCGTTGATCGCCAGGTCGATGCCCGCCAGCACCGCCTCGTGCGTGAAGCGCGCGGGCGAGAGCATGCAGCCCGGCCCGCAGAACGCGGCGCGGCAGGCCGGGCTGGTGCGCGGCACCGGATCGGCGAGCAGCAAGGCCTTGCGCGAGACCAGCTCGGCGGTGAAGCGCCCCTCCTCCTCGGCCACCCCGCCGATCGTGCCATAGTAAAGATAGTCGCGCTCGCCGCTTTCCCAGTCGACCAGCCCGACGCGCAGCGCAGCGCCGTCGAACCGCCCGGCGGCAAGGTCGGCGGCGGAAATGGCATCATGGCTGAGCACGCCCTCCACTTCGGCGCTGTCGGCGTCGAGGCCGGCCGAGCGGCGGATGGCCGACGGCGTCATGCCCGGCGCGGCGCGGTGCAGCACGCCGTCGAACCACAAGTCGCGGTCATGCGTGGTGAAGCCCAGCGTCACCCCGTCGCGCCGCAAGACGCGCCAGAACGTCGCGGCGGTCTCCAGCCCGGCGGCGAACCAGACGCGGCTCATGCCGCCTCGCGCAGTTCGACGAGCGGCACCGAGGGCGCCTCGCCCGCGGCAAAGGCCGCGCCCGCGATCTCCAGCCGGTCCTCGGCGAAGCGCACCGGCACGTCGAACAGGAACCCGGCGCGCACTTCGGCGCCCGTGGCCGGCGCTGCGGCGAAGGTCAGCACGCCGCCCGCCTCCAGCGTCCAGCCCGCCGCCATCGGCACGCCGCCGACGCCGACCAGCAGCGTGTCGAAGCGCGGCCGGGTGATGCGCCGCGTCTGCGCCGCCTCGCCCGCGCCGTAGCGCTTGACCAGCGGAAAGCTCGCCGTCGCGCCGTCGCCCACGCCGAGCAACTGGTCGGCCATCGTCGGCGTGCCGGTCATGCCGTTCGAGCTGAAATCCGACGGGTCGCGCAGGCGGAAGCCGCGCGCGGCCCCGCGCCGGGCGCGGAAGAAGGCGATCAGCACGCCCAGCTCGGCCTCCGAACGGATGCCCGGCCCGACATCGAAGCGCAGCCGCGCGTCGGCCCAGACGCTGTTGCGCCGCTCGAAGCCCGAGGCGGTGACCGCGACGCTGGTGGCGAACTCGGGCGCCACGCCGGCGTCGAGCCCCAGCGCCAGCGGATAGTCGATGTCGTCGAAAGCCTGCATGTCGCTGTCCCCGGAAGCGATGGAAGGAGAAGGCAGCCGGACATAGCCGTCGCGGCAGACCTGCGGCAGCGCCCAGACGAAGACCTCGTGCGGCGCGCGCCGCAGCGCCTCGTCGATGCCGGCGTCGATCCGCCGCCAGAGATCGGCTTGCCCCGGCCCCGGCACGAAGCCGGCGAAATAGTCCTGCGTGGCGGGCGGATAGCCCAGCCGCGCGTCCACCAGCGCATGCGCGGCACGGCGGCGGGCGTCGGCACCGGCGGTCAGCCAGTCGTAGTCCTCCACCTGCAACCGGTCGAAGGCGGGCGCGGCCCAGCCGAGCGGCAGGTTGGCGCGCAGCGCCTCGGGCGTGGCGGGATCGAGCAGCGTCGGCGTGAACACCAGCAGCAGCGCCTCGACCGGCGCGGGCGCGACCGCCGCGCGCACGGCGGCGACCAGCGCGGCGGTCGAATCGGCGAGCAGCGCGCCGGCCGCATCGAGCAGCGCGCGCTGCCCGGCGCCAAGCGGCGCGCGCATGTCGGCAATCGCGGGCGGATCGCCGCCGAGAGCGGCCGCGGCGGCAGCGTCGTAAAGGCAGATGCGGCCGTCGGCGAAAATCCACCACCATGGCTCGCCCACCTGGAAGCGCACCGGCACGCCCGCCGCCGCCATCAGGGCGGCAAAGGCCGCGCCCGCCGCGCGCAGCCAGGCCATGGCCTCGGCATCGGCCGGCGAGAGCAAGGTCGAGGGCGGGTCCCAGCCGGTCCGCGCCGGCGCGCCGTCATGCGCGCGCTGCTGCCAGGCATCGGGGCAATGCTGCGCCAGCACCTCGTAGGACAGCGAAGCGATCGGCGAGAAGCCGAGCCGCGCGCATTCGGCGAAGAAGGCGGCGTGCCAGGCGCGCGCCGGGGCGCAGAGCGGCCAAAACGGATCGCCGCCCCCACCGCCGCCGCCGTCCACGAGATAGGCGTCGCCGCTCGCGGTGAGCCGGAAGTAGTGGCTCATGCCGACGTAGTGGACAAGGCTGCCGCGATAGCCGAGCTGGCGGGCATTGCGCAGCACGCGCGCGGGCGTCTGCGTGCCGTCGTCATCATAGCCGGTGGCGATGGCGAGGCCGTGCGGCGGCACCATGACGTCGCCGATTGCGATCATCGCCCGGTGGCCCGTGCAGCGGATCTCGCTGAGTTCCACCCAGCCTTCGGCCGGCGCGGCCAGCGGCGCGGCGCTGGCGCCGTCGTAGCCGGGCGCGACCAGCGAGACGAACATCCGGTCGATCGCACCGGGCCAGACCGGATCGGCCTCGCCCGGCAGCAGGAAGCCGCCGGCAAGGTGCGAGAAGGGCAGCGTCACCGCCGCGTCCTGCGGGCCGCCCACGGCATAGTTCCACAGCCGCACGTACCAGGTGCGCGCCGTGCCGGCGGCGTCGCGGCCCTCGATCGTCAGCGTCGGACCGTTGACCGCGTCGAGCGGGAGCACCCCGCCCGAGCGCCAGCGGAACGAGAGCGTCGTGCGCGCGTAATCGCGGTCGGTCGCATAGGCGAGCAGCGGATGGTCGAAGCGGTCCTCGCTGTCCCAGATCAGCCCGGCGAGATCGGCCGCGCGCAGGAACACCGCGTCGACGCGCAGCGCATCGGGGGCGGTGGCGACGACCGCGGCGGTCATCGGGCGCGGGAAGTTCACCGTCCAGAAGCGCGGATCGAAGCGCTGGATATGGTCCGAATCCTGCCCCTCGCGGGCAGCGGCAAGCCAGAAGGGCATGATGCGTCCTTTCATCCGCCCCGTGTCGGGGGGATTTTTCGTCAATCGCTCGCCAGGGCCCGCCGCACCGCGCCCGCGACCTGGCGGGCGGAGCGTTGCAGCGCCTGCGGGGCGGCGGCGGCGGACGGGGCGGCGATGCGGATCGAGACGCGCACGTCGCGCGGCCGGGCGGGGCCGGCGTCCGGTTCCACGCGTCCGGCCGAGGTCGGCACGAACAGCTCCGGCCCGCGCTCGCCGACCAGGTAGGGCCGGCCGGGCGCCACCGGCCCGCCCGTCGCCCGGCCCGGCAGGCCGAGGACGCCGCCGAGCAGACCGCCGAGATCGGGCAGCGGCGTGCCCGCCCCGGTCCCGAACGGCGCGCCCGCGAACAGCCGATGCACCGCCTGCATGGCGATATCGTCGATCACGCCGAGCGCGACGCGCCGCAGGTCCGCGAAGCCCAGGCTGCCGCGCCGAATCGCGCCGAGCAGCCCGCGTTCGAGCACGCCGCCGGCGCGCGCCAGCCCGTCGACCAGCGTGCCGTCGAACGTCGCGCGCATCGCCGCCACGTCGCGCGCGAAGCCCTGGGTCGAAGCGCGCACATCGACCAGCAGCGTGTCCACGGTATCGCTATCCTGCATCGTCCTGCTCCATCAGGCGGGTGAGATCGTCGCGGCCGAACGGCGCGGCGGCGTCGGGCGGAACGAGCGCCGTCATCAGTTCGGCCGGGGTCGCGGCCCAGAAATCGCCCGGCCGCCAGCCCAGCCGGCGCGCGGCGAGGCCGAACAGCCGCAAGGCCGCCGCCGCGAAGCTGTCGCTCATCCGGAGCCCTGCAGGATCTGCCCGAGCAGCGCGCGCAGCGGCGCGGCGCAGGCGGCGAGACCCTGCCGGGCCACCGCCTCGCCCACCATCTCGCGCGTCGTCCCGTCGCGTTCCGCCAGGCAGTGCCAGAACAGCGCCGCCATCTCGGCGAGGCGGAGCTGCCCGGCGGCGGCGCGCTCGACCAGCGCGAACAGCGGCCCCAGTTCCTCCTCGGCCGCGACCAGCGCGGTGAAGCTCGGCCGCAGCACGCGCGGCGCGCCGGCGACGACGAGCGCGGCCTCGCCGCGATGCGGGTTGGCGCCGGTCACGCGGGCACCACCTGGCCCGAGCTTTCGAGCTGGAGGGTGTAGTTGCGCTCGCCGTTGAAATCGCCGGCATAGTCGAGCCGCTGGACGAGGAAGCGGCCGCGCAGCTTCTCGCCGTCCTCGAACGACAGCTCGTAGTCGGCGAGCGTGCCGGCGAGCGCGTTGGCGCGCAGCCGCGTTTCGGCCGCGCTGCCGAGGAAGATGCCGGCGGCCGCGACCGAGACCGTGCGCACGCCCGCCCCCGACAGCAGCTCGCGCCAGCCGCCGCTGCCCTTGTTGGTGACGACGACGGTATCGCCGGCGATCGACATCTGCGTGGTCCTGAGGCCGGCCACCGTCTGATAGACGGGCGGCATGGCGTCGTCGGCAATCTTGAGGAGGAAGGCGGCGCCTTTCTGGGCGGTCATGGCTGGGCTCCTTTCGGTTCTGGGGCGTGAGCAGCTAATCCGCCAGCAGGCGGAAGCGGTATTCCAGCAGCACCGCGCGCCGGCTCTCGCCGCGCTGTTCGGCGCGGGCGCGCAGGAATTGCGCGGCGATCACCGCAAACCCCGCTTGCGCGCGCGGCAACGCGGCGATGCGCGCCTCGATCGCGGCGACGAGATCGACGGCGGCCCCGGGCGTATCGCCCCGGCAATGCAGCTCGAAGGCGACGCGCACCTCGCGGCCCACGTGCGTCTTGCCGCTCCAGTCGGCGCTGGCGCTCGCGGCGATGGCGAGCCAGGGCAGGCTGGCGCGCGACGGCGCTTCCTCGGTGACGGCGTTGAGCGCGGCCAGCGCCGGGTCGGCGCGCAGCCAGGCGATCAGCGCGGCGCGCAGGGGCAGTTCCATGGTCGGTCAGTCCTTTCCCAGCAGCGGCCAGAGCAGCCGCGCGTCGCGCCAGCGGCGGGTTTCGGCGCGGCGGGTTTCGGCGAGGCGGGCGGGGCGGCGCGCGGCCGCCAGCGCCCGCACCCGCGCGAGCAGCCGCGCGGCGAGGCGGTCGAAGCCCGCGTCCCCGGCGCTCATGCCAGCCGCAGCCGCCGCCAGGGCCGCCACAGCGCGGCGATGGCGGCGGGCGGCAGCGGCGCGGCGCCGTCCGTGTCGCGCTGGCGGTGCTGGTGCGCGGCGAGACGCATGACGCCATGGCGTAGCGCGTCGGGCAGCGCCGCCCATCCGGGCGCGAGCCCGGCGGTGAAGCGCACGGCGAGGCGCGTGGCCTCCCCCGCCGCGTCGACGCGCACCCGCGCGCCGCCGTCGGCATCCAGCTCCAGCGCATAGGCCTCGGCCGGCAGCGCGAAGCGCTCGCCCGCCGCCGGCAGGCCGTAGACCGCCGTGACCGCCTGCACCGGCCGCGTCGCGAGGCGCTGCCAGCCGCGCGCCGGCGGCAGCGCCTCCTCGCACTCGGCCTCGATCGGCAGGACGCCGGTGAAGCCTTCGCAGGCCGCCAGCGCGGCGGCGAGCAGGGCCGAGAGCGGCGCGTCGTCGGCCGTGGTGGTCACGCCGAGCCATTGCTTAAGCTCGGCCAGCGCCACGGGCGCAAGCGCCGGCGGCGTGACGATGATCCGCTGCATGGAGGGGCTCCTTGGAAGGGATCAGGCCGCGATCTTCAGCAGCTTGATCGCGTCGCTGTCGAGCACCTGCCCGCCCACGCGCCGGGTCGCGTAGAAGTGAACGAAGGGCTTGTTGGTGAAGGGATCGCGCAGGATCGCCGTGGCGGTGCGCTCGGCGATCAGGTAGCCGGCGCGGAAGTTGCCGAAGGCGATGGGGACCGCGCCCGCGCCGACATCGGGCATCTCGGCCGCCTCGACCACCGGATAGCCCAGCAGCCGGTCGGGCTGGCCCTCGCTCAGCCCCGGCTGCCAGAGGAACGCGCCGGTCGCGTCCTTGAGCTTGCGCACGCGCGCCAGCGTCGCCGCGTTCATCACCCAGCTCGCCCCCTGGCGGTGCCCGGCCTTGAGCGCGTGGACGAGGTCGATCAGCTTCAGCTCGGGATTGGCGTCGAAGCCCACGGCGCTGCCGCTGGCGAGGAACTGCAGCGTGCCGAAGGCGCGCGCCGCATCGCCCGTCGCGGCGGTGGGCGCCGAGAGGAAGCCCATGGGCTGGTTCGTGCCGCTGCCGGCGACGAAGGCGGCGCCCTCGGCGCGGGCGAATTCCATGGCGATCTCGTCGGCCAGCCAGCTTTCGAGGTCGAACCGCGCATCGTCGAGCATGGCCTGGCTCGCCGCCGGGTTGGCGTAGAGTTCGCCGGTGGGCGGGGCGATCTCGGCGAAGGCGGGGGTGGCGGTCTCGGGCCGCGCCGCCACCTCGCTGACCCAGCCCGAGGCGGTGCCGCCGGTGGAGATCAGCTTGCGGTAGCCGGCGCTGCCGGTCTGCACGACCTGGGCGATGGCGCGGATCGGCGAGAGGGTCTTGAGCCGCACGGCGATGGCCGCGTCGATCTCGCGCGGGACGGCATAGCCGCCGTCGGCCGGCGCCGCGCCCGACAGCGACTTCAGCTCCGCCTCGCGGCCCTGGCGCAAGTAGCCGTCGACGAAGCCCTTGACCTCGGGCGAGGCGGAGGCGGCGCCGGCGAGCACCGGCCGCGCGGCGGCGCGCGCCACCCGGTCGAGCCGCGTCTTGACGTCGTCGATGTCGGACCGCAGCGTGCCGATGGCCGCGTCGGCCGCGTCCTGGCGGGCGACGAGATCGAACGAGGCGTCGAGCGCGTCCTCGGCTGCGGGAGCGGTGGCGGGGATATCCATGGGGCTTTCACCTTTCTTGGGAATTCCTCCCCCGGCGGGGGAGGGGGACCACGACGCGAAGCGGCGTGGTGGAGGGGCACGGTCGGCGGGACGAAACGGCGAGAGGAAGTGCCATGAGGCACCTGCCCCTCCACCCCCGCCCTTGCGGGCGGCGGTCCCCCTCCCCGTGCCGGGGAGGACCTAGGCGATCAGGTGCACGCGCGCGGCGTGCTGCATCGGGTGCGTCACCAGGCTGACCTCGACCAGTTCGATCTCGGTCAGCTCGCGCCCGGCGGCGTCGCGGGTGAAGCCGCGGGCGTGGTAGCCGAAGGACAGGCCGGTCACCGCGCCGCGCCGCAGTGCCCGCGCGGCCGCGCCGCCGGGATGGTCGAGCCGGGCGATCACGCGCAGCCCGCGCGCGTCCTCGGCGGCGCGCTCGACCCAGCCGATGCGCAAGCCGGGCCGGTGCTGCCAGCACAGCGGCAGCGCGCCCTCCCGCGCGCCCAGCGTGCGCGCGAAGGCGCCGCGGCGGATGACGTCGCGCCCGGCGTCGCGCCGGTCGAACAGGGCGGCGTAACCGGCGAACTTCATTTCAGCAGCTCCGGCATGCCGATCCGCCAGGCGATGCCGACCAGCAGCAGCGCCAGCGCGGCGCGCACCAGCCAGTCGATCGCGGCCTTCCACGCGCTGGCCTTGGCGTCGCGCCAGGCGCGCAGCAGTTGCCGCAATTCGCCGAGATCGGCCGGCGCCTTGTCGTCGTCGAGCCCCAGCCCGGCGAGCGTGCGCCGCGCGCCGCGCGCGCACGCCTCCTCGACGACGGCGCGCAGGGTGGCGAGATCGGCCCCCTCCCCCGCCGCCTGCGCGACGAGCCGGGCGAGCATGTCTTCGTTGGTCATGGGTGTTCTCCCGCGTCGCGTGTCACGTCCGCGACGACGCCTCTTTCTCCACGCCCAGCAGCGCGCGCTTTTCGGCGGCGCTGAGGAAATCCGCCGCGCTGACCTGCGCCCACAGCCGCTCGCGGTCCTCGGCCAGCGCGGGCACGCGGTCGAGGTCGATGGCGAGCCGCGCCTCGGGGAACCAGGGCGCCAGCCCCTCGGCCAGCGCGCCCAGCAGCTTGGCGGCGAGCGGCAGCAGCGTCAGGCGCCAGAGCGCGCGGTTGGCCTCGCGGTAGTTGGCGTAAGTCGCGTCGCCGGGCAGGCCGAGCAGCATCGGCGGCACCCCGAAGGCCAGCGCGATATCGCGCGCGGCGGCGGCCTTGAGCGTGGCGAAATCCATGTCGGCGGGCGAGAGGCTGAGCGATTGCCAGCGCAGCCCGCCTTCCAGCAGCATCGGCCGCCCGGCGTTGGCCGGCCCGGCGAAAGCCTGCGCCAGCTCGGCCTTCAGCCGGTCGAACTGGTCGGCGGTCAGCCCCGCGCCCTCGGCCGCGTCGTAGACCAGCGCGCCCGAAGGCCGCGCCGCGTTCTCCAGCAGCTCGCGGTTCCACCGGCCGGCGGCGTTGTGGATCAGCACCGCCTGGTGCGCGGCGGTGAGGCAGCCGGCGCCGTAGTGGTCGTCGGCCGGGTGGAAGTGGCGGATATGGATCAGGTTGGGCGATGCGTCCTCGCCCTCCAGCGGGATCGCCAGCGCCTTTTCGCCGACGCGGTAGGTGAAGCCGCCCGGCCAGCCGTCGGCCCCGGCGATCACCTGCATCCGCTCGGGCCGCAGCGCGAACAGCTCGACCGGCCGGCCGCGCGCGTCCTTCATCACCTGGACATAGGCATTGCCGTGCAGCAGCAGGTGCGAGGCCAGCGTCTCGAGCAGCGCCTGCCCCGCGCTGGTCGCGGCGACGAGCGCCCCGAGCGCCGGATCGGCGGGCAGCAGCGGCGCGCCGGCGATGCCTTCGGCCACCAGCCGCACCGCGCGCTGCGCCACCGGATTGTCGAGATAGGCGCGCTTGACCGCGGACGGGTAATCATAGGCGGCGCAATCGGCGGCGTGCCACGGCGAGGCGAAGCTGCGCGCCAGCGGCACGCGGGCCCGCCCGCCCTTGAAGGCGGCGGCAAGCGTCTGGAGCAGGGACATAGGGAGCCTTTCAATTCCTCCCCCAGCTTGCCGGGGGAGGGGGACCACGACGCGCAGCGGCGTGGTGGAGGGGCACGGGCGGCGGGACGAAACGGCGAGAGGAAGTGCCATGAGGCACCTGCCCCTCCACCCCCGCCCTTGCGGGCGGCGGTCCCCCTCCCCGTGCCGGGGAGGAATCAGGTGAGCAGCACTCTGGGCTGCGCGTGGTTGTTCAGCATCAGTTCGGTCAGCGCCCAGACGAGCGCGTCGGCGCGGTCGGGCGAGCGGCCGGGGCCCTGGTAGGCGCCGCCGGCGATCAGCCCGCACAGCTCGTCCTCCAGCGCCGGGAAAGTGCCCGCGTGGCGCACCCGTCCGGCCTCGTAGAGCGCCGCCACCGGCTCTGCCCGAGCGACCTTGCCCCGGCTGGCGTGGACCAGACGCAGCGGCAGCGCGACGTCGGCGGCGCGCAGCACGCTCGCCACCATCGCCCCGCCCTGGTTCGCTTCGGCGACGACGCGGTCAGCCCGCCAGGCACGCGCCGCGCGCGCGACCGCCTGCGCCCAGCGCTCGGGACTGGCGCCGCTCACCGAGGCGTCGGCCAGCACGCGGCCGATCCCGTCCCCGCCGAGCGCGGCGACGACGATGCCGCAGGCGTCGCCGCCGGCCGAGGCGGGCGGATCGACCCCGACGACGACGCGCACCGGCGGCGCGCAAGGCCCCTCGTCGCGGCATTCCTCCAGCAGCGCGCGCGTCCACAGCGCGCCCGGCCGGTCCTCGATCAGCTCGCCGTCCAGTTCCTGGCGCGCCAGCAGGCTCTTGCCGTAAGCCCGGCGCATGGCGCGCAGGAAGCGCGCGGGCAGCCGGCGATTCTCCTCGGTCCGCCCGTGCCGGATGGCGAGCCCGTCCTCGGCCATGACGCGCCGGAGCAGCGGCACCGCGCGCGGCGTCGTCGTCGCCAGAATGCGCGGATGGTCGCCCAGGCGCAGGCCGAGCAGCAGGTTGTCCCAGGCCGCCAGCGCCCGGCCGCCGGCGTTATCCCACTTGGCGATCTCGTCGCACCAGGCATGGCTGTGCTGGGGCCCGCGCAGGCTTTCGGGCTCCCCGGCCGAATAGAGCACGGCCTGCGCGCCGCTCGGCCAGGTCAGCCGGCGCAGCGACGGCTCGAACTCGGGCGCGCGCGACGGCGGGCAGCAGGCGACGACGCCGCTTTCGCCTTCCACCATGATGCTGCGCGCCTCGCCCAGCGTGGCGGCCACCAGCGCGATCCGCGCGTGCGAATCGCTTTCGGCCACCGCGCGCACCCATTCGGCGCCGGCGCGGGTCTTGCCGAAGCCGCGCCCGGCGAGCACCAGCCAGACGCGCCAGTCGCTTTCCGGCGGCAGCTGCTTGTCGCGGGCGAAGAAGCCCCAGTTATAGTTGAACTCGCCCGCTTCGGGGCCCTCCAGCCAGCCGATCAGCCTTTCGCGATGACGCGGCCGGAGACCGGCGACCCACTGGTTGCGATCAAGCGCGATCATCGCCGGCTCCATCGCCGCCGCCGCCGC
>JBAYPJ010000082.1:0-14019 GCA_041677785.1 Novosphingobium sp. | reverse complement strand
CGGCAAGCCGTGCCTTCACGTCGGCCAGCTTGTCCGGCCGGGTGGCAAGCTCCAGCGCCAGCGCCTCATAGGCCTGCTCGCTCGTCGTGGTCAGATCGGGCAGGCCGACCGCGTGGAGCAGGCTCGCAGCGACGCGCGCGGCGAACTGGCGGCCGGCGAGCGTGACCACGGGCAGCCCGGCCCAGAGCGCGTCGCTAGCGGTGGTGTGGGCGTTGACCGCGAAGCTGTCGAGGAACAGGTCGGCGTGGCGATGCCGGGCGAGGTGTGCGGCGTGCTCCAGCTTGTCCGCGAAGACCAGCCGCTCGGGCGCGATGCCGGCCTTCGCCGCCGCGATGCGCAGGTTCGTCTCGGCCCATGGATTCGCCCGCAGCAGCCACAGCACGCTATGCGGGACCGCTTGCATCAGCCGCATCCAGATCGCCCACTCGCGCGGGGTGATCTTGTAGCTCTGGTTGAAGCTGCAGAAGACGAAGGCGTCGTCGGGCAGGTGGTGGTCGGCGCGGGTGCCGGCGTCGCCGGCGATCGCGCGCCGGTCGTCGTTGGGCTGGTAGCTGCCGGGCAACACGATCAGCTTTTCGCTGTAATGCGCGCGCTCGGCCGGCGGGATCACCACCGGATCGGCGACGAGATAGTCGATGACGTCCGCCCCGCTCGAGCCGGGATAGCCGAGATAGGCGACCTGTACCGGCGCCAGGCGCAGTGCGAAGGGGCGCAGCCGGCCGTGCTGGGTATAGCCCTTGAGATCGACCGCGATGTCGAGGTTGCGGGCGCGGGCCAGCGCCACCAGTTCGGCGTCGGGTATCGCGTCCACCGCGTGGAAGCTGTCGGTGTGGGCGATGAGATGGCGGCGCATGGCGTCGTCTACCTGCGGGCCATAGCTGAAGGCGTGGATCTCGAAGCGGCTGCGGTCATGTTCGCGCAGCAGCCCGCTCATCAGGTAGAGCGTCGCGTGATCGTGGAAGTCGGCCGAGAAATAGCCGATGCGGATGCGGCCGTCCGCCGCCGGCGCGGGGCGCGGCGGAACCGCCGGGCTTTGGCCGAAGATCCTGGCCGCCAGCGCGCGCGCGCGGCGCAGTTGCGCGGCGGGGTCGTCCTCGAAAGCCAGCATCGCGAAGGGCGAGATCGCGGCATCGCCGCTCTCGCCCGGCGCAGGCCGGATGTCGCGGGCCGACCAGTCGCAGATATGTGCCTGATAGAACAGGTGGTGCAGCAGCGCGCCGGCATGGTCCGGCGCAATTGCCAGCGCCTGGTCCAGCGCCGCGATCGCTGCGTCGAACCGGTCTTCGAGCGCAAGCGCCTTGCCCTGTTCGGCCCAGGCGTCGGCATAGTCGGGGCGCGTCGTCCTGGCGCGGGCATAGGCTTGGCGGGCCTCGGCGGTCCGGCCCTGCTGCTTGTAGAGGTTGCCGAGGTTATAGAGCGCCTCGGCATAGTCCGGGACAATCGCCACCGCCCGGTCGTAGAACCGTTCCGCCCTCGCGAGGTCGCCGATCGTGGCGAGGGTGTTGGCCAGGTTGTTGCAGGCGGCGGCATGGTCCGGCTGGAGCGCCAGCACCTTGCGGTAGGCTGCCTGCGCCTCCTCTGCCTGACCGAGCATGTCGAGCGCGAGGCCCAGGTTGTTGTGCGCGTCGGCGTAGTCGGGCTGGAGGGCGATGGCGCGGCGGTAGCATTCGGCCGCCTCAGCCGGCTCGCCACCGTCCTTGAGTGCGTTGCCCAGGTTGTTGTGGGCGGTGGCGTAAGTCGGATCGAGCGCGATCGCCTCGCGATAGAACGCGGCAGCCTCGCCGTGCCGACCGCCGCGGGCGAGCGCCAGGCCCAGGTTGTTGCACAGCGCCGGGTGGCGCACGCCATGTGCGTGCGCCGCGCGCAGCGCCGCCTCGGCGCGGGCCGGCTGATCCAGTTTGAGCAGGGCCGCGCCCAGCAGGTTGTGGACCAGCGCGGAGCGCGGATATTGCGCGATCAGCGCCTTGGCCCGGGCGACCGCCTGCGTCAGGTCGCCCTGCCGGTAGACTTGCGAGAGCGCGTCGATCGCGGCCTGCGGCGGGGCATCGGCCGTCAGCATCGCCAGCGCGCGCGCCTTGAACAGCGTGTCCATTCCCCTGCGCGCGCGGGCATTGCCCGGAAACTTGTGCAGGACCGCGCCATAGAGCCGTTCCGCTTCGGCGAAATCGCCCTTCTTCTCGGCGCCGCGCGCCCTGACCATCGTCGTCTCGAGGCTGCTCATGGTAATCGCGCGGGGCCCCTTCTCTGCGCCTGTGGGCGGCAGAGTCGCACGATCTTCTAAACCGGCGGTTAATCACGTCGGGTAACCATGTCAGTGCCGGCCGGACGGATCAGGCCAGGCCGGTGATGGTCTCGGTGATGGCGGCGCCGACCGCGGCGAGGTCTGCCTCGCCGATGCAGTAGGGCGGCATGACGTAGATCGTGTTGCCCAGCGGGCGCAGCAGTACGGGGTGCCGGCGGAAGCCGGCGCGCAGGCGGGGGGCAATTTCGGACAAGTAGCCGGTGCCGTGGGGGTCGGCCACGTCGAGCGCGATGATCGTGCCCATCCGGCGCGGATTGGCGACGCCGGGCAACGCGGAAAACTCGGCCAGCAGCGCTTCCTCGCGCGCGGCGAGCGCCGCGATGCGTGCCGTCACCGGCTCCTCGCGCCAGATGGCGAGGTTGGCATTGGCCGCCGCGCAGGCGATCGGATTGGCCGTATAGCTCGACGAATGGAAGAACTGCCGGGCCGGGTCGGTCGACCAGTGCGCCGCGAAGATCGCCGGCGTCGCCAGCGTCACCGCCAGCGGCAGCGCGCCGCCGGTCAGGCCTTTGGCAAGGCAGAGAATATCGGGTGCGATGCCCGCCTGCTCGCAGGCCAGCAGGGTGCCGGTGCGGCCCCAGCCGGTCATCACCTCGTCGGCGATGAACAGCACCCCGTGCCGCTCGCAGACCCTGCGCATCTCGCGCAGCACTTCGGCCGGATACATCAGCATGCCCCCCGCGCCGAGCACCAGCGGTTCGACGAGAAAGGCGGCGACGTCTTGCGCGCGGCAGGCCGCCTCCAGTGCGTCGAGCGTGTCCTGCGCGCGGCCGGCGGCGGGGAAGGGGACGGTGCCGACATCGAACAGCAGCTTTTCGTAGGCCCGGTTGAACACCCCGCGCGCACCCACCGACATCGCCCCGATCGTGTCGCCGTGGTAGGAATGCTCCAGCACCAGGATGCGATGGCGCGGCTCGTCGCGGTTGGCCCAGAAGCCCAGCGCCATCTTCAGCGCCACCTCGACGCTGGTCGATCCCGAATCGGAAAAGAACACGTGGGTCAGAGGTGCGGGCATCAGCGCGACCAGATCGCGCGCCAGCGTTTCGGCCGGCTCGTGCGTCCAGCCGGCGAAGATCACCTGGTCCAGCCGCTGAGCCTGAGTGGCGATGGCGGCGGCGATGCGCGGATTGGCGTGGCCGTGCGTCGTTACCCACCAGGACGAGATAGCATCGACGATGCGCCGCCCGTCGGCAAGGTGCAGCGCCGCGCCCTCGCCGCGCGCGACCAGCGGGATCGGTTCCCGCAGGCCGTGTTGGGTGAAGGGGTGCCAGATTGAACTCGATGCTTCCGGGCTCATGTCAGCAGGTCCATGCGGATGCGGCTCGCCACGGCCCCGGCCAGCGCGGCGGGGGTCAGGGGCGCGAGCCGGGGCAGGCGGCCGAGATGGCGGCAGCGGCCAAAGCGGACGATCGCCGCCTCGCTCGCGGTGCTTTCGTCGCCCGAGAAGATCACGCCGGCGATCTCCACCCCGCGCGCGCGTAGCGCTTCGAGCGATAGCAGGCTGTGGTTGATCGTGCCGAGCGCGGTGCGCGCGACGAGGATTACCGGCAGACGCCAACGGGCGAAAAGATCCGCGTAGAGCGTCTCGTCGTTTACCGGCACCAGCACGCCGCCCGCGCCCTCGACGATCAGCGGGCCGTCGCCTTGGGGCAACTCTAGCGCCTGGGGATCGATCCGCACGCCGTCGATCCGCGCCCTCGTGCGGCGAGCAGGGGGTGGCAAGCCGCCAGCCCTCGGGCAGCACCCGTGCGTGGCCGCCGGTAAGCCGCCGCACCGCGTCGCTGTCGGTTTCCTCGTCGAGCCCCGCCTGGATCGGTTTCCAGTAGCGCGCGCGCAGATGACCGGCGAGCCCGGCGGCGATCACCGTCTTGCCGGCGCCGGTGTCGGTGCCGGAAACGATGTAGCCGCCGCTCATCCCGCGACCGTGGCTTCCGCCAGCACGGCGGCAAGGCCGTCGATATCGGCGGGGGAGGCGTTGTTGGTGATCGAGATACGCAGCCGGGCGGTGCCGTTGGGCACGGTCGGCGGGCGGATACCGCGCACGTCGTAGCCTGCGGCCTGCACCGTTTCGGCGAGCCGCATCGCCCGCGCGTCCGGGCCGACGATCAGGGGTACGATCTGCGAGCCGGCGACTTGCGCGCCCAGCGGCCCGAGCAGCGCCTCGGCCCGGCGGACGCGCGTCCAGAGCGCCTCGCGCAGATCGGGCCGGGTGCGCACGATCTCCAGCGCCGCGCGCACGACGGCGGCCATCAGCGGCGACGGCGCGGTCGAGAAGATGAAGCCGCGGCCACGGTTGACGAGGAAGTCCTTGACCACCGCAGGCCCGCAGACGAGCGCGCCTTCGCAGCCCAGCGCCTTGCCGCAGGTGCGCAGTGTGACCACGTTCTCGCGGGCCGAGATTTCGTCCGCCAGCCCGCGCCCATCCGCGCCGAACACGCCGGTCGCATGGGCCTCGTCGATCAGCAGCACGGCGTCGTGGCGGTCGGCGATCTCCATCAGCGCGCCGAGCGGCGCGCGGTCGCCATCCATCGAATAGAGGCTTTCGACTGCCAGCCAGACGGTGCCCGTGTTGCCCCCCCTATTGCTATTGGCGCCACGCCAGCGGCGGATCGCGTGCTCGAAGGCGCCGGCGTCGTTGTGGCGGACCGAGACCGTCTCGGCGCGGCCGAGGCGCATGCCCTCGTGCGCGCTGGCATGAACCAACTCGTCGTGGACGATCAGGTCGCCGCGCTGGGGCAGGGTGGACAGCAGCGCCGAGTTGGCGGCGTAACCGGTGGCGAACCACAGCGCGCTCTCGCTGCCGAAGAAGGCGGCGGCCTCGGCCTCCAGCGCCTCGTGCTCCGGGCAGTTGCCGCGCAGCAGCCGCGAGCCGCCGGAGCCGACCGGAACCCCGCGGTCGAGCGCCGCGCGCGCGGCTTGCGCCAGCAGGCCCGAGCGGCCGAGGCCGAGATAGTCATTCGAGGAGAAGTCGATTCCCGCTTCGGGAATCAGCCGGCGGCGGCGGGCGCCTGCCGCAAGCCGCGCCAGATCCTGCGCCTGTGCGGAAAAGAGCGGTTGCCCCCCGCTCATTCCGCCGCTTCGCGGGCGCAGTCCGGCAGGGCGTCGATCGCCATCGGCCTCAGGCCCAGCCGGGCGAACATGGCCGCGTCGGCATCGTCGCCGGCGTTGGGCGCGGTGAGCAGCGTGTCGCCGGTGAAGATCGAGTTGGCGCCGGCGAGGAAGCACAGCGCCTGCGTCGCCTCGCTCATCGCCTCGCGGCCGGCGGAGAGGCGCACCATGCTCTGCGGCATCGTGATCCGCGCCACCGCGACGGTGCGGACGAACTCGATGTCGTCGATCTTCGCGAGCGGGGTGTCGGCCAGCATGTCGCCCAGCACGGTGCCCTTGACCGGCACCAGCGCGTTGACGGGCACGCTCTGCGGATGCTCGGGCAGGGTCGCCAGCGCGTGGATGAAGCCGACGCGGTCGGGCCGCGTCTCGCCCATCCCGACGATGCCGCCGCTGCACACGTTCATCCCCGCCTTGCGGACGTGGTCGAGCGTTTCCAGCCGGTCCTCGAAGGTGCGCGTGGTGATGACTTCGCCATAGCGCTCGGGCGAGGTGTCGAGGTTGTGGTTGTAGTAGTCGAGCCCGGCGTCGGCCAGCATCCCGGCCTGCTTCTCGGTCAGCATGCCCAGCGTCATGCAGGTTTCCATGCCCATCGCGCGCACGCCCATGACCATCTCGATGATCGCGGGCATGTCGCGGTCCTTGGGGTTGCGCCACGCCGCGCCCATGCAGAAGCGGGTGGAGCCGGCGTCCCTGGCGCGCGCCGCCGATTGCAGCACCTGGCGCACGTCCATCAGCTTGGTCGCCTTGACGCCGCTTTCGGCCGAGGCCGACTGCGAGCAGTAGCCGCAGTCCTCCGGACAGCCGCCGGTCTTGACCGAAAGCAGCGTCGAGAGCTGCACGGCGCCGGCGTCATGGTGCGCGCGGTGGACTTCGGCGGCGCGGAACACCAGCTCGGTGAACGGCAGGTCGAACAGCGCGGCGATCTCTTCGCGGGTCCAGTCGGTGCGGGTCGGGGGAATCTCGGCCATATGGTGCGGTGCACTAAACCTATCGGCGGCGGAATCCAAGCCGCGTGCTGGTAGCGAAATATTACGGATTTTCGGCCATTGCCTCGGACCGAGGCGGTGGCAATGACGATGATGATGCAGACGGTCCCAGGTGCAAGCGCAACCGGGCAGGATCGCCGGTGCCGGTTCGCGCCTTTCGGCACCGACCCGGCGGTCGCCCGTGCCTGGGCTCGGCTCGAGGGGAGTGCGCGCCTGCCCACGCAGAGCCAGGCCTTCATTGCCGCACTGTCGCGCACGATGCTGGCCGGGGCCCGGATCGCGATCGTGCTGGCGCCCGGCGTCGACGGCGGCAGTGCCCTGCTGCCGTTGTGCCGGGAGAAAGGCTGGCTCGCGCGGTGGCGCACGGCGGGCTCGCTCGAAGTGTTCGAGCCGGTCGATGCGCTTTATGCCGGCGCCGACGGCGCTCGGCTTCTGGCCGAGACGGTCGCAAGGCAATCGCGCCCGCTGCGGCTCGACCGGATGCCGGCGGATTCGGCGCTGGTGCCGGCGCTGAAGGCCGCGATGGCGGGCCGGGGATGGCTGTCGGTGCGTCCGGCGCAATCCTCGCCACTGATCACGCTGGACGAGGGCTGGGAGAGCCCCGAATCGCGCTTTAACGCGCGGCGTCGGTCCGACTTCCGCCGCGCGGCGCGCCGGGCGGAAGCGCTGGGCGTGGTCTCTTGGGAAGTGCTGTCGCCAACGCCGGCCGAATTCGATGCGCTGTTCGACGAGGCGATCGCGATCGAGCTGCGGAGCTGGAAGAAGGCGGCGGGGACCGCGATCGCGCTCGACCCGGCCAAGGAGGCCTTCTTCCGCGCCTTCTTCCGCGCGGCCTGCGCCGAAGGGACCTTTCGCGCCGCGTTCCTGCGCATCGACGGACGCGCCGTCGCCATGCAGCTTGCGCTGGAAAGCTACGGCCGCTTCTGGCTGTTCAAGATCGGTTACGACGAAGCCTGCGGCAAGTGCTCGCCGGGCACGCTACTGATGCTGCACACGCTGGGATGGGCCAAGCGTCGCGGGCTGCGCTCCTACGAACTGCTGGGCGAATCGGAGGCCTGGATCGCGGATCTGTGGACGCGCGAATGCCGCGAGCATGTCCGCGTGCGCACGTATCCTTTCGGGCTGCGCGGGGTACTGGCCCTGGCCGCCGATGCCGCCGCGTGGGTTGCCGCGCGGCTGCGGCGAGCCGGCCGTGCCGCCTGACCTGGGCGGGCGGCTGCGCGCCGTGCGCTATGCGCTGCCGCGCCAGGTCGAGCGGATCACGCCGGGGCCCGATGCTGCCGCAGCGGCGGGCATCTGCGGCCGGCTGCGGCAACGCGGGTTCGCCGCCACGCTCGGCCACTTTCCCGGGAGCCGCGACACGCCCGCAAGCGTCGTGGACGCGAACCTCGCGCTGATCGCCGCGCTGCGCGCCGCGCCGGGCGGGGCCTATCTCTCGATCAAGATGCCCCCGCTGGGTTTCGACGCCGTGCGGCTGCACGCGATCGCCGATGCCGCCGCGGCGGCGCGCCTGCCGCTGCTGTTCGACGCTCATGCGCCGCATCAGGCGGACGCGACGCTGGCGCTGTGGGGCGAGGTGCTGGCCGGGCAGCCGGGCACCGGCTGCGCTCTGCCCGCGCGCTGGCGGCGCAGCCGCGCCGATGCCGAACGCCTTGCGCCCGGCACCGCGCGCATTCGCGTGGTCAAGGGCGAATGGGCCGATCCCGACTGGCCCGATGCCGATATCGAGGCGGGCTACCTCGCCCTTGTCGCCACGCTTGCGGGGCGGTCGGGGACGGTCGCCGTCGCCACGCACCGGCCGTCGCTGGCCGAGCGCGCGCTTGCGCTTCTGCTGGAGGCGGGGACGCCGTGCGAACTGGAGCAGCTTCGCGGCCTGCCGATGCGCCGCACCGTCACCATCGCGCGCCGGTTCGGCGTGCCGGTGCGGGTCTACGTGCCGTTCGGACCGGGCTGGCTGCCCTATGCCGTGGATAAGGCGCTGGCCCGCCCCTATCTGCCCGCGTGGATGCTCAGGGACCGGCTGGGACTGGCGGACTGAGCGCGGGCGAGGCGTCGCCTATCGAAAACGGCCCCGCCCATGGAAGGGTGGGGCCGCTATTCATGCCGTGGGCCGGATCAGAATGCGGCGGTGAGCGTCGCGACGACGTTGCCCTTGGTGATGGCGTGGCCCGAGCGAGCGCCGCCGGCCCAGAGGGCGTTTGCGCGCGCGGTGCCGACGTCGGTGCCGACATAGGAGACGTTGAGCGTCAGGTTCTTCCAGGCGAGATCCATGCCTACGCTGTAGTCCCAGATGCCGTCGCCTTTGGTATAGCCGCTGTTGCCGTCCGAATAGCCGCCGTGCGCCTTGAGCGTGACCGGCGTGCCCTCGATCGGGAAGGCCCAGTCGGTATAGACCCAGATGTTGTGGCCGCCGATGTTGCCCTGGCTGGGCGCCCAGTAGGCACCGAGCTTGGCGTCGAGCGGGCCGACCTTGCCGGCGACCGAGCCGTACAGCTCGACGAAGTCTGTGCCCGAGGTGCCGGGGTAGACATAGTAGATAACCCCGGCGTCGAGTGTGGCGGGGCCGACGGCGGTGGAATAGCCGCCGATCAGGTCGATCTCCATGTTCGAGCCGCCGAACGAGCCGTAGCCGGCGAGGCTCGACGCCCAGGTGCCGACATAGACGCCCGAGGCGTGCGAGACGGTGACGCCGCCCTGGACGGCGCCGCGGTTGTCTGACTGCGAGATGCCGCGCAGACGGTACTGCGTGGCCAGTGTGACGCTGCCCGAGACCGAGAGGTCGCCGGCTGGCTCCTCCTGCGCATAGGCGGCGGTCGGCGCGATCGCGGCTGCGGACAGGGCGATGGCGGCAGCAAGGCTTCGATACATAGGAATACCCCCCTTTTACGATTGCAGTTGTGAGTGACTGCTTCTTCGCAAGGGGCGTGCCACTTACCCTTCGTTGGGATTTTTCCGGGGCGTGCGGTCGCGACACTGTGGGGGATTGCTCAAGAATTGTGCACTGGCGAAGGCGCTGCCCAAATTTTGCGCGCATTCTGGTTGCGGTGCAGCATTCAGGGGCCGCCGCCCGGCACGCGCGCCGAACGGTTGAGCGGCGCCGAGGTTACAGCCACAAGGCTCCCCCGAAGAACGGGAGAGATTCACCATGGCGGACAGAACCTAATGGCCGAGATCGTCAACCTGCGCCAGGCACGCAAGGCGAAGAAGCGGGCCGAGGCCGGACAGGCGGCCGCGGCGAACCGCGCGAAGCACAGTGAGACCAAAGGCGAGAAGTTGCGCCGCAAGCAGGAGGCGATGCGCCTCGCCCGCGCGGTCGACGGCGCGCGGCGGAACGTCGGCAGCGAAGAGGGCGGCGGCGAAGAAGGGGGCGGGGAGAAGGTGTGATGCGCACGACCTGCGATCAGGCCACCGTCCGGCTCTATCACCTCGATCCCGCCCCCGATGGCAGCAGCCCGAGGAGGTGCAGGAAAGCCTGTTCATCGCCACCGACAACGACGTGATCGCCTATCTCGACCTGATCGCGGGGTTGGCGCCGAATCTCTGGACTTGCCCGGGGATCGGCGCGATGCTGTTCACGCGTTCAAAAACGCTCCCGGGAGAGGACAGAATAATGACCGTCACCATAGAACCCATCAAGCCGCTGGTCGGCGGCAAGGTCATCGTCGACAAGGCGCATCTGACCGATCCCGACGTGGTCGAGGCTATCCGCGCGGCGCTGGAAGAGCGCGGCGTGCTGGTGTTTCCGCAGATCGATCTCTCCGACGCGGAGCAGCTCGCGCTGACCGATGCGCTGGGCGACCGGGTCAACTTCACCCGCCGCGTTCCGGGCTCCGACGTTTCGGCCGGCGACGTCTACAAGATCACGCTCGACAAGACGGTCAATACCGAGCCCGACTATGTGCTCGGCACCTTCTTCTGGCACGTCGACGGCGTCACCATCGACCAGCCGCTGCCCAAGGCGACGCTGCTGTCCGCGCGCAAGCTTTCGGCCGAGGGCGGGGCGACCGAGTTCGCCAACCTCTACGCCGCTTACGACAAGCTCTCCGACGAGGAGAAGCAGCAGTACGACGGCATGCGCGTGATCCACACGATCGAGGCGAGCGTGCGTCCGGTCTTCGGCATCCCGCCGCAGGAACGGCTCGACCGCTGGCGCTCGATGGCCGCGGCGATGGACCAGCCGCTGGTCTGGACGCATGAGGACGGGCGCAAGTCGCTGCTGCTCGGCTCGCACGCCGACGGCATCGTCGGCATGCCCAACCCGCACGGCCGCGCGCTGCTCTGGCGGCTGCAGCAATGGGCGGCGCAGCCCGAGTTCGTTTATACCCACCACTGGCAGGTCGGCGACTTCGTCATCTGGAACAACCAGGGTCTGATGCACCGCGTCGTGCCCTACACCGACACCGGCCGCGTCATGCACCGCACGACGCTGGCGGGCAAGGAACGCCCCGGCCGGCCGGCGCCCGAGGGAACATACGAGAAGCTGCTGGAAGTGGGCTGATTCCTCCTCGAGCTTGCTCGGGGAGGAATTACGGCCGCACGGCCGTGACGATGTAGTTCAGCGCGAGGTTGTCCGACAGGTGCAGGCCCTTCGCGGGGGACCAGGCGATGCCTTGCGGCTCGCCCATGGTCAGGCCCGCGTCGGCCAGCAGCTCGCGCAGCTCTTCCGGGGTCACGAAATCGGCCCAGTGGTGCGTACCTCTGGGAATCGCGCCGAGCCGCTCCGCGCCCTCGACCAGCAGCGCGCGCGAGGACAGCGTGCGGTTGGGGCAGGACAGCACCATCAGCCCGCCCGGCGCGAGCGCGCCAGCTAGCGCGGCGAGGAAGGCAGGCTTGTCGGCCACGTGTTCGATCACTTCCATGGCCGTGACGAGGTCGTAGCCCGCAAGGCCGATCTCGCCGATCTCGCCGTGGCGATAGTCGATCGCCAGCCCCGATCCCGCCGCATGCGTGCGGGCGGCGGCGATGTTCTCCTCGGCGGCGTCGACGCCCGTGACTTCGGCGCCCAGCCGCGCCAGCGGCTCGCACAGCAGCCCGGCGCCGCAGCCGACGTCGAGCGCGCGCTTGCCTGCAAGCGGCCGCAGCGCGCGCGAGTCGCCGGACCAGTGCCGGTCGATCGCCGCGCGGATGAAGCCCAGGCGCACCGGGTTCAGCCGGTGCAGCATCGCCGAGGAACCAGCGGGGTTCCACCAGTCGGCCGCCAGCCTGCCGAAATGCTCGGCCTCCGCCGGTCTTATGGTTGCATTCGCCATGGCAGGTCCCTAACAGCGTGCCCGCCCAGGGGATAGGGCAGATAGCCTGGATCCCGATTGAATTGCAGGAGCGTGAGTCCGTGGCCCGGATCGTGATGAAATTCGGCGGCACCTCGATGGCCGGCACCGAGCGCATCCGTCGCGTTGCCGGCATCGTTCGTCGCCAGCAGGCGGCCGGGCACGAGGTCGCCGTGGTCGTTTCGGCCATGGCCGGCGAGACCGACCGGCTGGTGGGCTTCTGCCGCGAGGCGAACGCGCTCTACGACCCGGCCGAATACGACGTGGTCGTGGCCAGCGGCGAACAGGTCACCTCGGGCCTGCTGGCGCTGACGCTGCAGGCGATGGGCTGCAAGGCGCGGTCCTGGCTGGGCTGGCAGCTTCCGGTCAAGACCAACGGCGCCCACGGCAAGGCGCGGATCGAGGACGTCGATTCGGACGCTCTGCTTGCCTCGATGGCTTCGGGTGAGATCGCGGTGATCCCCGGATTCCAGGGGCTCTCGCCCAAGGGTCGCGTGACTACGCTGGGCCGCGGCGGTTCCGACACCTCGGCGGTGGCGGTGGCGGCGGCGATCAAGGCCGACCGCTGCGACATCTACACCGATGTGGACGGCGTCTACACCACCGATCCACGCATCGTCGCCAAGGCGCGCAAGCTGAAGAACGTCACCTACGAGGAGATGCTCGAGCTGGCCTCGGTCGGCTCCAAGGTGCTGCAGACGCGCTCGGTCAGCCTGGCGATGAAGGAAGGCGTGCGCGTGCAGGTTTTGTCATCCTTCATCGACGACGACGCACCGGCCGCCGACACGCTGCCGGGCACGATGATCGTCAGCGATGAGGAACTTGAAGGATTGGACATGGAACGCCAGCTCATCACCGGCATCGCCGCCGACAAGAACGAGGCGAAGGTCACGCTTACCCGCATCGCCGACAAGCCCGGCGCGGTGGCGGCGATCTTCGATCCGCTGGCCGCAGCCAACATCAACGTCGACATGATCATCCAGAACGTCGCCAAGGACAAGGGCGAGACCGACGTTACCTTCACCGTGCCGGCGTCCGACCTGCCGCGCGCCGAGGCGTTGCTCGAAGGGCAGAAGGAGGCGATCGGTTTCTACCGGATGATCACCGACAGCAAGGTCTCGAAGATCAGCGTCGTCGGCGTCGGCATGCGCAGCCACGCGGGCATCGCCGCGGCCATGTTCAAGGCGCTGGCCGAACGCGCCATCAACATCCAGGCGATCTCGACCAGCGAAATCAAGGTCTCGGTGCTGATCGACGCCGACGAAACCGAGCTTGCGGTGCGCGTGCTGCACACCACCTACGGACTCGACGCGGAGTAAGCCCCTCATCCCGGCGAAAGCCGGGACCGCTGGCCTCGTCGACGCGCCGTTTCATCGATCCGGTCAGCAATCCCGGCCCGGGCCCGGGACGGCGGGCTATTCCGTCGTCCGGCCGTCGAAGTGCTCGTGCGCGGCGTTGGCTTCCTCGCAGGTCCGGTGGATCGTGCCGTCGATGTGCTCGGGCGGGCCGTAGATCGTGTAGAGCTTGAGCGGCTCGTCCCCGGTCGCGATCACGTTGTGCTTGGCGCCCTGCGGCACGATGATGCCGTCGTCGCCCTTCACCTTGTGGCACACCCCGTCGATCCAGACCTCGCCCTCGCCGTCCTCGATGCGGAAGAACTGGTCGCGATCGTCGTGGATCTCCTCGCCGATCTCCTCGCCCGGCTGGATCGCCATAAGCACGAGCTGCAGGTTGTGCCCGGTGTAGAGCACCTTGCGGAACAGTTCGTTCTCCTCGGTCAGCGTCTCGATGTTGTCGACGAATCCCTTCATCTCACGTCTCCTTTCTGTTCCGTCTTCCAAACCCGTGAGAATGGGCGGAGACGCGCCGAACATCCATAAGGAAAATCCCGCGCCGCCGATACCCGTCAGCCTCCCGGGGATGTCGATCGCGGTACGACGCGCGGAGCCTTGTCGCGCGACCCCGCAGGCCTTAAGCGATCGGGCAATGACAGAGTTTCCTTTGACCGCCCGGCTGATGGCCCGTGGCGCCGCGTTCCTCGGCAGCGAATGGGCGATCCTGTGCGGCGCCATGTCGTGGGTGTCCGAACGCAACCTCGTCGCGGCGATCAGCAATGCCGGCGGCTTCGGCGTGATCGCCTGCGGTGCGATGACGCCCGAGCTGCTCGATCGGGAAATCGCCGGGACGAAGGCGCTCACTTCCAGGCCGTTCGGCGTCAATCTTATCACCATGCACCCGCAGCTCTTCGATCTGATCGCGGTCTGCACGAAGCATGGCGTCGGCCATGTCGTGCTTGCGGGCGGCATCCCGCCCAAGGGCAGCGTCGAGGCGATTAAGGCCGGGAATGGCAAGG
>JBAYPJ010000081.1:0-14020 GCA_041677785.1 Novosphingobium sp. | reverse complement strand
TGCCGCCCGGCGTGCCGAGTTCGACCGCCTGCGCGGGAATGCCCTTGGCGATGTCGTCCACCTTGGCCTTGCGGGCGTCGGTCTGCGTCTGGTGAGCAAGTGGCGAATAGTCGATGTTGCCGGTGTCGACCGCCTTCTCGATGCCGCCAATCCGGTGCATCAACCCCGGCGTGCCCGCCTTGATCCACGGGCGTACGCCGCGCTCGTCGCGCTTGAAGGGCAGAAGCTTGCCGTCGGGCCCGTTCTTCTCTTCGAGGAACTTCACCGGGAATGGCTCGAAGCTCTTGGGATCGGGCACTTTCCACGGTTCGGCGGCGTTGGCGATGTAGCCGTCGGTCAGTAGCATTACCGGGGTCATATACTGCACGGCAATACGGCAGGCCTCGATCGCCACCTCGAAGGCATCGGCCGGCGAGCGGGCGGCAAGGACCGGGATCGGCGCGTCACCATTGCGGCCATAGACCGCCTGGTAAAGGTCCGACTGCTCGGTCTTGGTCGGCAAGCCCGTCGAGGGGCCGCCGCGCTGCGAATTGACGATGACCAGCGGCAGTTCGGCCATGATGGCGAGGCCCAGCGCCTCTCCCTTGAGCGCGATGCCCGGCCCCGACGAGGAAGTGACGCCGAGCTGGCCGGCATAGGAGGCGCCGATCGCCGCGCAGATCGCCGCGATTTCATCCTCCGCCTGGAAGGTGGTGACGCCGAATTCCTTCATCTTCACCAGATTGTGAAGGATCGCCGAAGCCGGCGTGATCGGATAGCCGCCGAAGAACATCGGCACCTGCGCAAGCTGCGCGCCGGCAACCAGACCGTAGCTTACCGACTCGGCCCCGGTCACGGTGCGGTAGAGGCCCGGTGGGCTCGGCACCGGATCAAGGTGAAGCTTCTTGAGCGGCCCCGCCAGCTCGGCCGTCTCGCCATAGGCATGGCCGGCGTTGAGCGCGGCGATGTTTGCGTCAGCCAGGATCGGGTTCTTCTTGAACTTGTCCTTCAGCCAATCGACGATCGGCTGGCGGTCGCGGTCGAACATCCACAATGCCAGGCCCAGCGTCCACATGTTCTTGCAGCGCAGCGCCTCCTTGTTGCCAAGGCCGAAAGGCTTGACCGATTCCAGGGTCAGCGCGCTGATATCGAAGGCCAGCACGTCCCACTTGGCGAGGCTTCCGTCCTCGAACGGGCTGGTCTCGTACTTCGCCTTCTCGAGGTTGCGCTTGGTGAACTCACCAGTGTCGGCGATGATCAGGCCGCCGGGCTTGAGCGCGGGCGCATTGGTCTTGAGCGCCGCCGGGTTCATCGCCACCAGCACGTCCGGCGCGTCGCCGGCGGTGGTGATATCGGTCGAGCCGAAGTTGATCTGGAAGGCCGAGACGCCGAACAGCGTGCCTTGCGGCGCGCGGATTTCCGCTGGAAAGTCCGGGAAGGTCGCCAGGTCGTTGCCGGCAAGCGCGGTGGACAGTGTGAACTGCCCCCCGGTAAGCTGCATGCCGTCGCCGGAATCGCCGGCGAAGCGTACCACCACTGCTTCGGGAACTTCATTCGCGCGCGGCTTTGCCGCGTCATCACTCTCGGCCAGAATCGTTGCCATCATTATCCTCTGTAGCGGCGATCCGGTTGCCGCTGCTCGGCCCCTACACTCCCACCGTGGAAGCACAATTCAGAAATTCTGTCAGGTGACAAAGCGCCAGTCACCCGCTTACAATCTGCCAAACGCCCCCGCCGCCGCCTAGTCAAGCGACAAAGCGCCACCCGCGGCGAGAACCGTCAGATTGTGCCCCGAAAGATGATCCATGTCTGAATTGCGATGCTTTTTCCCCGCGAACCGCGAAGGAAGTCGCCCATGAGCGACCCCGCCCTGCTGCCGTACCGGCCCTGCGTCGGGATTATGTTGGTTAACGGCCACGGCCGCGTCTTCGTCGGCAAGCGCATCGACAACCGGGAAGGCGACGCCTGGCAGATGCCGCAGGGCGGCGTGGACGAGGACGAGGACCCGCGCGGTGCGGCGCTGCGCGAACTGGCCGAGGAAACCGGGGTCGGCGAAAGCTTGGTGTCGCTTATCGCCCAGACCCGCGAGGAATTGCTCTACGACTTGCCCGAGCCGCTGGTCGGCAAGCTGTGGGGCGGTCGCTACCGCGGCCAGCGGCAGACGTGGTTCCTTGCCCGGTTTGGCGGCAGCGACGCCGACATTCAGCTCGACGCGCACCTGCCGGCCGAGTTCTGCGAATGGCGTTGGACGGCGCCGGAGACATTGCCGGACCTGATCGTACCTTTCAAGAAACGCGTCTATCGCGCGGTTCTGGACGAGTTTCGCGATCTGATCTGACGCATATCAACCCCTCGCGGCACCGGCGAGGAAGCACGCCGATGCATCAATTCTCGCTGACCACCGGCTCCGGCTTTACCGCCTCGGCCGAGACGACGCGCGGAGTGGGGCCCCTGGCAATCGCGGCGGCAAGCTTGCGTGTCGCGTCGCAGTTGCTGCCGCACAGCCCCTCGAGCCGCGCAAGGTTGCGGCGCGCCTTCTCGATCGCGCCTTTTTCCGCCAGCGCCGCTCCCTCGCCCGAGATGGCCAGCAGGTTGCCCGGCTCCTCCTTCAACGCCTTGCGATAATAGCGGAGCGCCTTGCCCTGCATGTTCTGGCGACGCGTCGCCTCGGCCAGATCGAGCAGGATGACGACGCTGCCAGGCTGGACCGTCAGCGCGGCCTCGTAAGCGTTGACCGCTTCGTTGACGTGACCCACGGCAAACGCGGCCCTGCCCTGCTCCAACAGCGCCGAGGCGCGCGGATCGAGCGGCTTGGCCGGTGTGGAAAAGCTGGCACTTGAGGTAACGGCGACAAGCAGGGACAAAGCAAGCGCGGCGGGAGTGTAACGCATCAACAGGTCCTTGGCCGAGGAAGCGGTCATGGGCATTTGCCGCGACGGCTAACACAGCCGCGTCAGATGCGCGACGAAAAATCCGTCCGTGCCGTCACCCGCCGGCTCGAGCCGCAGCCCACTACCGCGTGGCCGCCCAGCCGGAAGTCTCGGCGCGGCGGCCGTCCAGCCCGGATTGCGCGCGAGGAAAGCGTCAACCTGGCGCGCGCCCTCGGCATCGAGCAACGAACAGGTGACATAGACCAGCCGCCCACCCGGCGCCGCCAGTCCGGCGGCCAGATCGAGCAGCCTGCCCTGCAGCGCGATATGGCGGGCAAGCTGCGCCTCGCTCAGACGCCAGCGCGCCTCGGGATTGCGCCGCCAGGTACCCGTTCCGGAACAGGGGGCATCGACGAGCACCGCGTCGGCCCTGCCCCGCCAGACGCCCAGCGCTTCGTCCTCGCGGCCCGGATCGAGCAGCACTGTCTCGACAATCGTGGCGCCGGCCCGCGCAGCGCGCGGCGGCAGGCGCGAGAGGCGGGCGCGGTCGGTGTCGCAGGCAATCAGCCGGCCGCGGTTTCCCATGGCCGCGGCGAGCGCGAGCGTCTTGCCGCCCGCCCCCGCGCAGAGGTCGATTACCGTTTCGCCCGGTGCGGCGGCGATCACTTCGCAGGTGAGCTGCGAGCCGGTATCCTGCACCTCGATCAGCCCACGTCGATAGGCGTCCCATTGCTCGACTGGCGTGCCAAACGGCAAGCGCAGGCCCTGCGTTGCCGCCGTGGGTTCGGCCGAAACCGGCAGCTCTATCGTGGCGCGATCGGCCTTCAGCGTGTTCACGCGGATGTCGAGCGGCGCCCGCGCCAGAAGCGCCCGGGCGTCCGCACCGGCAACGCCACTGTCCGACAAGAGGGCTTCCAGCCAGGCCGGCGCGATCCCGGCGCAGGCCACGGGCTCGTCGGGCCCGATCGGCGCGGGGGCATGGCGCGAGCCGTCGAACAGCGCCGCGAGCGCCGGGTCCTCGCCGGCCAGCAGCAGCACGGCCGCCCGCCCGCTGACCGGCACCTCGCCGCAGGCGCGAATCGCGCCATAGACCAGTTCCCGCACCGCGCGCCGATCGCCGCTACCGGCGAAGCGGCGCGGCCGGAACCAGTCCGAGACGATACGGTCGGCCGGCGGACCATTGCCGCGCGCGGCAGCAATGACGAGATCGAGCACCTCGATCGCCGCCTGGACGCGGGCGGCGGGAGTCATGCGACAGGTCCTTCCCGGCACGGGGAGGGATACCATGCGCAGCATGGTGGAGGGGGGCATCGTCTGAATGTCACAGCGCGAAACCGCGCCCAGCCGCTGGCCCCTTCCGCCACGCCCCCTTCGACAAGCTCAGGGGTCGCGGTCCCCCTCCCCGTGCCTGGGAGGATCACGGGATTACCGCGTCGGATAGTTCGGCGCTTCGCGGGTGATCGACACGTCGTGGACATGGCTCTCACGCAAGCCGGCATTCGTGATGCGGACGAACTGCGCCTTGGTGCGCAGGTCCTCGATCGTCGCTGAGCCGGTATAGCCCATCGCTGCCTTGATCCCGCCGACGAGCTGGTGAATCACGTCCTTGGCTGGCCCCTTGTAGGCTACCTGTCCCTCGATGCCTTCGGGCACCAGCTTGAGCGTATCCTTGATATCCTGCTGGAAATAGCGGTCGGCCGAGCCGCGCGCCATCGCGCCGACCGAGCCCATACCGCGATACGACTTGTAGGCGCGGCCCTGATAGAGGAACGTCTCGCCCGGTGCTTCCTCGGTGCCAGCCAGCATCGAGCCGACCATGATCGTCGAGGCGCCAGCGGCAAGCGCCTTGGCAGCATCGCCCGAAGTCCTGAGGCCGCCGTCGGCGATGATCGGCACGTTCGACTTCCCGGCCTCCTCGGCCGCGTCCATAACCGCGGTGAGTTGCGGCACGCCGACACCGGCAACGATGCGCGTGGTGCAGATCGAACCCGGGCCGATGCCGACCTTGATCGCATCGGCACCCGCCTCGATCAACGCGCGCGTCGCCTCTGCCGTCGCGACGTTGCCGGCGACGACCTGGGCGGCGTTGGACAGCTTCTTCACCCGCTCGACAGCGCGCGCGACGTCCTTGTTGTGGCCATGCGCGGTGTCGATGATGACGACATCGCATTCGGCGGCGAGCAGCGCCTCGGTGCGGGCGAAGCCCTTGTCGCCGACGGTGGTGGCGGCGGCCACCCGCAGCCGGCCGGCGGCGTCCTTGGTGGCGTTCGGGAAGGTCACCGCCTTCTCGATGTCCTTGACTGTGATCAGCCCGATGCAGCGGAAATCGTCATCAACCACCAGCAGCTTCTCGATCCGGCGCTGGTGCAGCAGGCGCCGCGCTTCGTCGCCGCTGGTGCCCAGCTTGACCGTCGCGAGATCCTCGTGCGTCATCAGTTCGCGCACCGGTTGCGCCGGGTTGTCCGCGAAGCGCACGTCTCGGTTGGTCAGGATGCCGACCAGCTTGCCACTCGCCTCCACAACCGGGATGCCGCTGATGCGGTTGTTCTTCATCAGCGCCTGGGCCTCGCCTAGCGGAGCGTCGGGGCAGATGGTGATGGGATTGACCACCATGCCGCTCTCGAAACGCTTGACCGCGCGCACAGCTGCGCACTGCTCCTCGATGCTAAGATTGCGGTGAAGCACGCCGATGCCGCCCATCTGCGCCATGACGATCGCCATGTCCGCCTCTGTCACGGTATCCATCGCCGAGGAGATAACCGGGATGTTGAGGCTGATTTCGCGCGTCAGGAACGTGCGGGTGTCGGCGGCGGTCGGCACCAGGTCGGACTCGGCCGGACGGAGCAGGACGTCGTCGAATGTCAGGCCGAGGGGGATGTCCATGGTTGCCACTGCACCTTTCGGGGTCGATTCGTGGCGGCCCATGTAATCAAGCGGGGGGGCGAGGGCTAGACCCCGATCCCGATTTTCGGGCGCTTCACTTGCCCGGGCCGGGCTGCCTGGGCACCCGGCGCAGGTCGGCGAACCAGCGACCGAGGGCAATATGGAAGGCAACGTCCTCGACCGCGCCGCCCAGTTCGATCGGTTGGGTCAGGTCGTCGGTCGGCTGGTGGTAGTTGCCTTCAAAGAACTTTTCCAGCCGGGACAGGTCGCCATAAGCGCTGGTGACCATCACCGCGGGAATATCGTGTTGCAGCAGCGCCCAGCCATCCTGCCGGCGGACATAGGCGTTGGCCGCATCGCCGCTCACCAGCGTACGGCGCTGCTGGCGAGCAACGGCGGCGATCTGCGGGTCGAGGGGAGTCATTCCCTTGCCGACGATAGCGAGCGGCGTGCCCGCCGGGGCGATGGCGAAGCTGTCGATGTTGAAGGCCGCGACGATCTGACCCAGCGGCAGCGGCGGATTCTCCGCGAAGGCGTGCGCGCCGAGCAGCCCCAATTCCTCGGCTGTGGTGGCGAGGAAATAGATGTCGCGATCGAGCGGCGGCGTGCGCGCGAGTCGCCGGGCGATCTCGGTCAGGACGGCAACACCACTGGCGTTGTCGATCGCCCCATTGCAGACAAGGTCCTCGGCAGGCGGCTTGGCGCAACGGCCGAATCCGTCCCAATGGGCGAGAAACAGCACCGCGCCTGAGTCGGAACGGCGCCCGGGGAGCTTGCCGACGAGGTTGTGCGTGCGGATCGTCGTCTCGCGCGTTGTCGCTTCGAGCGTGGCAGTGAGATCGAGAAGCTGCGGTGCGAAGTCGGGCGCCCGCGCGATCTTCTCGAGCGCATCGAGACTGCGCGACCCGCCTTGCAGCAGCAGCCGTGCACCTTCGCGCGAGACGAATCCTTCCAGGTCGCCGCCGACCATCTCGGTGGCGAGCGCATAGGCGGAGCGGCGGCGGTGCGAGGCGACGCTTTCCAACGTGCGATCGCCGTCGAGCACGGTCAGCACCGCCGAGGCGCCGCCGGCCAGCAGGGCGTTATGCCGCTCGCTGTTCTCAATGCCCCCGTCGAGCAGCAGCGCCACCCGCCCCGCCAGCTCGTTGCGCGAAGGCACCTCGCCCTGCCCCTTGCCGACGAACAGCACCGGCGCCTCCCGAACGAGGCTGCGGCGACCGGAGGTGAACATCTGCACCGCATCGCGCGGAATGTAGAGCCGGCGGCCCTTGCGGCTGAACTGGGCGGCCGAGGCGGCCGGTTCGTGCGCGATCAGCGTGACCGGCGCGAACCATTCATGCCCCGGCGTGTTGGTGCCCGAGACCAGGCCCATCTCGAACCATTGCCGTGCGAGATAGCGCAGGGTCTTGGCCTCGCCGTCGGTGCCAGGCTCGCGCCCCTCGAATTCGTCGCTGGCGAGCGTGCGGATATGCTCCAAGAGCTGCGCCTCAAGCGCGGCGTCGCGACGGGGCGCGGCGATGCCTGCCGACGACGGGACGATGCCCGCCATCAGCAGGCAACCGATCATCGCAAGCACGCCCCTGTTCATCGCGCCAACCTACATCATGCAATGCTGTCGGCAAGGTTAACGCCGACGGAATGCTCGGCTATTCGGCGGTCCAGCCGCCATCCATGCTCATGTTCGCACCGGTGATGTTCGCCGCCGCGCCGCCGCAGAGGAACACGGCCATCGCGCCGATATCTTCAGGCTGGACAAAGCTCTTGGTCGGCTGTCGAACGAGCAGGACATCCTCGATCACCTGCTCGCGCGTCATCCCGCGCGCCTTCATCGTGTCAGGGATCTGGTTCTCAACCAGCGGCGTCCAGACATAGCCGGGACTGATGCAGTTGGCCGTGACGCCATGCGTCGCCAGTTCGAGCGCAAGCGTCTTGGTCAGGCCGGCAAGTCCGTGCTTGGCCGAGACATAGGCCGACTTGAACGGCGAGGCCGTGAGCGAATGCGCGCTGGCGATATTTATGATCCGTCCCCACCCCGCCGTCTTCATATGCGGCACCGCGAGTCGGCTGGTATGGAACGCAGCCGTAAGGTTGAGCGCGATGATGAGGTCCCACTTCTCGACCGGAAACCCCTCGATCGGCGCGACATGCTGGACGCCCGCGTTGTTGACGAGGATGTCCACGGGGCCCGCCTCGGCCATCAGCGCCTCCGCCCCTTCGCGCGACGATAGATCGCCGGGCACATGACGGGCGGCAAGCTCGGCACAGAGCGCCGTGATCGCCTCCGGCTCACCGAAGCCCGAAAGCACGATTTCAGCCCCTTGCGCGTGCAACGCACGGGCGATGGCCAGGCCGATGCCCGAAGTCGAGCCTGTCACCAGCGCGCGCTTGCCCTGGAGGAATTTGGGCACGAACATGCTCGACTCCATGTGGTTGTCGATTAGTGTGATTTTCTTATTTTCGCATTTGCGGCATGGCCAGCGCAAGTGCAGCGACGGAGGCAAGGCGAATGCGTCTCGACGATTTCGATCCTCGTAACATCAACGTCGAGGATCAACGCGGCGGGATGCTGCCGATCGGCATGAGCGGCGGCCGCATCGGCTGCGGTACGCTGGTGATCGCGCTAATCGCAGCGGTGGTCTTCGGCGTCGACCCGGGGCAGATGCTCGGCGGGTTACAGCAGGCGCAGCAACAGACCGGGCCTGTCCAGGCTCCGCAGACGGCGCCGCGCTCTATCGGCGAGAGCTGCACGGCCGACGAGCTGAGCCGCGAGACCTGCAACGCGCTGGCCTCGCTCAACCAGACCTGGGAGCCGGTGTTCCGGCAGGCGAATGTCCGCTTCGCCCAACCCAAGCTGGTGTTCTATTCGCAGATGGGCAGCTCCGGCTGCGGCGCGGCGCAGAGCGCGATGGGGCCATTCTACTGCCCGTCCGATCAGGGCATCTACATCGACACCGACTTCTACCGCGAGATGGAACAGCGCCTGGGCGCAAAGGGCGATTTTGCCCGCGCCTATGTCATGGCGCACGAATACGGCCATCATATCCAGACGTTGACCGGCCTGTCCAAGCAGGTCCGCAGCGCGCAGGCGCAGAACCCCGGCGGCGCCAACGCGCTCCAGGTTCGCATGGAGCTGCAGGCGGATTGCTATGCCGGCGTCTGGGCGGCGAAAAACCGGGAACGCATCGAGCCCGGCGACATCGAGGAAGGCCTGACAGCGGCGAGCGCGATCGGCGACGACACCCTGATGCGCAACGCCGGCCAGCGCGTGAATCCCGAAAGCTTCACCCACGGTTCAAGTGCCCAGCGTATGGAATGGCTGCGCAAAGGGCTGCAGACGGGGAACGAGGACGCCTGCGATACGTTCGCAGATCTGCGGCGGTGACCCGGGTTGCCGGCGCGGCAGGAGGAAGAACGGTGGTTTGCTTGCGTAGGGTCATTATTGCGATGGCGGCCCCTCTGGCCGTGTTCGCATCATCCGCTGTCGCGGCCGAACCGGGCAAGGACGACAAGCCGGTAACGCAGAAGGAACCGACCGCAAGCGATGTGGTCGAAACACCGGCTACCGACCTCAACATCAAGCGCGACGAGATTCCTCCGCTGCTCGTTACCGCGCAGGAGCGCCCCTACGCGTTGCGTGGGCTCGACACCTGCCGACAGCTCTCCACCGCTATCAGGGAACTGGACGGCGTGCTGGGCGACGATGTCGACGTTCCGCAGAGCGAAGGCCGGCGCACCTCGCCCGGTCGCGTGGCGCAGTCGGTCATCGGGTCGTTCATTCCCTTCCGCGGGCTGATCCGCGAGATTTCCGGCGCCAACGCGCACGATCGTGCGCTGCAGGCAGCGGTCATCGCCGGGGTGGCGCGGCGCTCGTTCCTTAAGGGGATCGGCCAGGCCAAGGGCTGCCGTTATCCCGCCCGCTCGGCGACGCTCGACATATACAACGCACATCTGGCTGCGGCCAACGCCAAGGTGGAGCCACGCAAGCTCCGGCCCGAGAACGCAGAACCGCAGCGGCGCGCGCGTGAAGCGAGCCGTAACGCGCCGCCGGTCCGCTACGTCTCGCGCCCCGTGGTGCAACAGACCGACTGACCCATCCCCGTGCCGCGGAGGATTGTTGCGCCGGCAGGTTTCCGCTAGCCCGCGCCCATGCGCCTGACCGACTGCCACAATATCGACGATTTCCGCCTGCTGGCCAGGCGCCGCCTACCCTGGCCGGTGTTCGACTACATCGACGGCGCGGCCGACGACGAGCTGACCAAGGGACGCAACACCGCCGCCTTCGCCGATTGCGACCTCGTTCCCGACGTGCTGGCCGGGGTGCACGAAATCGACACCTCGGTCACGATCCTGGGCCGCAAGAGCGCCCTGCCGCTCATCCTCTCGCCTACCGCCCTCCAGCGCGTATTCCACTGGCAGGGAGAACGCGCGGTCGCGCGCGCGGCCGAGAAGTTCGGTCTGTGGTTCGGTATCTCCAGCCTCGCCACCGTGAGCATCGAGGAGATCGGCGCCCTCGTTTCCACACCCAAGATGTTCCAGTTCTACTACCACAAGGACCGCGGCCTGAACCGCTCGATGATCGAACGCTGCCAGGCAGCTAAGTTCGATGCCGTGGCGCTGACGGTGGACACCATCGTCTCGGGCAAGCGCGAGCGCTGCGCGCGTAGCGGCTTTACCTCGCCGCCACGGTTCACCCCGTCGTCGGCGCTGTCCTATGCCGTGAAGCCCCGCTGGGCGCTGGATTACCTCTTGCGCGAGAAGTTCGCCCTTCCCAATCTCGACACGCACGTGCGCGAGGGCACGGGCGATGCCGTCTCGATCGCCGGCTATTTCAACACCATGCTCGATCCGTCGATGGACTGGAAGATGGCCGAGCAGCTTCGCGAGGACTGGGGCGGCACGTTCGCGCTGAAAGGCGTGATGAGCGTCGCCGACGCCAAGCGCGCGGTTGCGATCGGCGCCGACGCGATCATGATCTCCAACCACGGCGGCCGACAGCTCGACGGCAGCCGCGCGCCGTTCGACCAGTTGCGCGAGATCGTCGACGCGGTCGGCGGCCAGATCGAGGTGATCTGCGACGGCGGTGTGCGCCGCGGCACGCACGTACTCAAGGCACTGGCCGCCGGCGCCGACTGCGCCTCGGGCGGCCGGCTCTATCTCTATGCACTCGCCGCCGCCGGCCAGTCTGGCGTCGAGCGCGCCATCGCCCTGCTCAAGGACGAGATCGAGCGCGGCATGAAGCTGATGGGCGTGAAGAACGTGGCTGAATTGAACCGGGAACGGCTGCGCTGGCGGTAACCGAAATCCGCCGTCCCGGGTCAAGCCCGGGACGACGCTCCTACGCGACTTCTACTCCGCGCCTTGCACCGCCACCTCACGCCGACCGGCGTTGCCCCAGTCGACGCTGCGTGTCGCATACATCACCCCGGCGAGCGCCGCGAACAGCAGCACCGAGCCGATCAGCAGCGACCATGCCTCAAGGTTCAGCAGCACAAAGAGCAGCGCATGGAGCCCGACCAACAGGGCGCCGATGAAGCGCGCGCGCTTCCAGCTCCTGAGCACCGCCGCGCTGTAGGCCGTCAGCAGCCCGATGATCGCCAGGCTCGCCAGCAAGTAGGCAGCGGTGAAGCCGACCAGTTCGGCGAAGGCGAGCAGCATGACGAAGAACAGCACCAGCCCGGCACCGGTCAACAGGTATTCCGCCGCCGCCACGCGCGCGCCGCCGACGATGTCGAACAGCAGGAAGGCGAGGAAGGTGAAGCCGATGAACAGGAAGCCATACTTCACCGAACGGTCGACCTTGGAATAGAGGTTTACCGGTTCGACCAGCCCGACGGTGACCGCCAGCGCCTGGCCCGAGACCGCCTCGGAGCGGCCCGGTGCGGCGATGGTCGAAATCGGGAACGCATTGCCGCTGCCGTCATCGATCGCCGGCGGCCCCTGGTCCTCGGTGGCGACCGGCGCCTGGCCGAGCGCCAGCTTGTCCACGACGTATCGAGCCTCGAAGCCCTTGCCGGAAACCTGGGGCTTGTCGGGCAGGAAGGCGCCGCCGAAGCTGGGACTGGGCCAGTTCGACGAGACGTTCCAGCTTGTCTGGCCGCCGCGTGGAACGAGGCTGAGGGAACGGCTGCCGCGCAGGCCGAATGCATAGGACACGGCCAGGACATCCTCGCCCTGCCATGGCACGAATGCGAAGAATCCCTGCCCACCCGTCGCGCCCGGTCCCTTGCCGGGCTGGACGGCGAGCGGCTGCCCATTGGCCGTGAGCGTGCCGCCGGTCGTGAGCCCGCGCGCGTCCGATGCGCCCATGCGCAGTTCCGCGCGGTCCCAGATCAGGCGCTCGGGGGTGACGCCGAAGCGCGGCAGGTCCGCCGGCAAGGCGAAGCTGGCCTCCCCCTTCACCTCGGCTTCGTAGAGCACACTGCGGTAAATCGACTTGCGCCGCTCCTCGGGCTTGATCGTCGTGGTGACGCGATTTGCGGTCGGTGAGATGTACAGCAGCTTCTCGACTTCGATGGTGCGCGAGGTGGTCTTGCCGTCAGGGCCCGTCTCGTTCTGTGTCTCGGTCGTCCTGAAGGGGACGACGATCACCGGCCCCGCCAGCACCTGCGGCCCGCCCCAGCCCGCGTTGATCGCGGTCTGTGCCGTTTCCGATTGGCTCTGTCGATCCCAGACCAGCGCATAGACCATCATCAAGGGAACGACCAGCGCCAGGCCGACGAGGCAAGCCAGCAACAGCTTGATTCCGGGCGAGCGTTCCTTGCGCACGGCTTCGGTCACCTGCTTCCCCTTTTGGTCAGCGCCGCGCGATGTCGGCGGGCAGCATCATCGTTTCCGGGTCATCGGGCGCGAACCACGCCTCGCTCACCGTCGCCGGCGCGCCAGGTTCGCCGATCAGGCGCGCGAACTTCTGGCCTTCGTAGGGGGCCGCGGCCAGCATCCGCGCGGCCAGCGCGTCGCCGATGGTATAGAGCTGCGCCACCTTACCCTCGAGCGCCCGGGCGATCCCGTCGCAAGGCTCCCGCGCGGTGGACAGGACCACCCCGTCCGCCGGCTCGCGCATCTCCTCGCCGGTATGCACGTCGTAGAGCACGACAGCGCCGGGTTCGATGCGACGCAGCCAGGTCGAAGGACGGAGGCGCACGCCGGCCGCCTTCATCCGCGGGACGATGTAACGCTCCTCCCAATTATCGGTATTGCGCGCGGAGACCGGCGAATAGCCGGCGGTGACGAACTGCACCTCGGCGCCACGTTCCGCCAGAATCTCGGCGATGCCGGTGCCGGTGTGATAGCCTTCCGCGTCAATCACGAAGACCCGGCCCGAAGGCCGCGCGCCGCCGACAAGGATTTCCTCCGGCCGGTGGACGAAGGCCAGATCATGGCCCGGAATATCGGCGTCGCGGGTGATGCTGCGCCCACCGGGGCTATAGCGTGCGCCGGTGGCGACGATGACCGCGTCGGGTGCTTCGGCCAGCACCGTCTCCGCAGTCGCCTCCGTGCCCAGGCGCACATCGACGCCCAGCCGCGCCAGTTCGCGTGCCCACCACTCGACCGCGGCGCCGTAATGCTCGCGGCCCGGCAGCTTCGCCCAGAGCGCCAGCGCGCCGCCCAGCCGGGCACCGCGCTCGATCAGCGTGACGGCGTGGCCCCGGCGCGCGGCGACTCGCGCCGCCTCCATGCCGCCCGGCCCGCCGCCGACGATGACCACCCTGCGCGCCTGCGTCGCTGGCGTGAAGCTGTCCTCACCCCACATCCTGTCGCGGTAGCTCGCTGGGTTGATCGCGCAGCCCTGCGCGCCATCGCCGCCCGCGGCCGTGCACCAGTTGCAGGCGATGCAGGTGCGGCTGAGATGCTCCTGCCCCGCCCGCGCGTTCTGCACGAAGCGCGGCTCGGCGATGAGTTGGCGGGCCGAGCCGACCATATCGCACACACCCGCGGCGATCGCCGCCTCGGCATCTGCCATGTCGGTCAGGCTGCCGAGCACGCTCAGCACCGGTACGTCACCGGCTGCCGCGCGCACCCCTTCAACGAACGGGCGATAATATTGCTTGCGTTCGAAGCCGGTGGGCATGCCGTGATGGAACTGCTGCGGCTCCAGCCCCACATCGAGGTCGATGTAGTCGAGCAGCCCGCGTTCGCAGAGCGCCTGCACCACGGCATAGGCGGTGTCGGTGCCGTAGCCGCCGGCGATCTGCTCGTCGCAATTCAGGCGCATGCCCACCGCAAACTCGCTGCCACCACCGTCGCGCGCCGCCTGCAGCGCCTCTGCGACGAAGCGCATCCGGTTTTCC
>JBAYPJ010000080.1:0-14715 GCA_041677785.1 Novosphingobium sp. | reverse complement strand
TTCCTCCCGTTGCCAGATCGTGCCAAACACAAACAAAAAAAAGCCCGCAATTACGCGGGCTTAGCGGCATTTCATGCCATCAGGTGCCTGGCTGTGCCAGACGCGGAATCATTCCCACTCGATCGTGCCCGGCGGCTTCGAGGTGTAGTCGTAGACCACGCGGTTGATGCCCCTGACCTCGTTAATGATCCGCGTCGCCACGCGGCTGAGGAAGGCGGCGTCGAAGGGATAGATGTCGGCGGTCATGCCGTCGGTCGACGTCACGGCGCGCAGCGCGCAGACCGAATCGTAGGTGCGCCCATCGCCCATCACGCCCACCGTCTTGACCGGCAGCAGCACCGCGAAGGCCTGCCAGATGGCGTCGTAGAGCCCGGCGCTGCGGATCTCCTCCAGGTAGATCGCGTCGGCCTTGCGCAGGATATCGCAGCGCTCGCGCGTCACCTCGCCGGGGATGCGGATGGCGAGGCCCGGACCGGGGAACGGATGGCGGCCGACGAAGATGTCGGGCAGGCCCAGCTCGCGGCCCAGCTCGCGCACCTCGTCCTTGAACAGCTCGCGCAGCGGCTCGACCAGCTTCATGTTCATCCGCTCGGGCAGCCCGCCGACGTTGTGGTGGCTCTTGATCGTCACCGAGGGGCCGCCGGTGAACGAGACGCTCTCGATCACGTCGGGGTAGAGCGTGCCCTGCGCGAGGAACTCGGCGCCGCCGATCTTGGTCGCCTCGCCCTCGAACACGTCGATGAAGGTCTTGCCGATGAACTTGCGCTTGGCCTCCGGGTCCGTGACGCCTTCGAGGCCCTTGAGGAACAGCGTCGAGGCATCGACGTGGACCAGCGGGATGTTGTAGTGCCCGCGGAACAGCGAGACGACCTGCTCGCTCTCGCCCAGCCGCATCAGGCCGTGGTCGACGAACACGCAGGTAAGCTGGTCGGCGCCGGAATCCTTCAGCGCCTCGTGGATCAGCACGGCCGCGACGGCGGAATCGACGCCGCCCGAAAGGCCGCAGATCACGCGGCCCGAACCCACCTGGGCGCGGATCTCCGCGATCTTGGTCTTGCGGAACTCGGCCATCGTCCAGTCGCCGGCAAGGCCGCAGACGTGGCGGACGAAGTTCTTGAGCAGCCGGGCGCCGTCGGGCGTGTGCACCACCTCGGGGTGGAACTGCATCGCATAGATGCGCTTCTCGTCGTTCGCGATCACCGCGAAAGGCGCGCCCGGGCTCGCCGCGACGGGGCGGAAACCGGGCGCGAGCCGCGTCACCTTGTCGCCGTGACTCATCCAGACCTGGTGCGTCTCGCCCTCGGTCCACAGCCCGTCGAACAGCTCGCAGCGGTCGGAAATCTCGATGAAGGCGCGGCCGAACTCGCCCGCCTCGCCCGGCAGCACCTCGCCGCCGAGCTGGTGCATCAGCGCCTGCTGGCCATAGCAGATGCCCAGGATCGGCAATCCGCTGTCGAGAATCGCGTCGGGAATGCGCGGGCCGTCCGCGTCGAGCACCGAGGCCGGCGAGCCCGAGAGGATCACGCCCCGCGGCCGCATGCGGGCGAAGGCGGCCGCGGCCGCGCCGAACGGGGCGATCTCGGAATAGACCCCGGCTTCCCGGACGCGACGCGCGATAAGCTGCGTCACCTGGCTGCCGAAATCGACGATGAGGATGGAATCCGAAGGCGGTACGCTCATGGCGGAGCGTTAGTCGCGGGCGCAAAAGCTGTCCAGTGGGCGGGGCCGCCAACCGCCACTGATTCGCGAATCGGGGCCTGCAAATCTGGAACAAACCTATTTTTCGCAGTCGCACACATCCGCGGAGTTCACGGCGCGGCGTGGGCCGGCATGCGAATCCGGCCATCAGCACAGATTCCCAAGGTTAGCAGGCATTTAATGGCATAATTGCAGTTTTTGCAACCATCTTTGCCGCCTTTGCACTTTATTAAAATTACTAACCTAGGTATGCTGCACTTGCGAAATGAGGAAGACACCCCATCTTGCTGAACGTGAACAAACAGGAGGTATATATGGAACGCATTTATCGCGCGCTCGGTCTCGCGGCGGCTCTCGGCACCAGCGGGCTGATGTTCGCCCTGACCCTGGGCTGATGCCGGCGCATTCGGGCAGGCCTTGCGGCTGACGGCGGGACGGGTCCCGATCCGCGGCGCAAGGCCGAGCCTGTCAATACCCGCCCACGGAGGCGCGAACGGCCCGCGGTTTCGCGGGCTTTTTCATGGACCGGTATCTGTGGAGTTCGGCGCGAATACGGGTTCCGGAAGGCGCCCTTCGTGCCTATATGCTGGGCATGGCCAGCACTTCTGAAAACACCCCCGGCACCAGCAATTACGGCGCGGATTCGATCAAGGTCCTCAAGGGCCTGGATGCGGTGCGCAAGCGCCCCGGCATGTACATCGGCGATACCGACGACGGTTCGGGCCTGCACCACATGGTGTTCGAGGTGTCGGACAACGCCATCGACGAGGCGCTGGCCGGCCACTGCGACCTGGTGCTGATCGAACTGAACGCCGACGGCTCGGTGAGCGTCGAGGACAACGGCCGCGGCATTCCCACCGGCATCCACCCCGAGGAAGGCGTCTCGGCGGCCGAGGTCATCATGACCCAGCTCCACGCCGGCGGCAAGTTCGAGAACACCAGCGACGACAACGCCTACAAGGTTTCGGGCGGGCTTCACGGCGTCGGCGTCTCGGTGGTCAACGCCCTGTCCGAGTGGCTGGAGCTGACCATCTGGCGCAACGGCAAGGAGCACTGGATGCGCTTCCGCCACGGCGACGCCGAAGCGCCGCTCGAGATGGTGGGCGACGCTCCGGCCGGCAGGAAGGGCACCCGCGTCACCTTCCTCGCCTCGACCGAGACGTTCAAGAACGTCACCGAGTTCGATTTCGAGAAGCTGGAGCACCGCTACCGCGAACTCGCCTTCCTCAACTCGGGCGTGCGCATCCTGCTGCGCGACCGGCGGGGCGAGGACATCGTCGAGCACGACCTGTTCTACGAGGGCGGCATCGAGGCGTTCGTGAAGTATCTCGACCGCAACAAGACCCCGCTGCTGCCCGATCCGATCGCGATCAGTTCCGAGCGCGATGGCATCGGCATCGAAGTCGCGCTGGAATGGAACGATTCCTACTACGAGAACGTGCTGTGCTTCACCAACAACATCGCCCAGCGTGACGGCGGCACCCACCTCGCCGCATTCCGCGCCGCGCTCACCCGCACGCTCAATTCCTATGCCGAGAAATCGGGTCTGCTGAAGAAGGAGAAGGTCTCGCTGTCCGGCGAGGACATGCGCGAGGGGCTGACCGCCATCGTCTCGGTCAAGCTGCCCGATCCCAAGTTCTCTTCGCAGACCAAGGACAAGCTGGTTTCCTCCGAAGTGCGCCAGCCGCTCGAAAGCCTGATGGCCGACAAGATGAGCGAATGGCTGGAGGAGAACCCCGCGCACGCCAAGGCGATCGTCCAGAAGATCATCGACGCCGCCGCCGCGCGCGAGGCGGCGCGCAAGGCGCGCGAGCTGACCCGGCGCAAGGGCGCGATGGACATCGCCAGCCTGCCCGGCAAGCTCGCCGACTGCCAGGAACGCGATCCCGCCAAGTGCGAACTGTTCCTGGTCGAGGGCGATTCGGCCGGCGGCTCGGCCAAGCAGGGGCGCGACCGCCACTACCAGGCGATCCTGCCGCTCAAGGGCAAGATCCTCAACGTCGAGCGCGCGCGCTTCGACCGGATCATCAGCTCCAAGGAAGTCGGCACGCTGATCCAGGCGATGGGCACCGGCATCCGCGACGAGTTCAACCTCGCCAAGCTGCGCTACCACAAGATCATCATCATGACCGACGCCGACGTCGACGGCGCGCACATCCGCACGCTGCTGCTGACGTTCTTCCACCGCCAGATGCCCGAGATCATCCGGAACGGGCACCTCTTCATCGCCCAGCCGCCGCTCTACAAGGTCAGCAAGGGCCGCAGCGAGGTCTATCTCAAGGACGCCGCCGCGCTCGACCGCTATCTCGTCGAGGCGGGGCTCGCCGGGCGCGTGCTCGAAACCGCGGGCGGCGCGCCCAATGCGCTCAGAAGGGGCGGGCAGGAGCTGGAAGCGCTGGTCGACCACGCGCTGCGCATGCGCAGCCTGATGGGCTTCGTGCCGCGGCGCTACGACCCGGCCGTCGTCGAGGCGCTGGCGCTGGCCGGCGTGTTCGATCCCGACATCACGCGCGCGGCGCGCGAGGCGGCACTGACCCGCGCCGCCGAATGGCTCGACCGCGGCGACCCCGAGGCACAGTGGAGCGCGAGCCTGGCCGAGGACGGCCACGTCGAGGTCAACCGCCTGTGGCGCGGCGTCACCGACAACCACAAGATCGAGGCGAGCTTCCTCACCAGCGCCGAGGCGCGCAAGCTTGCCCGGCTGGCCGGCGAACACGCCGAGGTCTATCGCGGCACGGCGCGGCTGGTGCGCGCCGGCGCCGCCGAGGAAGCGCCCGAGCCCGAAGCGGTCGCGGCGGAGGACGCCGGGGAAGCGCAGGAGGCGGCGCCTGTCCGGCCGGCCGCGAACGACGGCGCCATCACCCGCCCGACGCAATTGCTCGACGCGGTGCTGGCGAACGGGCGCAAGGGCCTGTCGATCGCGCGCTACAAGGGGCTGGGCGAAATGAACGCCGAGCAGCTCTGGGAAACCACGCTCGATCCCGATCACCGCAGCCTGCTGCAGGTGAAGGTGGAAGACGCGGACGTGACCGACGAAATCTTCACGCGCCTGATGGGCGACGTCGTCGAGCCGCGCCGCGACTTCATCCAGGAGAACGCGCTGAACGTCGCCAACCTGGACGTGTAGCCCCGGCGCCGCGCGAAGCGGCCCGATTTCCTACACGAGCCGGATCGGGTATCCGGGGGCAATGGCGCAGATCCACTTCCTGCCGAACGAAGCTTGTGGCGCGCGCGATGCGGGCCGCCGGACAGGGTGTGGTTTCCTGCTTCTGGACACCGTCAACTCTATCAACTTCGTGTCAACCGAACGCCTCCGGATTATCTTTTGTCTGCCGTGATTTTCCGAGTCGCCGGATGATTTCATCCGGCTCGAAATCACTCTCGAGCGAGCTGCGCGATATCCGAATCGCCCAGCTCGCTCTAAGCTTTTGTCGCCGCATCGCTATTTGCGGAAAAACCGGTACCACTTTTCCGCGCGATGCTTTAGGCGGCAAACCCCGCGCCGGCCGGCCAGGCGGGCGCGGCGAGGCCCATGACCTTGAACAGGCGGCCCATCTGCGCGTGCGCGGTCAGCCGTTCGGCGGCGGCGCGGACGGCCTCGGCCTGGTGGGGCGCGGCCCGCGCCAGCGCCGCTGTGCGCGCCTCGATCCCCAGCACGCGCAGCCAGTCGCCCTGTTCGGCCGTGCCGAGCCAGCGCGCGCCCCGCGCCTGCGCGACATCCGCGAGCGTGGCGAAATCGACCAGCGCGGTCAGGTCGGCCTCGCCCGGATCGGCGAAGGGATCGACCTTGCGGTGCGCGCGCACCGCCTGCAGCGTGGAGCCGGTGCGGAATTCGCCGTGCCCATAGTCGATGAACAGCGCCGCCCCGCCCCGCGCGGCAAGGCGCCGCGCGACTTCGCCGACGACGGCGGCCGCGCCGGGGCAGGTCTCGATGATCGTGCCCGGCGCCGCGCCCCGCAGCGCCTCGGGCACGGCGGCATCCATCGGCCGGTCGCCGACGACGGGAAGGAACCGCCCGTCCCGGTGCCCGACCATGCGCTCGCGCCAGCCGGCCTCCGCGCGGACGAGCTGGCGCACCGGCAGCGCGTCGAGGAACTCGTTGGCGACAAGCAGGATCGGTCCATCCTCGGGCACGCTCGCCAGATCGTCGTGCCAGTGCGCCTGCGGCACGGCGGCCTGCTGCGCCGCGCGGAGCGCCGGGGAACCTTCGACCAGATGCACCCGCGGCGAAAGGCCGGCTTTTGCCGCCGCGCGCAGCGCGTCGCGCGCCAGCGTGCCCCGGCCGGGGCCCAGTTCGACATAGCGCACCGGGCCCGGCCGGCCGGCGCGCTGCCAGATATCCGCCAGCCAGAGCCCGATCAGCTCGCCGAACATCTGGCTGATCTCGGGCGCGGTCACGAAATCGCCCGCTGCCCCCAGCGGATCGCGCGCGGCATAGTAGCGGGCGTTGGCCTCGCCCATGTAGTGCATCACGCTGATCGGGCCGAACCGCGCGATGAGCCGGGCGAAGGCCGCCGCCAGCGGCTCGCCCCCGCTCGCCGCCGCGTCCGTCATGCGGGTGCGGTCGATCCGGCGCCGAGCTGCGGCCGCAGCAGCGCCCGGACGAGGAGGAACAGCCCGAGCAGAACCATCGGCACCGTCAGCCACTGGCCCATCGACAGCCCGGTGCGCGCGGCGAATTCCTGGAGCTGCGCGTCGGGCTCGCGGAAGTATTCGACCGTGAAGCGCGACAGGCCGTAGCCCAGCGTGAACACGCCGACGAGCAGGCCGGGACGCCAGCGCGCCCGCGTCAGCCAGAACAGCGCCAGCAGCACCGCCATCAGCACCAGCCCTTCCAGCCCCGCTTCGTAGAGCTGGCTCGGATGGCGCGGATAGGGCCCGGCGTCGGGGAAGACCATGGCCCAGGGCACGTCGAGCGCGACCCGGCCCCACAGCTCTCCGTTGACGAAGTTGGCGAGCCGGCCGAACAACAGGCCGAACGGCACGCAGACCGCGATGTAATCGGCCACGCGCAGGAAATCGAGCCTGCCGCGCCACGCCACCCAGGCGATCGCCAGCACCGTGCCGATCAGTCCGCCATGGAAGCTCATGCCGCCGTTCCACAGCTTCGCCAGCTCGGCCGGGTGGGCCCACAGCTCGGGCGCGTAGAACGTCGCGTAGCCCAGCCGCCCGCCCAGGATGATGCCCAGCGTGCAATAGAAGAACAGGTCTTCGGCATGGCGCTGCGCCAGCGGCGCGCCGGGCGCCCGGGCCATGCGCGCGAGGTGCCAGTAGCCCAGCACGATGCCCGCGAGATAGGCCAGCGAATACCAGCGCAGCGTGAAGAAATGGAGGTCGATCCCCCGGGTCAGGCCCAGATCGGTCCACTGGATCGGCGCGGCGGCCGCGACGGAGATCAAGGACAGCAAATGATTAACCCCCTTGGGCGTATAGCTACGTGAAAGCGCGCTTCCGCCGCCTTCTGGCATAGCGGCCGCCGCGATGTAAGCCGGGTTTTGTCCCATTCGGGCCAGAGGTGGAAAAGCTGCGCATGCCGAGCGACCTCGACAGAGAGCTTGCCGCCAGCATCGCCCGCATCACCGCGCCGGGCAGCCCGTTCGAGACCGGCTTCGTCGAACGCGGCGGCGTCCGCCTGCCCGCGTTCGTCCGGGCGCCCGAGACGCTGCCCGCATTCTTCGAGCACTATTGCGACCGGCACGGCGATGCCGAATTCCTCGTCGACGGCGACCTGCGGCTGAGCTTCGCGCAGGCCCACGCCCTGGCGCGCCGGGTTGCCGCCGGGCTGATCACGCGGCACGGCGTGCGGCGCGGCGACCGGGTCGGCCTGGCCGCGCGCAATTCGGCCAACTGGATCATCGCCTACATGGGCGTGTTGATGGCCGGCGGCTGCGTCACCCTGCTCAACGGCTGGTGGACCGGCCCGGAACTTGCCGAAGGCGTGGCGATCGCGGGCTGCACGCTGGTGCTCGCCGACCCCGCCCGCGCGGCCCGGCTCGACAGGGTGCCGCTGGCCGCGCGGATCGTGCCGTTCGATCACGGCGCGCCGGAACCGGGGCTGGCACGCCTGCTGGGCGGCGCCAACGACCACTGGCGCCTGCCCCCGCTCACGGGTGACGACTTCGCCCGGATCGGCTTCACCTCGGGATCGACCGGCACCGCCAAGGGGGCCGTGTCCGATCATCGCGCGGTGGTGCAGGCGACGATGAACTTCGCCGTGCAGGCGCTGGCCACGCTCGACCTGCACGCTCGCTACGGCACGACGGCGCCGCCGCCGCAAGCGGCGCTGATCGGCGTGCCGCTGTTCCACGTCACCGGCGAGATCGCGCTGTTCCTGCAGAGCTTCGTCATCGGCCGCCGCCTTGTCGTGATGCCCAGATGGGACGCCCTCGCGGCGATGCGGCTGATCGCGCGCGAGCGGATCACCTTCTTCGCCGGCGTGCCGCTGATGAGCATCGAGATCGCGACGCATCCGGCGCGCCGCCGCTACGACCTGTCGAGCTGCGCCAGCTTCGCCGCCGGCGGCGCCTTCCGGCCCACCGAGCACGTCGCGCGGCTGCAGGCGGCGCTGCCGCATGCCTCGCTGGTGATGGGCTATGGCCTGACCGAGACGAACTGCACCGGCTGCTGCAACATCGCCGACAACTATCTCGCCAAGCCCGGCAGCACCGGCCCCGCCAGCCCGCCGCTGGTCGAGATCACGGTGGTCGGCCCCGACGGCGCGCCGCTTCCCCCCGGCCTGCGCGGCGAGATCGCGGTACGCTCGATCGCCAATTTCCGCGGCTATTGGGGCAATCCGGCGGAAACCGCGGCGGCACTGCGCGACGACGGCTTCTTCCTGACCGGCGACCTGGGCTATCTCGACAAGGCCGGCTATCTCTTCGTCGTCGACCGGAAGAAGGACATCATCGTCCGCGGCGGCGAGAATATCGCCAGCGCCGAGGTGGAAGCTGCGATCTATGCCCACCCCGACATCGCCGAGGCCAGCGTCTTCGGCCTGCCGCACGACCACTATGGCGAGGTGCCGGTGGCGGTCTATGCCATCAAGGACGGGCACCGGCTGAGCGAGGAGGAACTGCGCCGCCACCTTGCCGACCGCATCGCCGCCTTCAAGGTGCCCGTGCGTCTGTGGCGCGAGGATCGCGCGCTGCCGCGCCTGGGCAGCGAGAAGATCGACAAGCGAACGCTGAAAGCCCGCTATTCGCAAGCCTGGGAAGCCGCTAAAGGCGTTCCATGAGCGCCTCGCGCATAGCCAACCAACGCGCCATCGTCGACCGGCGCGCCCTGACCGACGCCATCGCCCGGGCCGTGCAGGCCGACGGCGGCGGCGGACCGGCCCGGCCGCAGGTCGTCGAGCTGCTGCGCGCGGCGCTGGCGGCGGGCCGCGCCGAGATCGGCCGCCGGCTGGCCGACAAGCCCTCGGCCGGCCACGACGCCGCCGAGGCGCAGGCCTTCCTCATCGACCAGCTCGTGCGGATCATCCACGACCATGTCGTCGGCGACGTCTACCGCGCCAGCAACCGCTCTGCGGGCGAGCGCCTGACGATCATGGCCGTCGGCGGCTATGGCCGCGGCGAGATGGCGCCGCATTCGGACGTCGACATCGCCTTCCTCACCCCGATCAAGCGGACGCCCTGGTGCGAGCAGGTGATCGAGGCGATGCTCTATTTCATGTGGGATCTGGGCCTCAAGGTGGGGCATTCCAGCCGGTCGCTGAACGACATGGTGCGCATGTGCCGCGCCGACCTCACCATCCGCACGGCGATGCTGGAGGGCCGCTACGTCTGGGGCGACCAGCCGCTCTACGAAGAAAGCCGCCGCCGCTTCTGGGGCGAAGTGGTCGCCGGCACCGAGCGCCAGTTCGTCAGCGAGAAGCTGGCCGAGCGCAACGAGCGGCACAAGCGGCTGGGCGACAGCCGCTATGTCGTCGAGCCGAACGTCAAGGAGGGCAAGGGCGGCCTGCGCGACCTCCACACGCTGTACTGGATCGGCAAGTATATCCACAAAGTGCGCGATCCCGGCGAACTGGTCCGCGTCGGCCTGCTCACCCAGGACGAATACCGCGCCTTCCGCCGCGCCGAGAGCTTCTTCTGGGCGGTGCGCTGCCACCTGCACACGATCACCGGCCGCGCCGAGGATCGCCTGACCTTCGACCTCCAGCGCGAGGTGGCGCACCGGATGAACTTCTCCGACCGGCCGGGAAAGAGCCCGGTCGAGCGGTTCATGCAGTATTTCTTCCTCCAGGCGAAAGTCGTCGGCAACCTCACCGGGCTGTTCCTGGCCCAGCTCGACGAGCAGTTCGCCAGGCCGCCGCGCGGGCTGCTCGCCGGGTTCCGCGCCCGCCCGCGCACGCTCAAGGGCTACAAGGTGTTCGGCGGCAAGATCCGCGCGCCGGGCGACGACTGGTTCGAGAAAGATCCCGTCCGCCTGATCGAGATCTTCGCCATCGCCAATGCCGAAGGGCTGGAGATCCACCCCGAGACGATGCGCCTGATCGCGCGCGACGTGAAGCTGATCGACGCCGAGGTGCGCCGCAGCCCGCGCGCCAACGCGCTGTTCCTGGCCCTGCTGACCAGCCGCAACGATCCCGAGACCGCGTTGCGCTGGCTGAACGAGGCGGGCGTCTTCGGCCGCTTCGTTCCCGATTTCGGCCGGGTCAACGCGCAGATGCAGTTCGACATGTACCACCACTACACGGTCGACGAGCATACCATCCGCGCCATCGGCCTGCTCGCCCGCATCGAGAAGGGCGAGTTCGAGAACGATCACCCGCTGGCGCACGGCATCATCCACAAGATCGGCTCGCGCCGCGCGCTCTACTGCGCGGTGCTGCTGCACGATATCGCCAAGGGCCGCGGCGGCGACCATTCGGTGCTGGGCGCCGAGATCGCGATGAAACTCTGCCCGCGCCTGGGGCTCGACGCGGACGAGACCGAGCTTGTCGCCTGGCTGGTGCGCCATCACCTGCTGCTGAGCGCGACCGCGCAGAAGCGCGACCTGGCCGACTGGAAGACGATCGCCGATTTCGTCGAGGTCGTGCAGTCGATCGAGCGGCTGCGCCAGCTTACGCTGCTTACCATCGTCGATATCCGCGCGGTCGGCCCCGGCACCTGGAACAGCTGGAAGCGCCAGCTCATCGCCGAACTCTACAACGCCGCCGAGGAACGCCTGCGCCTGGGCCACGCCCTGTATGGCCGCGAGGAGCGCGTGGCCGCCAAGAAGGCGCGCGTCGCCCAGCAGCTCGGCAGCGAGAGCGGACTGGTGGAGACCGCCGGCTCGCTGCTCGGCGACGCTTACTGGATCGCCGAGTCCGAGGACATCGCCGCGATGAACCTCAGGCAGCTCGACGCCGCCGCCGGTCAGCCGCTTTCCATCGCCAGCGAATACTACCCGGCGCGCGGCGCGACGCTGGTGACGGTGGTTGCCGCCGATCATCCGGGCCTGTTCTACCGCATCGCCGGCGGCATCCACCTGGCCGGCGGCAACATCATCGACGCGCGCATCCATACCGCGCGCAACGGCATGGCGGTCGACAACTTCCTGATCCAGGACCCGCTCGGCCGGCCGATGACGGAGGACAGCCAGCTCGCGCGGCTCACGTCGACGATCGAGGATGCGCTGGCCAACCGGGTGAAGCTGGTGCCGCAGCTCGCCGCCCGCCCGCTCGCCCGCCCGCGCGCCGACGCCTTCGAGGTGCGGCCGCGCGTCGAGTTCGACAACAAGGCCTCCAACCGCTTCACCGTGGTCGAGATCAACGCCCGCGACCGGCCGGCGCTGCTCAACCGCCTGGCGCGCGCGCTGTTCGAGGCGCGGCTGATGGTCCATTCCGCCCACATCGCCACTTATGGCGAACGCGCCGCCGACACCTTCTACGTCACCGACCTGCTCGGCGAGAAGGTCGACGCCCCGGCGCGGCTCAAGGCGGTGGAAAAGCGCCTGCTCGAAGCCGCCGGCGAGGACACGGTGGAGATCGAGGCGGCCTGAGCGCGTCGTCCGGGGGGAGCCCCCCGGGACGACGCGCCTATGCCGATGCCGCGCGCAGCCGCGCCACCGCCGCCTCGCGCCCGATCAGCGGGAGCAGCGCGGCCATGTCGGGCCCGTGATCGCGCCCCGTCAGCGCCTGGCGCAGCGGCAGGAACAGCGTCTTGCCCTTGCGGCCGGTGGCCTGCTTGAGCGCGCCCGTCAGCGTCTGCCAGACGTCGCCTCCCCAGGGCAGCGCGGCGAGCGTGTCGGCCGCGCACGCGAGATAGCCTTTCGTCTCGCCATCGAACGCGGGCGGCGCGAGGGGGCCTGTCACCACCTGCCACCATTTGGCCGCCTCGCCGATATGCGCGAGGTTGGGGCGGATCGCGTCCCAGCCCGCCTCGCCCATGTCCGCAGGCAGCAGGTGCGCGACCCGCCCGAACGGCAGCCGGTGGACGATGGCGGCGTTGACCCGGTGCAGCTCGGCCTCGTCGAAGCGCGCGGGCGCGCGGCCGAAATGGGCTAGCTCGAAGCTCTCGGCCAGCGCGGCGGCATCGAGCGCGGGATCGACCGGATCGGACGTGCCCAGCCGCGCCAGCAGCGCGACCAGCGCCTCGGGCTCGATCCCCGCCTCGCGCAATTCCGCCATGCCCAGCGAGCCGAGGCGCTTGGACAGCTTGCCCTCGGTCCCGACGAGCAGCGCCTCGTGCGCGAAATCGGGCACCGGCGCGCCGAGCGCGGCGAACATCTGCACTTGCGCCGCGGTGTTCGAGACGTGGTCCTCGCCGCGCAAAACGTCGGTGATGCCCATGGCCACGTCGTCGATCACGCTGGGCAGCATGTAGAGCCACGAGCCGTCGGCGCGGCGGATCACCGGATCGGACATCTGCCGCGGGTCGAAATGCTGCGGCCCGCGGATACCGTCCCGCCATTCGATCGGCGCGTCGTGATCGAGCAGGAAGCGCCAGTGCGGCCTGTCCCCCGCCGCCGCCTTCGCCGCGTGGTCGGCCTCGGAAAGCCGCAGGGCGGCGCGGTCGTAGATCGGCGGCAGCCCGCGCCCGAGCAGCACCTTGCGCCTCAGCTCCAGCTCCTGCGCGGTTTCGTAGCAGCGATAGACCCGCCCCGCCGCGACCAGCCGCGCGAAGTCCCGCTCGTAAAGATCGAACCGCGCCGACTGCCGCTCCTCGCCATCGGGCACGAGCCCCAGCCAGGCGAGATCGGCGCGGATCGCCGCGACATGCTCCTCGCGGCTGCGCTCGCGGTCGGTGTCGTCGATGCGCAGCAGGAAACGCCCGCCGTGCTTTCTGGCCAGCAGCCAGTTGTGCAGCGCCGTGCGGATATTGCCGACGTGGAGGTTGCCCGTGGGCGACGGGGCGAAGCGGGTGGTGACGGTCATAGGGGTAAAAGCGCCACGCGTTCGGCCGCAGCCGCAGAACGCAGGTCGGCATCATATGTGACCAGACCCGAGCGCAATCTGATCGCCAGCTCAAGATAGGCGGCATCATAGACGGTCAGGCCGTGCTGGTCGGCCAGCGCGAATATCTCGGCATAACGGGCGCCCGTCTCCGGATCGACCACGATCGGGAAGTCGGCAATCTGCGCGATCGCCTTGGCCGCCATCGCATTCGTCATCCGCTTGCGGCGCAAGCCCGACAAGATCTGGTTGGTCGCCTCCAGACGCCAATGCTGCGGAACCACGCAACGCTCCTCGACGATAAGCATCGGCAGTTCATCGAACAGCGCGTCCTCCTCATCCTCGAAGAACAGAGGCCCGAATACCGATGCATCGACGACATGCGAGGTCATCGTCTGCCCTCGTTCTTCCAGGCGATCATTTCCGCGATGGTTGAGGTCATGCCCAGCTCCCGCTGTTCGGCGCGGATTTCCGCGAGCCGCGCCAGCGCCGCCCTTGCCTTCTGACGACGCTCATTGCCGGTTGCCGCGGTTGCGACGAGACGCACCGTGGGCTTGCCATGGCGCGTGATGATGATTTCCTCGCCGCGTTCTGCCGCCGCCACCAGTTCGGATGCATGATCCTTGAATTCGGAAATGGGTACATGCCGCGCCATGGCCGATCCTTTCTGGCCAGAATTTACCTGAAATCTGGCCAGAAGTCGAGTCAAGCCGTGCGGAACGCGTGCGTGATCGGGTAGCGCCGATCGCGGCCGAAGTTGCGCGTGCCGAGCTTCACGCCCGGCGGGGCCTGCCGGCGCTTGTATTCGGAGAGGTGCAGCAGGCGCTCGATGCGCACCACCGTCTCGCGGTCGAAGCCTTCGGAGACAAGCTGGGCGACGCTCTTGTCGTGCTCGACGAGGCCGAGCAGGATGGGGTCGAGCACCTCGTAAGGGGGCAGCGAATCCGAATCCTTCTGGTCCGGGCGCAGTTCGGCGCTGGGCGGCTTGACCAGGATGTTCTCGGGGATGACCGGGCCGTCGACGCCCAGCCCGATCCGGGGGCGGCGCTGGTTGCGCCACTTCGAGATCGCGAACACCGTCATCTTGTAGGCGTCCTTGATCGGGTTGTAGCCGCCCGCCATGTCGCCGTAGATCGTCGCGTAGCCCACGCTCATTTCGGACTTGTTGCCGGTGGTCATCAGCATGTGGCCGAACTTGTTGGACAGCGCCATCAGCGTCACGCCGCGGACGCGCGACTGCAGGTTCTCCTCGGTGATGTCGGTCCTGGTGCCGGCGAAGCTGTCGGCCAGCATCTCGCCGAAGCCCGCGACCGCCGGCTGGATGGGGATGACGTCGTGCCGAATGCCGAGCGCGCTGGCGCAGGCGGCCGCGTCGTCCAGGCTTTCGCGGCTGGTGAAGCGGCTGGGCAGCATCACCGCCCAGACCCGCTCCGGCCCCAGCGCGTCGGCGGCGATCGCGGCGCAGATGGCGCTGTCGATCCCGCCCGACATGCCCAGCACCACGCCGGGGAAGCGGTTGCGGTCGACATAGTCGCGCAGGGCCAGAACCATCGCGCAATAGATGTCCTCGGGATGGTCGGCCAGCGGCGCGATCTCGCCCCGGTCGCAGCGCCACCCCTGGGCCGTGCGGGTCCAGCGCGTAT
>JBAYPJ010000079.1:0-14718 GCA_041677785.1 Novosphingobium sp. | reverse complement strand
GGAGGGAGCCATGCCGTCGCATAGTGACCGACGAGGAACGTAGTGCTGGGCCAAAAGCGGCCCGCCCCTTCGGGGTCGCGCTGGGAAGCCCGCCGGACGGCGTCACGTCGCTGGCACGGGCAACCAGCCCGCGCTGCACGACGTTCCTTGCCGGCGAACTTCCCAGCGCGATCACGGCGTATCAACCTCAGCAGGACAGGTTCTAGCGCGCCGTGACCATGATCGGCAGCAGCTCACGGGGAGCCGGGGCATCGCCCTGCGTACCGATCAGGACGCTTGTGGCGGTGAACAGCATAAGCACGAGGACGCTCCAGTGAACCGTCTCGGCCTGGCGCGCGGGGCGCGGGCGGGAGGTTCGCGGCGCGGGCGCCTCCCGCAGCCACGGCGGCAGGTCGTCCGGCGCGGTCGGGCGGGCTGCGGGCTGCGGGATCGGTTGCGGCGTTTCCATGGGCGCCTGGCTAGGGAAACATGGTAAACGGATCGTTACCGGCGTCGCCCCTGGCTTCCCTTCGCGGGTTCGTTGCGGGAGGGCCCCGGCCTACAGCACGAGGTCGGCCGTGACCCGCAGGCCATCGGGCCGGTAATCGAATTCGACACGCCCGTCGCTGCCCTGCAGCGCGGCGGCGATCATCCGCGAGCCGAAGCCGCGGCGCGCGGGCGGCGTCACCGGCGGGCCGCCGCTTTCGCACCACTCCAGCCGCAGCGTCGGCCGCTCGGCGGCGATCATCCGCCAGGCGAGCGAGACCCGGCCCTGCTCGACCGAAAGCGCGCCGTACTTGACCGCGTTGGTACCAAGCTCGTGCAGCACCATGGTCAGCAGAACCGCCCGGTTGGCCGAGAGGCCGACATCGGGGCTTTCCCAGGTCACCCGCGCGGACGCCCCGTCGGTGAAGGCCGCCAGCGATCGCCGGGCCAGCGCCGCAAGGCCGATGTCCCGCCAGTCGCTCTGCGTCAGCAGGTCGTGCGCGCCCGAAAGCGTGTGCAGCCGGCCGATGAAGGCCTCCTTCTCCTCGGCCGGAGTGCCCTTCAGCGTCTGCGTGACGAGCGCCTGGACCGTCGCCAGCGTATTCTTGACCCGGTGCTTGACCTCGTGGAGCAGCAGCTCCTTGGCGGCCTCCGCCGCCTTGCGCTGGGCGATTTCGGCCTGGGCGGCCTGGTGGAGCCGGGCATTGTCGATGGCCACCGCCGCCTGCGCCGCGATCGCCGAGATCAGCGTCTCGGTCTCGGGCCCGAAGCGGTCGGGCTCCCCGTGCCCGAACAACAGCCCGCCGATCACCTTGCCCGACGAAGACACCACCGGCACCGCAAGATAGCTGACCACCGGCAGGTGCCCGGCCGGCATGCCGCGCTGCGGCCCGCTGCGGCCATAGCGCGGGTCCTCGCGGATATCGGCGGAACGCACGATCGCCTTGTCCGCGAACGTCGCGGCCAGCAACTCGGTGCCGCGCGGCATGCCCAGCTTCTCGAAGCGCTCGCGCGGGGCGCCGGACAGGCTGTGGAGCCGGTATGTTCCCGCGCCTTCGCCGTCCCCCGCGTTGTGGAAGAAGGCGCCGAATTGCGCGCCGCTGAGCGCCGTCGCCTCGTCGGTGACGGCCTGGACGATGCGGTCGAGATCGAGGTCCTGCGAGATGATCCGGGCGACGCGGTTCAGGATGTCGAGGCGATGGGCCTGCCGCTGCAGCAGTTCCTCGGCCTGCTTCTTCTGCGTGATGTCGCGCGCGATCTTCGATGCGCCGACAATCATTCCGTCGCTGCGCCGGATCGGCGAGATGGTGAGCGAGATGTCGAACAGCACGCCCGACTTGTGGCGCCGCACCGTCTCGAAATGCTCGATCCGCTCGCCACGGCGCAGCCGCTCGATGATGAGCGCCTCCTCGTCGTGGCGGTCCTCGGGAATGAGCGCCAGCACCGACTGCCCGACGATCTCCTCGGCGCGCCAGCCGAACAGCCGCTCGGCGGCGCTGTTCCAGCTCGTGATCGTGCCGTCGAGCTGCTTGGAAACGATGGCGTCGTCCGAGCTTTCGACGATCGCGGCCAGCCGCTGGGTTTCCTCGTCCGCGCCGTCGCGGCCGCGGACGTCGAGGATCAGGTGAATCGCCCCCACGACCCGGCCCCGGTCGTCCGTCAGCGGCCGGGAATGCGGCACGAAAGTGTAATGTCCACCGTCGCGGCGCTGCGCGCGCAGCCGGGGCGGGGCGTGGGCGCCGCTGCGCGCGGCCCGCGCCATCGGCGACGCCGCGTGCGCGAGCGGCGCGCCGTCCTGACCGAAGAGCAGGTGCGATCCGCACCAGCGCACTTCGCCCGGCGCCGGGTCGTACCCCCACAGGGCGGCGGCGGCCGGGTTGTGGTAAACGATGAAGCCGTCCGCATCGGTGGCGTAGATCGCGATCGGCAACTCGTGCGCGATGGAAAGAAGCGAACTCTGCGGCGGCTCGCGCCCCTGGTGGAGCCGGCTGTATAGCTGCGTCGCGATAGCGGCCGCGGCGGCAGCGCCGTTCGTATCGGAACCGCCTTGCGGCAACTGGCTCATGCCCACATTCGACCGTCCCCAGGAAATGCCTTCTCTGCCGGGAACGATCGGGGCGGCACATGGTTTCCTATCGAATATGATTACAGGGGGCACCCTGTACGCGCGGGGGGACGGTGGACGGACTTGCTGCCAGGACGGTTCTGATAGTCGAGGACGAATGGCTGGTCCGCATGGAACTCGTCGCGGCGTTCGAGGATGCGTGCTGCACGGTCCTGGAAAGCACCTCGGTCGAGGATGCGCTGGGCAGCCTGTACGCCCGCCAGCAGAGCGGCGCGCCGGTCGATCTCCTGGTCACCGACATCCGGCTCAACGGAACGCTGACAGGCTGGGACCTGGCGGAAGCAGTGCGCGGCCTCGATACCGCCATCGCGGTGATCTACGTCTCGGCCAATCCGCCGGCGGCCGGCCGCGGCGTTCCCGGCAGCGTGTTCATCGACAAGCCGGCGCTGATGGCCCAGGTCATCGCCGCCGCCCACCGCCTGCTCGATCACGCCTGATGCCGTGCGTCCGGCGCGGTGCATGACGGTGGCGTGACGATCTGCCCGGCTTTGTTACGAATTCGCGACATTTCCTGTTATGATGGGCAAGGTGGTCCGCCGCGCGCCTGAACGCGCGCGCGGCCGGATGGGGTACGGAATCGACATGGCAAAGGCCGTGGAAATCGAACTGAAGTTGACCGCGGCGCCGGCTATGCTGCCGCATCTGCGCGGGCACCCGCTGCTTGGGGGCGAGGACGAGGCGCGCACCCTCGTCACCTGTTATTTCGACACGGCCGCGGAGGCGTTGCACCGTGGCGGCGCGACCTTGCGCCGGCGCGAAGGCGGCCGGGACAGCGAGCAGACCTTCAAGAGCACGGCCAAGGGCGGCAACCGCCTGCGCCGCGGCGAATGGAACGCGCCCGCCACCGGCGCCGTGCCCGATCCCGCCGCCTTCCCGCCGGCCGTGCGCCAGGCGATCGCGGCACTTGCGGGCGATGCGCCGCTGCAGCCGCTGGCGACAACCCGCATCCAGCGCACCGCGCGGCGGCTGCGCTTTGGCGGCTCGACCATCGAGGCCGCGTTCGACTCCGGCGTGGTCGAGGCCGGCGATCGCAGCGAACCCGTGTCCGAGCTGGAGCTGGAGCTGATCGAGGGCGATGCCGCCGATCTCTTCGCGCTGGCCCAGCAGCTGCCGCTGGGCCCGGAGCTGGGCTGGTCGGTCGGGAGCAAGGGCGAGCGCGGCCTGGCCCTGGCGTTCGACCTGCCCTTTGCCCCGGTGCGCAGCAACGACGTGCCGCTGACCCCCGCGATGACCGTGGGCGAGGGATTCCGCGCCATCGCCTGGAACTGCCTGGCGCAGCTTCTCGGCAACTATCGCGAGGTGATCGCCAGCGGCGATGCCGATGCGGTCCACCAGAGCCGCGTCGCCATCCGCCGCCTGCGCGCGGCCTTCAGCCTGTTCGGCGATCGGGTCGCCGATGCCGAGAGCCCGATCTTCCGCGCCGAATGGAAAGCGGTCGCCTCCGGCCTCGGCCCGGCGCGGGACCTCCACGTGCTCACCGCGCGGGTCGAGGAGGCCGCGGCCGCGACGGACGCCGACGCCGGGGAGCTGATCCACCGGCTGCGCGGCCAGCGCGCGGCGGCGACGCGCGATGCGCAGACGATGCTCGCCGGGGCGACGTTCCAGCGCCTGCTGGTCCGGTTCGCCGAATGGCTGGAGCGCGACATGCCCGATCCGGCCGAACCGCTGGCCGAATTCGCCGAGCGGGTGCTGGCCCGGCGGCGGCGCAGGCTGGTGAAGGGCAAGCCGCTCGACACGCTGTCGGACGAAGACCTGCACGCACTGCGCATCCGGGGCAAGAAGCTGCGCTATGCGGCCGAATTCTTCGCTTGCCTCTATCCCGGCGAGGAGGTCCGCAAGCAACGGCGCGCGTTCGTCAAGGCGCTCGGCCGGCTGCAGGATTGCCTGGGCAGCGTCAACGATCTCGCCGTGGCGCACGGCCAGCGCCCCCACCTTTTCGCCGATCTCGAGCCGATCGTCGCGGCCGGCCTTTCCGCGCAGCTCGGCGAGCTGCTGGACGGCCACGGGCCTGGCCGCAAGCGGCTGGTCAAGTCAGCCGCCGCCGCGCTGGAACGCGTCGCGGACGCCCCCGCCTGGTGGAAATTTCCTGCCCGATCCACGCCCGAAGATGCGCCTTCCGCCGCGACCACCGATTGACGCGCGGCCGGTGTGCGGTAGTGCAAATACCACAATAGATGCTAACGAGTCGCCGTTTTTGCGGCGAGAGGGATGGGAAACGGTGACTACTGAAAGCAATGTCTGGACGGACCCGCGCGAGGCCAGGACCTTTCCGCAGCTGGTACGGGCCGCCGCCGCGGCCTATGGCGACGACCTTGCCGTCAAGCTTACCGGAGAAACCATTGCCGACGAGGCGGTCAGCTTCGTCGATCTCGACCGCAAGTCCGCCGAACTCGCACGCGGCCTGATCGCGCGCGGCGTCGGCAAGGGCGCGCGCGTCGGCTACATCGCCGGCAACGGCCCGTTCTTCGCCATCATGCTTGCGGCGATCGCCCGCATCGGCGCGATCGCCATCCCGATCAGCACGATGATCCGCGCCAACGAACTGGTGCGCGTGCTGCGCCAGTCGGACGTGTCCGGCCTCATCCTCCAGCGCCATTTCCTCAATACCGACTACGTCGCGCGGGTTTGCGACGCGCTGCCCGAACTGCGCGAGAGCGGCCCCGACCTGCGCATCGCCAAGGCGCCGTTCCTGCGCTGGATCGTCTCGACCGGCGACGACCTGCCGGCGAGCGTCCATCCGATGCGCTTCCTGACCGACGCCGCCGCCGCGGTCGACGAGGATTTCCTGCGGGAGCTGGAAACCGAGGTGCACCCGACCGACCAGATGGTCGAGATCTACACCTCGGGCTCGATGGCCCTGCCCAAGGGGGTCAAGCACAACCACGGCCCGGCGCTGTTCCGCACGCATTACCTGCGCAAGATGATCGGGCCGGAGCGCGGCAAGGAATATGCGGCCGTCCTGCCGATGTTCTGGGTGGGCGGCATGATGATGTACCTGCTGCCGGACTGGGAAGCGGGCGCGGTGACGATCTGCACCGAACGCACGATGAACAACAGCCGCATCGCCATGGGCAGCACCCTGGCCGATGACGACCTCGCGCTGCTCTCGCAGCAGAAGCCGCCCTACTGGGGCCTGGGCATGAGCGAGACGCTGGGGCCCTATTCCTACGGCGACGAGGTGCGCGCGCCCGGCCGGCCGGTCTGCGCGCCGATGGATCACTTCGCCGACGGCTACGACATCCGCATCGCCGACGAGAACGACCGGCAGGTGGGCGACGGCGAGATCGGCGAGATGCAGGTGCGCGGCTATCCCGTGGCGACGGCGCTGCACAAGGTCGAACAGTCGGAATACTACACGCCCGACGGCTATTTCCACACCGGCGACATGTGCCTGATCGAGGGCAGCCGCGTCCATTTCATCGGCCGCAACGGCGACATGATCAAGACCGCCGGCTCCAACGTCGCCCCGGCCGAGGTCGAGATGGAGATGCAGGCGTTCGACGGCGTGCACAACGCCTATGTCGTCGGCCTGCCCGACAAGGAGCGCGGCCAGCTCGTCGTCGCCGCGGTCGTCCCGCGCGATGGCGTCACGCTCGACTTCGCCGAGATCGAAGCGACGCTGCGCCAGCGGCTGTCGAGCTACAAGGTGCCCCGCGCCTATGTGCCGATCGCGCGCGAGGATGTGCCGATGCTCCACAGCAACAAGGTCTCGCGCCGGCTGCTCGTGGAACTGGTGGCCGAACGGCTGGGCCGCCCCGCGGCATGAGCCGGTTCGGGCACCTCGCCGGCAAGGAAGTCGGCCGCGGTACCTTCGCCTGGGATTCGGATCGGACGCTGCTCTACGCCATCGGCGTGGGCGCGGGCCTGTCCGATCCGCTCGACGAGCTGCAGTTCACTACCGAGAACACGCAAGGCGTGACGCAGCAGGTCATCCCGACCTTCCTGGTGCAGATGTCGGTGGCCGGAAGCTGGATCAAGGAGCTGGGCTTTCCCGCCCGCCCGTGGGACGGCTATCCCGAAGGGCTCGTCCACGGCGAGCAGTCGGTCACGCTGCACCGGCCGATCCCCCCGGCCGGCAAGGCCGAGCTGACGCAGGCGATCGTCGGCGTGTTCGACAAGGGCTCTGGCGCGCTGGTCGTGTCGGAAACGCGGGCGACGCTGGCCGAGACCGGCGAACCGCTCGGCACCTCGCGCGTCGGCCTGTTCGTCCGCGGGCAGGGCGGCTTCGGCGGCCCGCGCGGCCCGGCCGACGCGCTGCCCTGGACCAAGCAGGAACGCGCGCCGGACTTCACCGTCTCGCTGCCGCTGCCGGTCGGCCAGTCGCTGATCTTCCGCCTCTCGGGCGACCGTAACCCGCATGGCACCGATCCCGCGATCGCCCGCGCCGACGGCTTTGACCGGCCGATTTTCTTCGGCCTCGGCACCTACGGCTTCGCCTGCCGGGCGATTCTCAAGGGGCTGTGCGACGGCGACGTCGGGCGCTTCGGCGCGTTCGAGGGCCGCTTTTCGCAGCCGGTGTTCCCGGGCGACAGGCTGGACACGCAAGTCTGGCTGACCGAGGGCGGCGCGCAGTTCCAGACGCTGGCGAACGGCGAGCGCGTGGTGATCGACCGGGGGATTTTCCGCTATCGGTGAGGGGGGCATGGCCTTCGCCAAGCTCAGGCCGAGCGGGCGTTTTCTAACAATTGATATCGTAGGAAGCCTGCGAGAATAAGCAGGGCAACGATTGCCACCAAAGCTATCTGTCCCCGTCTGCTCATGGTCGCTTGTTATCGGAGCAGACGATGTCTGCAAATTCGTCGCGACCGGCCTTTCCTACTCCGCATAAGAATGCGACAGTTCCCCGCGATTCTTCCTATCGTCCAGGCTGCAGATTCAACGACAACGCCATACGCGCATAGCGCGCAGGCCCGAACTCGCCGCACTCTCTGGAGCAAAGTTCAACGCGTTCGCGAAAGGTCACGTATATCGCCAGTAAATATAGCTAATTCAAATACTTACGTTTATCCTTATGCTCTTTTCCGCATCAACTTCGCGTCCGTGCGCCTCGCCTACCAGCGCTCGCCGCCCTCGGTGGTAAGCGGACGGGCATAGGATGGGTCCGCGCGGTCGCGGCTGCCCTTGAGATAGCCGCTGCCGGGCAGCGGCTGGCCGTTGGGCAGCACGGCCTTGCCTTCCATGATCACTTCCACCGTCGTGCGCCGCAGCACGATCCGCCATTCGCCGTCGCGCCGCTCCAGCCGGTCGAGATAGCGGCCCGCCAGCATCCGCGAGGTTTCCGCGCCCTTGTCGGCGAACAGGCCGATCACGTAGCTTTCGGTATGGGCGATATCGCCGTCGATCTCGCAGGCGTGCATGGCGACGGTGTGCAGGTTGACGTCGCAGATCGCCGCGTGACCCTGGTTGGCGAGCTTGCCGTAATCGGGCCCGGGGATGAAGTTGGGCCCCAGTTCGTGCAGCCCGTCGGGATGATAGCTCCCCACGATCAGCGCTTCGTCGAAGCGGTCGTTGCCGCGCGAGGTGCGCACGAGGCAGTCGTAGATCTCCTGGCGGTCGCTCAGGTACCGCACCTTGCGCTCCAGCTCGGCCAGCCGGTCTTCGCTGCTCATGGACTCTCCCCTCCTATCGGCTATGCGCCATTGTATCCGAACAGGGAGAGAGGGAAAGCATGTTCGCCGCGCCGCCCGCCGTGACCGCCGAGGTCTTCGCCGAGATCCCCGAACGGTACCGCAAGCACGGCGGGCCCTCGCACTGGATCGACGTCCAGTTCCCCGGGCAGGAGATTCCCAGCTTTCTCGAAGGCCCCTGCTTCGACGCGGCGGGGAATCTCTGGGTGGTCGACATCCCCTGGGGCCGCCTGTTCCGCATCACGCCGACGGGCGAGGTCTCGCTGGAAATGGAATACGACGGGCACCCCAACGGCCTGAAGTTCATGGCGGACGGCCGCGCGCTGATCGCCGATGGGCAGAACGGGCTGATGCTGTTCGATCCGGCCGGGGGCACGGTGGCGCCCTATCTGACGCGCGACCTGCTCGAACCCTTCCTCGGCCTCAACGACCTGACCGTGGCGCGCAATGGCGATGTCTGGTTCACCGACATGGGCCTGTCCGGGCTGCAGAACCCCAACGGCCGGCTCTATCGCCTTGCCGCCGATGGCCGGCTCGATTGCATGCTCGACGGATTGCCCAGCCCCAACGGCCTCGTGCTCAACGGGGCGGAGACCGTGCTCTATCTGGCCTGCACGCGCGCCAATGCCGTGTGGAAGTGCCCGATCATGCCAGACGGCACGCTGCGCAAGGTGGGCGTCTTCGTCCAGCTTTCGGGCGGGACCAGCGGGCCCGATGGGCTGGCGATCGACGCGCAGGACAACCTGATCGTCTGCCACAACGGCTTCGGCGCGGTGTGGCTATTCAGCGCCGTGCTGGGCGAGCCGAAGCTGCGGATCAACTCTTCGCGCGGCATCCATACCACCAACTGCGCCTTCGGCGGGCCGGACAACCGCACGCTGTTCATCACCGAATCGCAAAGCGGCACGGTGCTGCGGGCGCGGCTCGACGTGCCCGGCCGGCCGCTCGTGTCGCGTCAGCTCTGAGCGTCGCCGTCGTCGAGCACATCGGCGTTGTCGAGCAGGCCGATGTGCGTCCGGCGGATGTGGATGCCGAGCAGCCGCGGCGCGAGATCGACCTCGCGGCGCACGATCGCGCCGAACAGCAGGTCGCGCTCGGCACGCATGACTTCGCGCAGCTCGGCATTGCGCAGCGCCAGCACGGCATAGGCGCGGCGATAGTGGTGCGTGGTGTCCCACAGCCGCTCGACGATCTGCGCGAGCAGCGGCACCTGGTGGCCGCGAAACGCGATCCAGTGGAACCGGCGCGCCAGCGGCATGTAGGCGTCGGCGTCGGCCACTTCCTCCAGGGCCGCCTTGACCTCGCCCATCTCGGCAAAGTCCGCCTCGGTGAGGTGGGGAATGCTCTCGGCCAGCAGCATCGGCTCCAGCAGCTCGCGGATCTGGTAGGACAGTTCCATGTCGCGCGTAGTCAGGCTGGCGACGCGCGCGCCGGCATTGGCGCGCAGCGAGACCAGCCCGCGCGTCTCCAGGATGCGCAGGGCGTCGCGCACGGGGATGCGGCTGAGGTTCAGCTCGGTCGCCAGTTCGTCCTGCTTGATGCGGTCGCCGGGCTTGAGGTGCCCGGCAAGGATGCGCTCGGCGACGACGTCGGCAACGCGCTGGCTGGCGACGGTGGACTGTTCGGATTGCTTCATCTTGCCCCCGTTCTCATGGATGGACCCTAGCCCGATCGGGGCGGCTTGACCAAGCGCGATGATCGCCTCCGGCCGTGTCGACGCACGGGCTTTCCCGCAAATTCGCGTCGCGAAAATGCGGCGGCCCGCCTATTCATCCGCATGCGGCCAACAGGCCGATAAGGGGGAACCGGCATGGCCGAAGCTTTCGAGACGCTGCTGGCAAGCGATTTCACCGCGCGGTCGGACAGGCCGCTCGCCCGCGCGCTGCGCCTCGCCCGCGACCACGGCGGCAGGCTGGTCATCGCGCATGTGCTGGAAAAGGACGATGGCCCGCCCGATCCCGCAACGATCGAAAAGTTGCGGATGAAGCTGCCGCCGGAGGCGCGCGGCGCCGAATTGGTGGTGCACGGCGGATCGGTGCCCAGGGTGCTGGCGCGGATCGCGGCGGAGCGCGGCAGCGACCTCATCGTCACGGGCGTCGGGCGCCGCGACGGCATCGGCGACTACCTGCTGGGCACGGCGGTCGACCATATCGTGCGCCATGCCGCTGCCCCGGTCCTGGTCGTGCGCCGCCCCGCCGGCGGAGCCTACGCGCGGATGGTCGTCGCGACCGACTTGTCCGAGTGCGCGCGCCAGGCGCTGCGCACCGCCATCCGGCTGTTTCCCGAGGCCGCCGTCACGCTCGTCCACGCCTTCCACGTGCCTTTCGAGGGCTGGCTCAAGTCCGACGACGTGAAGCAGCATGTCCGCGCCGAAGCGCAGGCGGCGCTCGACGCCTTTCTGGCCGGCGCGGGCGTGGCGTCTGCCAGCGCGCGCATCGAGGCGCTGGTCGAGGAAGGCGAGACCGGCAGCGTGGTCATCCGCCAGCTCGAACGCACCGGCGCGAACCTGCTGGTGCTCGGCACGCATGGCCGCGGCGGCTTCGTCCATGCGGCCATCGGCAGCCAGGCCGCGGCGCTGCTGGCCGCCGCCGATGCCGACGTGCTGATGGTGCGCGAAGGCAAGGCATGACCCTGCGCGATTTCCTGCGCAGCGAGGCGGCGGGCGGCGTCCTGCTGATGCTTGCCGCCGCGCTCGCCATGCTGATCGCCAACGGGCCGCTGGCCGATATCTATTTCGGCGGGCTGCAATTCCGCCTGGGGCCGCTGTCGCTGCTCCACTGGATCAACGACGGGCTGATGGCGGCGTTCTTCCTGCTCGTCGGGCTGGAGATCAGACGCGAGTTCGCCGGAGGGCGGCTTTCCCGCTGGTCGGACCGGGCCTTGCCGATGATCGCCGCGGCCAGCGGCATGGCCGTGCCCGCGCTCGTCTACTTGGCGGTGGCGGGCGCGACGCCGAGGCTGGCGCGGGGCTGGGCGATCCCGGCCGCCACCGATATCGCTTTTGCCGTGGGGGTGATGGCGCTGCTGGGCAAGCGCGTGCCGGCTTCCCTCAAGCTGTTCCTCGTGACGGTGGCCGTGGTCGACGACATGGGCGCGGTCGCGATCATCGCGCTTGCCTACAGCGACACCCTGAACGGGCCGGCGCTGCTGGCGGCACTGGCGATCATGGCCGCGATGTTCGCGCTCAACCGCGCGCACGTCGCGCGGCTGGCCCCCTATCTGCTGCTGGCCGCGCTGCTGTGGCTGGCGGTGCTGCTGTCGGGCGTCCATGCGACGATCGCCGGGGTGCTGAGCGCGATGTTCATTCCGCTGCGCCGCAGCCCCCGCATGGCGAAAGACGCGGAGCCGCCGCTGCATCGCCTGGAGCACGCGCTCCAGCCCTGGGTCGCCTATGCCATCGTGCCGGTCTTCGGCTTCGCCAACGCGGGCGTGTCCTTCGCGGGCATCGGCCTGGAGCACCTGCTTTCGCCGCTGCCGCTGGGCATCGCGGCGGGCCTGTTCCTCGGCAAGCAGGCGGGTGTGCTGGGCGCGCTGCGGCTGTGCGCCGCGCTCCGCCTCGCGCCGATGCCGGCGCACGCCAGCTGGACACAGATCTACGGCGTCTGCCTGCTGTGCGGCATCGGCTTCACCATGAGCCTGTTCATCGGCGGCCTCGCGTTCGACGACCCGCTGCTGCTCGACGAGGTGAAGATCGGCGTGCTGGGCGGCTCGATCCTCTCGGCCACCGCCGGCTATCTCGTCCTGCGCCTGGCGCGCCAAGCCCGTTGACGTGCATCGCGAGGTCAACTAGTCACCCGCCCGCGCTGCCGACGTTGGCATTTCACCGTCGGAGATGTTGGAACGATCGGTGGACAAGCCGATGAAGTAACGCGAATCCAGCGCGTTGCGGGTGTAGCTCAATGGTAGAGCAGAAGCTTCCCAAGCTTACGACGAGGGTTCGATTCCCTTCACCCGCTCCAAATCTTTGGATTTGTCGAACCATCTGAAATATAAAGAGAAAAATAAGCTATTTTGGCCTGTGTAGGTATTGTGCAGAAAGATTTGCGGAATCGCTGCGCAGACACGCGCGAACGTGCCGATCAACACGGTCTGCCCTGTCGTCATCACTCGATTCGAGATCGCTCCCTCCTACCGCCATGGCAGCGCGCCGCGTCAGCGCGCAGGATGCGGCCATCAATAACGGCGCGGCCTATGTGCTGCGCCGCCCGTCTAGGGGTGGGCCGGGCGGGATAAAAAGCAAGAAGGCCGCTCGCTGTGAGCGGCCTTCCTGCCTTTCAAAACAATGTACCTTGCCTGCTGGCTTCAACGTAGCGCCGCCATGCGGGTGTGGCGGCTTCCTCGTCCAGCCATGCCGTGACTTGCGCCACAACGTCACCGCCGTTGGCTTCCACGGTGCCGCAGGGGTGGAAATGCGAACGATAGCCCGTTTCCGTGATCGGCAGCGGCGCGCGCTCGGGCTTGATGCTACGGATTTCCAGATGGGCGATGACGCCGCCCCATTTTTCGGGGGCGTAAATCGCCTCGATCTCAATGCCCTGCCATGTGAAACGGTGGGTTTGGATTTGGGGGTCCTGTTCCATGGTCAGCACCCCGCGAACACATGCACGGCGTCATGTGCGGTCTGGATGGTGAACAGGTCGCCGCTAAGCTCGGCATCCCGCGCCATGGCTTGCCAGTCGATGTAGTAGCGCAAGGATTGAGGAATCGCGGTCGTTTCCTCCGTCACGTCCTGCACGTAATCGGCAAGGCTGGCATATGCGCCAAGGTGGCGGTCGTCCAAAGCCTCCTGTGCTGCGTCCAGATCGCCGCTGTAATAGTCCAGCAAGGCCGCGCCGATCTCGCCATGTTCGGCAATAAAGGCCGCAAGCTGGCTGACGCGCTCGAAACCTTCGTATTCGGAAAGGCGCATGCCGCCAAAGCCCTCATAATCATGGATCGCCCATTCCTCGGCGTTCTCGATGGGGGAAGCCTTCAGCATGACGCGCACGGCGTCATAGATCGCCCAAGGCTCCTGCGCGGCGTCAATCCATGCGCCGTGCAAATAGCCGTTATTATAGGCCGCAAGACAGGCCACATAGATGCGGGGTTGTTCTGTAGTGATATTGTTGTTTCTCATTGTTTTTCCTTTGGGTTAGCGGTTGCGCATGCAACCGACTAGCCACGCGGCAATGAGCGGGGTTCTTGCCGTCCAGACCGGAAAACGGCGGATGGCGCGGGCGGGAGCGCAGCGACTACACGGCTGCTGGTTTCCGCCCGAAAGGGCTTGGTCTTGACGGCAAAGGGGCCGCAGGCCCGAAACAGAAAAGGCGGCCAAAGCCGCCGGAAGAAGATCGCGGCCACAAGGCCGCGCCTGATGGCTGACCAACGGTCAGCCTATGCGCGCGGGATCGTCACCGCATGGCCGGGACGGTTTTAAGCGGCCCGGTGCGCGAAGCGCATAGAGCCTGTTCCGGCACATGCCGGACGCGCCGAACATTCAGCGTATGTGGATTTCAGACGATCCGATTGGATCAAGCCGCCAGCAAATTACCGCTGGCCACCAGCACGTCAGGATCAAGATTGTTGTGGTTGTACACCGTTGCAATCTGCGTCCAGCCGTAGGTCGTGCCTGCACCGTCAAGATCGACACTCAGCGCTGCGTTGCTACCGCTGTTCGTGAACTGCACATAGTCGGCCAAGGCATCCGTCATCGGATCATAGCCGCCGTCCAGCACGTCCCGCAGGTCGATCACATCGCCCTCGGTCAGGTCGAAGTCGCGCAAAGTGTCGATGCCGTAGCCCACGTCCTCGATCATGAAGGCGAAGGTATCCGCACCGTCATAGCCCCAGAGTGCATCATTGCCGTCGTGGCCTGTCAGCCAATCGTCACCATCAAAGCCACGCAGGGTATCGTTGGCGGCACCGCCCTCGATTACATCGTTTTGCGCAGAGCCATAGAGCGTGCGGGCGGTATCGTTGTTGCGCAGGTGCAGACCTTGCGTGAGGTCCCAAGTCGTCGCATCATCGAATGTCACATATTCGACGTAGCCGCCGATATTGACGCCTGTGCCGGAAGAATAGGCGCCGTCGATATAAAGTAGGTCGGCGGGTGATCCGGCCAGTTGCATGTACAGGTGGCCGTACGTATCCGACCAGCTATAGACATCATCGGTGGTGATGCCGCTGCCAAAGTGGAGCGTGTCGGTACCTTCGCCCAATTCCTCATTAACAATATCTGGGCTACTGCCGCCAAATCCGGTCTCGAAGACGTAGGTGTCGTTCCCCGTACCGCCATACAGCAGATCGCGCCCCGCGCCGCCGTTGATGATGTCGTTGCCCGCGAAACCTTTGATATAGTCATTACCGCCGTTACCGTGCAAGGTGTCGTTGGCGTCAGAGGCATACAACTCATGCCCTTCGTCGGAATCGTTCAGGATCAGCCCCTGCGTCAAATCCCAGACCGTCTCATCGTCGAAGGTGATGCGCTCCACGCGCTCATTCACGTCCGTGCTGTTGCTGGCG
>JBAYPJ010000078.1:0-15476 GCA_041677785.1 Novosphingobium sp. | reverse complement strand
GCGCGCGGCCCGGTCGCGCTCGAAGGGCTGACGACCTACAAGTGGGTCGTGCGCGGGACGGGGCAGACGCGTCCTTGAGCGGGCCGCATCCTTGAGCCGCGGCACACCGCGCTACACCGGTATCCTCGGCGGCAGCTTCAACCCGGCGCATGGCGCGCACCGGCGGATCACGCTGTTCGCGGCCGCCGCGCTCGGTCTCGACGAGGTGTGGTGGCTGGTCTCGCCGGGTAACCCGCTGAAGCCCGCCGCCGGCATGGCCCCGCTTGCCGCGCGCGTCGCCTCGGCCCGCCGGCAGGCGCGCCGCGCGCCGATCCGCGTCACCGCGCTCGAGCGCGAGTTGGGCACGCGCTACACGGTCGACACCCTGCGCCGGCTGCAGCGGCGATGGCCGAAGCGGCGCTTCGTCTGGCTGATGGGATCGGACAACCTGGCCCAGTTCGCCCGCTGGAAGCGCTGGCGGGCCATCGCCCGGACCATGCCGATTGCAGTGGTGGCGCGGCCGGGTTATGATGACGCCGCCATCGCGGGCCGCGCGATGGCCTGGCTCGGACGTTTCCGGACGTCTGCCGCCGGTATCCGTAACCGGACTGGATGGAGCGCTCCGGCGCTGGTGCTCTTGCGTTTCGACCCGGACAAGCGTTCGGCCACGGCGATCCGCCAGGCCGATCCGCACTGGGCAGACGGCCTTTCCGCAGGCGGTCTGCGCGACGGGGTGACGCACCGCCCCATCCCCCGGCATATCCCCACGAACAGGACTTGAGCGTGGTGGGCGCGCACCCCACCTTGGGTCATGTCCGAGCAGAGGAGTTTTTTCGACCTACATGAACCAGGCGCAAACCCAGCCGGCCGCTGCCGGCGCCGCCGCCCCGCCCATCGCCGCCGAGCCGGGCTCGCTGCACGCGCTGGTGCTGAACTCGCTTGACGACGATCAGGCGCAGGACATCGTTTCCATCCCGCTCGAAGGCAAGAGCACGATCGCGGACCATATGGTCATCGCCTCGGGCCGTTCGACCCGGCAGGTGACCGCCATGGCGCACAAGCTGGCCGAACGGATCAAGCAGGCCGGCCTCGGCCCCGTCCGCATCGAGGGCCTGCCCGCCGCCGACTGGGTGCTGGTGGATGCCGGCGACGTCGTCGTCCATCTTTTCCGGCCCGAGGTGCGCAGCTTCTACAACCTCGAACGCATGTGGGGCTTCGGAGACAGCCCGGCCGCCGGAGCCGCGTGAGGCTCCACATCATTGCCCGCGGCAAGATCGGCCGCTCTCCCGAGGCCGATCTGGTCGATCGCTATGCCCGGCGCATCGCCTGGCCGCTGCGCCTCAGCGAGCTGCCCGATCGGGGCGGCACGCTTCCGGCCCCGCTCTCGCCCTCGCGCGAGGTGCTGCTAGACGAGCGCGGCCGCCAGCTTTCATCCGAGGAATTCGCCGCGCTGCTCGGCCGCTGGCGCGACGAGGGCGTGCGCGAAGCGCGCTTCCTGATCGGCGCGGCCGACGGCCACGGCGCGCCGGCGCGCGACAAGGCCGACCTGCTGCTCGCCTTCGGCGCGATGACCTGGCCGCATCTCATGGCGCGCGCCATGCTGGCCGAACAATTATGGCGCGCCACCAGCATTCTCGCTGGCCATCCCTATCATCGATCTGGATAAGCGGCGCGCAATGACGTCATGGTTGCGCCTGCATTCGCGTTTGCTCCTGGTTGCCGGCCTGCTCGCGGCGGTGGGCGCGTCGGCGCAGCCGATGGCCCGGTTCGAGGACGCCGGCGACGCGCGCCGCGCCATGGCCGAGGCGAAGGCGCAAGGCGCGGCGGCGCGCACGCGGGCCGAGCGGCTCGAGGCCGAAGCCGCGCGCGCGAGCGCCGCCGCCGACCGCACCGCGCGCGAGGCGGCCGCCATCGCCGCGCGCATCCAGCAGACCGAAGCCGAGATCGCCGGCCATCAGGCGGAAGCCCGGCTGATCGGGCGCGAGCGGGAGACGCTGCGTGCGCGGCTGGCGGAGCGCCAGCAGCCGGTGGTGCGGCTTACCGCCGCGCTCCAGCGCCTGTCGCGCCGGCCGCCCGCGCTGGCGTTGCTGCGCCCCGGATCGGTGCGCGACACGATGTACATGCGCGCGCTGCTCGCGACGATGCTGCCCGAGATCCAGCGCCGCACCGCCGCGCTGCGCGCCGAGATCGACCGCGGCCGCGCGCTGGAGCGCCAGGCGCTGGCGGCCGCGCAGGATCTGCGCAAGAGCCAGCGCCGCCTGGACGAACGCCGCGCCGCGCTGGGCGCGCTGGAGACGCGCCAACGGCTCGATTCGCGCCAGGTCACAGGCGCGGCGGACCGCGAGGCCGAACGCGCGCTGGCGCTGGCCGAGCAGGCGCGCGATCTCGGCGCGCTGACCGAGGAACTGCGCCGAGCCGGCACGCTGCGCGCGCAGCTTGCCCGGCTGCCCGGCCCGATCATGCGCCCCGCCCGGCCCGAGGAGGCGCAGGTCATCACGATCGAGGAAAGCCCGACGCGGGCGGCGGCGTTGCCCGGCTACCTGCTGCCCGTCGCCGGCCGGCTCGTCACCGGATTCAGCGACCGGCCGCAGGATCGCGGCACCCATGTGCGCGGCATCGCGCTGTCGGCGCGCGGCGGCGCGCAGATCGTCGCGCCGGCGGCGGGACGGGTCGCCTTCGCCGGGCCCTATCGCGGCTATGGCAACATCGTCATCATCGAGCATCCCGGCGGCTGGACTTCGCTCGTCACCGGCCTCGCCCGGCTCAACGCCAGCGTCGGCGCCGAACTGCTGGCCGGATCGCCGCTGGGCGTCGCCGCGCAGGGGCGCCCGCTCGTGACGCTGGAACTGCGGCGCGACGGGGTTCCGGTCAATCCGCTCGAATTCGTCCGCCCGTGAGCAGGCCCGGCGGTCCATCTGGCATTCGTCGCCGGGGCAGGATAGAAACGCCGATGCCGTTTGAAAGACCATCCATGCCAAAGTCCATCATCTCGCTTGCCCGCGCCGCCCTGCTCGTCGGCGCCGTCGCCGTCCTGCCCGTGACCACCCAGGGGCTTGCCGCGGTCGACAGCCGCTCGGGGCCGCAGTTCGGCAAGCTCATCGCCATCTACCAGCTCGTCAAGGCGAACTACGTCGACAACATCGACGACGACAAGCTGATCAAGGGCGCGATCAACGGCATGCTCGAAAGCCTCGACCCGCATTCCTCGTACCTCGACGGCGCCAGCCTGCAGCGGCTCGAAACGATGATCGAGGGCAACTATTCGGGCCTGGGCCTCTCGGTCGTGATGGACGACGGGGCGGTCAAGGTCGTCTCGCCGTTCCGCGGCAGCCCGGCCGAGCAGGCGGGGATCAAGGCGGGCGACTATATCACCCATCTCGACGGCAAGCTCTACTACGGCGGCGATCTGGACGAGGCGGTGGCCAGGATGCGCGGACAGCCCGGCACCTCGATCCGGCTGACGATCTTCCGGCCCGGCCGCGACGATCCGTTCGACGTCACCGTCACCCGCGGCGTGATCGAACTGGAACCCGTGACCTCGAAGCTCGAAGGCAACGTCGGCGTCATCACGGTCAACGAATTCTCGCGCGACGTCGCCAAGGACGTCGGCGCGGCGGTCGTGGCGATGAAGAAGCAGGCCGCCGGCAGCCTGGCGGGGCTGGTGCTGGACCTGCGTTCCAACCCCGGCGGCTCGCTGGACGAAGCCATCGGGCTTTCGGACCTGTTTCTGGCGTCGGGCGACATCGTCTCGCAGCGCGGCCGCGTCGCCAGCGAGAACGAATATTACCGGGCCGAATCGGTCTACAAGGGCGACGTCGCCAGGGGCCTGCCGATCATCGTCCTGGTCGACGCCGGCAGCGCTTCGGCGTCCGAGATCGTCGCGGGCGCGCTGCAGGACCAGGATCGCGCGGTGGTCATGGGCGAACGCACCTTCGGCAAGGGCAGCGTCCAGTCGATGTTCACGATCGACCGGAGCAGCGCGGTCAAGCTCACCACGGCACGCTACTACACGCCTTCGGGCCACTCGGTGCAGGAGGGCGGCATCGAGCCCGACATCCGCGTGCCGCAGCTTTCCGATCCCGATGCGCGCAAGCGGGCGGAACGGGTGCTGCGCGAATCCGATCTGCGCGGGCACCTGATCAACGAGGTCAATCTCGAGGACAAGCAGCTCGAGACCGACAAGCAGGACGATCCCCGCTTCCGCATGACCGCAGAGGAACTCAAGGCGAAGGGCATCACCGATTTCCAGTTGCACTACGCCGTCGAGACCCTGCGCCGGACCGCCCAGCCCGGCCTGCTCGCGGCCCGGCGGCCCTGAGCGCGGCATGGCGGCACGGGGAAACGCGGGGCTCGGGCCGGCGCGCATCGTCGCGCTGGCAACGCCGCTGGCGCTGCTGGGCGGCGCCTACGTCAGCCAGTACGGCTTCGGCCTCGTCGCGTGCGAGATGTGCTGGTGGCAGCGTTACGCCCATTTTGCCGCGCTGGCGCTGGCGGCCGTCGCCTTCCTCGTCCCGCGCAGCCGCGTGCCCGTGGCGCTGGCGGCGCTGGCGATCGCCGTCTCGGCCGCGATCGGCGCGTTCCATGCGGGGGTCGAATACCGCTGGTGGCAGGGGCTGACCGCCTGCACCACGACGATCGCGGCCGGGGGAGACCCGCTGGCCGCGATCATGAACGCGCCGCTGGTGCGTTGCGACACGGCGCCGTGGGACCTGTTCGGCATCTCGCTCGCCGGCTGGAACTTCCTCTTTTCCGGCGCCGCGGCGCTCGCCATAGTGCTGCTCCTGCTCCGCACCGAGGATACCCGATGAGCGACACCGTGCCCGATACCGCCGCCATGCTGCGCGTCGACCAGGCGGGCGAATACGGCGCCACGCGGATCTACGCCGGCCAGATGGCGGTGATGGGCAACCGCGCCCCGCACGCGGCGGAAATCGCCGCGATGGCGGCGCAGGAGGCCGAGCACCGGGCCCGTTTCGACGCGCTGCTCAGCGCGCGGGGCGTGCGGCCGACCGCGCTGCAGCCGCTGTGGAACGTCGCCGGTTTCGCGCTCGGGGCGGCGACGGCGCTCGCCGGCCCGAAGACCGCCATGGCCTGCACGGCCGCGGTGGAAGAGGAAATCGAACGCCACTACACCCGCCAGCTCGAGGAGCTGGGCGACAGCGATGCCGAACTGTCGGGCCTGATCGAGGAATTCCGCGCGGAGGAGCGCGCGCACCGCGAGGCCGCGCTGGCGGCGGGCGCGGAGAAGGCGCCGGCCTATCCGCTGGTCTCCGCCGCGATCCGCCTCGGCTGCCGCATCGCCATCCGCCTGTCCGAGCGCTTCTGACGTTTCGACGGGAAACGCGCCACTTCAGCTAGCATTAACAGCATCCCGCTCTATACCGGCGCAGACCGCCGGGATCGGCAAAGCCAGGGGAACGATCGAAGTGACACGCCTTGCTCTAGCCACCGCAGCCCTGGCTTGCGCGCTCTGGCTTCCCGCCACGCCCGCCGCGGCGCAGGACGGCGGCGACAAGTTCAACATGGTCATCGTCTACGGCCAGGACGAATGCCCGCAGCCCCAGGGCGACGAGATCACCGTCTGCGCCCGCAAGGACGAAGCCGAGCGCTATCGCATCCCCGAAGCGCTGCGCGGTTCGGAATCGCCGCAGAACGACGCCTGGAACAACAAGGTCCTGGCCTATGAAATGGTCGGCAGGACCGGGACGCTGAGCTGTTCGCCGGTCGGCGCGGGCGGTTTCACCGGCTGCGCGCAGCAGATGATCGACAAGGCCTATGCCGAGAAGGGCAGCGATCCCTCGATCCGGTTCAGCGAACTGATCGCGGCCGAGCGCGCCCGCCGCCTCTCGACCATCGACGCCGACGCCGCCGCCGCGCAGGCCCGCGTCGAACAGGCCGAGCGCGAGTACGAAGCGCGCCGCGAGGCCGAGCAATCCGGCTCCGCGCCGGCCACGCCGCCGACCGGGGACTGACGCGGCCCGTCCGGAATGATCCCGAGCCGGATGGCAGCATCCGGCGCCGGAGCGTGTCGGCCGCCGGGTGCCCTGGCTACGCCGCCACCGCAGTTCTCCGGCGGCGTCTGGACATCGGCCGCATGCGAACGGCCAGGCTGATCAGGAACGGCCAGAACAGGGTATACCAGATGTCCGCGTAGACGTCCGCGGACCAGCCGCCCGCCGCCAGATAATCGAGGATCTCGTTCCCGGCCTCGGCCGCCACGACGAACGCGAAGGGAACGAACGTGCCCAGCGCGCGGCCGCTGACGACGCGCGCCACCAGCAGAATCGCCAGCCCGGCATGGATATGCAGGACCGAATCGGGAAGTCCCGTAACCTCACCGATTCGCAGAATGATGGAATGGTAGTATTGCGGGATATTCATGCGCCCGCCCAGACACGTCTTTGCACGACGGAACAAGGCGTTCTGCCGCGAAATCGGCCCGTTTCGTCGTAATGCGGCCAAATACCGCATAGCGACCAAGGGCGGGGCGCCATGCGGCGATCCGCGGTCGCCGCTGCTTCTGCCAGGAGTGACGGATCAGTATGAATTACGCGTCCCACTTCTTTGAGAATGCATGGTTCCTGCTTCCCGTCTCGCCCGCCTCTTAGGCTCGAACCCTGCAATTCAGGACAAGGGCGTTGGGGAATGGGGCCGCTGCTTCATCCCGGCGGCGCAATACAAATCAGGCGGCTATCTGCCCCAACCTTTATTTGACATGAACGCGCAAACCTGCATGGAAAATTTCCATAGATGAGGGACGATCAAGCGAATCACGGCGCCGGCTCGGCGCCGGGATTCGCTATCTAGGCGATACAAAACATGGAAACGCGTATCATCATCGCCTTTGGAATCATTGCCGGCCTGTTGGTAGTAGGGACGGTGGGAGGGATCACCTCGCTGCGCCGCCGCCGGCAGGAGCGGCTTCGCCGGCGAGGCATCAAGACTCACGGTCACTGACGCGCCGCGCTCTCGCGTTGGCGCTCGCCCCCTGCAGGCAGACGGCGCAGGCGCTGGCCACCATCCGGTTGAGCAGAGCGAAACGGATTGGGGGCAAAGGCCACACGCGACCGACTGGTGCGGCCGATCGCATCATCGACAATCCGCTTGGCGGGTGCGCCCCGCCACGGGCGGCCGAGCGATATCACGCCACACTGCCGCGCCCTTGAGCGCGACTGCGCCCCGGCGGGCCCGGCGCGGCGGCTGGCAAACATAGCGATTGCAAACACCACACCCGCTCAGGCCGAGCGGGTTGGGATGGTTGGCGTTTGCAAAGGGCAAATCGCCCAAAAAAATGGCGGCCAGTGGCCGCCATTTTCCCGAACTCGTCCGATAGCTCAGTTGCTGTCGGAGTCGTCGTCGTCGGTAAGAGCGATGACGCCGCCGACGACGGCCGCGAGAGCGACAACGCCGATCAGGACGCCAGAGGTAAGCTCGTTCGACTTCTTGGCCGACGTCGAGGCCTTGACCGCCTTCGCCACCGACAGCGACGAAGCCGTGCTCGCCAGCGCCGGGCTGGCGATCAGCGACGATGCGGCCACAGCGGCCAGCAGCTTGCTCATACGCATAAAATTCATGCTCCCTAATTAATCCAGAGTGATCACCTCTAGATTCGACCGCGCGATAACACTGCTTATGCCAGTGTACAAGCCGTTCATCCGAATTGGATCAAACACTTTCGCTGCGCTGTTCCGGGCATTCGACGAATTGCATTAAGAAAGCGCTAATGCTTCGAAACTCACGCGGCAGCGGCTTCGCAGCGTTGCCGTTCCTGCACGATCCAGCGCGCGTCGTTCTCGAAACCCATCGCGGTCAGCGTGCCGTAGCGATAGGCGCCGGTATCGAGGCCGATGCGGTGCGGCAGATCGGCCACCTCCTCGCCCATCGAATGCCCATGCACCACGACCTTCTCGAGCGGGGCCTCCGAAGAGAGGAAATCGTCGCGGATCCAGCGAAGATCGCTGGGGCGTTGTTGATCGAGAGCCACTCCGGGCCGGACGCCGGCATGGACGAAGACATAGTCTCCCTCGACGATCATGTTCTCGAACGATTCGAGGAAGGCGCGGTGCGCTGCGGGCACGGCCGCCTGCAGCATCCCGGCCAGTTCGTCATAGTCGGCGGCGGCATAGGCATCGGGGGCGATGCCGTAGCTGAAGACGGTCTGCGCGCCGCCGATGCGATGGAACAGCCGCAGCGCCTTCGCCTCTCCGCCGATTGCGGACAGGAACACTTCCTCGTGATTGCCCAACAGGAAGCGCGTGCCCGGCCGTTCCGCCCGCAGCGCCATCAGGCGATCGATCACCCGGGCCGAATCGGGGCCGCGGTCGACCAGATCGCCCAGGAAGATCAGTTCGCCGCCGGGGCCGCCGCGCGCATCCTCGTCCCGCCGGATCCGCTCCAGCAGTCCGTCGAGAAGATCGAGGCGGCCATGGATGTCGCCGATGGCGTAGAAACGCCGGCCGTCCGGAACTCTAGGCGCCGCGTTTGAATTCTTCGAATTTTTCGAACGTCGGGAGAGGAGTTTCGCAATCATTGCTATATCGCTAGGCCCATCCCATGAACGTCGAGCTTGGGCAGATAGTACATCGGGGCACGCATGCAACCGGGAAGAGACGGGCCGAAGCCCGGCGGTGCCCATGGACCCGGCGAATTGTGACGATATTGCGCGGCCTGGTCCTGGCGATGCTCTGCATGGCGACCCCGGCGGCGGCCCAGGATGCGGTGTTCGAGGCCATCCGCGACGTGGAAAGCGCGATGGCGCGGATCGGGTACCGGCTGGCCACGGCCAATGCGCCGCTCTGCGACCGCCTGGCGCCGGGCCTCGGCCTCGTGCTCCACACGCCGGAGCAATATGCCCCCGCCCTGCGCGACCAGGCCGTGCGCCACTTCGGCTTCGCGGGGCCGGTAGGGGTCGAGGCGGTGATCGCGGGCTCCCCGGCGGCGGCGGCGGGGGTCGAGCCCGACGATACGCTGCTCGGCATCGGGACGGCCCGGTTCGCCACCGAGGCGCCGGAAGCGGCCGCGAGCACCGCATCCCTGATCCGGGCCGAGGCGCAGATCGCCGCCCTGCCCGCCGATACGCCGCTCGAACTTCACGGGCAGCGGAGCGGCAAGGACTACGTGCGCACGATCGCGCCCGTGCCCGCATGCCGCACGCGGTTCGAGGTCGCCATCGGGCCGGATTTCACCGCGAAGGCCGACGGCGACATGGTGCAGATCGGCAGCCGGTTCTTCGAGGACTATCCCGAAGAGCAGGTGGCCGCGGCGATCGCGCATGAATTCGCGCACAATATCCTGCGCCACCGCGAACGGCTGGAAGTGCTGGGAGTCTCCTTCGGGCTGATGTCGGGGCTGGGACGCAACGTCCGCTACTTCCGCCAGACCGAGCTGGAGGCCGACATCCTCTCGGTCGCGCTCCTCGCCAACGCGGGCTATGATCCGGACGCCGCGGTGCGGTTCTGGGAGGATTTCGGCCCCAGGCACGCCGGCGGCATCCTGCGCAGCCGCTCGCACCCCGCCTGGCGGGACCGGCTGGCAACCATCGCGGCGGCCATCGCGGCGCTGGGACCGGATCGGCCGGCGCGCCCGGCGATCGTCGACAGCCGCGACCGGCCGCTCGACGGCGACTGGCAGTCGCTTCTGGTCAGGGCACGGTGAGGCGAATTCCCCGGAAAGCCGGCGCAAGCGCCGGATCTCCCCGGCGGGCGGCGCCAGCGGTACCGGCCGGGGCGCCTCTCGGCGATTGCCAAGAGCCGTCCCGGCGCATAGCCTTCGCCGGCTGACACGATCGCAAAGGAGTCGCCCGATGCCGTCCGCTTCGTTTCGCCTCGTCCCCACTCTCGCGCTTGCCGCGCCGCTTCTCGCGCTGGCCGCGTGCGGGAGCGAATCCGATACGCTGGAAAATGCCGCCGAGAGGGGCGAGCCGACCGCGCCCTCGAGCGAATGGATCGAGGCCAACCCGACCGAGCCGGCGGTGCCCGTCACCCTGCCGACCACGCCGATGACCAACGCGCCGCCCGCGCCCGCGCCGAGCTGACGGGAGCCAGGCTGACGGGGCCAGGCTGAGAGGACCGCGCGCGCGGATCGGCGGGTTTTCAGGCCAGCCAGGTGTCCGGGTCGGGCATCGGCACGCGCTTCTGCGCGTTGACCAGCGAAAGCACGCAGCGCACCAGCACCAGCACGCCCACCGCCACCATCAGCAGGAAGCCGATCAGCACGATCATCAACAGCGCGCTGATCACCGCGCCGATCAGGCCGATCCAGAACGTGCGGATCAGATAGCGGTAGTGCGAGCTTTCCCACTCCGCGTGCGGCTCGCCCTTCCAGACATAGGCGAGCACCACGCCGACGATCGCGGTGACGCCGAGCACCGCCGACGACAGGTACAGCAGGCTGATGATCGTCGGATGATTGAAGTCGAAGCCGCTGGCGGCGGCGGGCGCCTTGGGCGGCGGCGGGGCCTGGCCCTGGCCGAGTTCGGCGCGGGGCGCGGGCTGCGCGGACGGGTCGGGATCGCTCATGCGCCGGTCTCTCCTGTGCGGAGCGGCCAGTCTAGCGTCGTCGCGCGGTCAAGTCACGTGGCGTAGGCGCGCAGGGCGGGCATGGCCGGCGCGGCCGTCTCGCCGCGGCACTGGCGGATCAGCGCCTCGAGCGCGGCGACGTGCAGCGGCCGCTCGAACCGCAGGCCGATCGTATCGTCGCGCAGCCAGCGGACACGCGCCTCAAGCGGATCGGCATCGCCGACGCGCAGCACCACCGCGTCGCCCAGCGCGAGCGCCGCCGGCGCGCCGACGCCGCTCACCCGGCAGCCGTCCAGCGAAAGTTCGATCAGCAGCCCGTCGACGAACCGCCGGCCGGGCTTGCGCAGCCGCACCTTGCGGCAGATGGCAAAGCGCTTGTGCGCACGAATAACCAGAACCGACACGATTTCGAGCCCACCCCCTGGACCGCGAAGCTATCGTGCCTGTCTGTCGTATTTTGGTTAATTCTTTCTTACCGCGCGGCTTTTCGCGACTTTCCGGACCCGACACCACGAAGAGCCCCGCCGGGTCGCTCCGGCGGGGCCATGATGTCGCACCTTCGCAGGCGATCAGAACGCGAAGCGGACTTTCGCCTGCTGCCGGCGGCTGCGCATCGCGCCGCCGATGGCGCCGAAGCCCAGAAGCATCATCGCCCAGGTGGCGGGCTCGGGCACCCCGCCCGTCACCTCGGTCCTGATCTTGTTGCTCAGCGCGAGTTCGAAATCGTCGAACGTGGTGGCGTTGAGCGAGAACGCACCGATGCCGCCGACCACGTTCGAGCAATTGGCGTTCGCGCCGATGCCGATGCAGTTGATCTGATCGATGCCGGCGGCGATCGCCGCATTGCGCTGGGTGATCAGGTTGCTGGTGCTGGAATCCATGCCGTCCGTCGAAATGTCGATCACCTGGCGGTTCGAGGTGATGGAACTGCCGAGCAGGTGGGCCGTCGCCGTCTGGATCGTCCCGCCGATGTTGGTTCCGCCGCGAGGCTGCACCATGCCGTTGACCGCGTCGATCAACGAGGAGATGTTGCTCGCGGTGATCTCGGCGAGAGGGAAAATGGTCTGGACGCTGGAGCCGAACAGATAGACCGCGATCGCGACCGAACCGTTCTGCGGCAGGACCGAGGTATCGGCCAGCACGTTTGCGTAGGCATTTCGTTGCAATGCGAAGTTCGAGCTCGAGATACTGCCCGAGCCATCGATGCCGAGCGCGAGCAGAAGCTCGGCCGCCTGCGCGTTGGACGCGAAGGACATGGCTGCCACACTCGCAAGAAGTAGCTTCTTCATGGTGAGATTTCCTCTCAGAAAGAAATACCACCGCAGCCGCGCTTGTCATTCGCGAGCCGGACCGGAAGACCCGTTCACGATATAATCATGGCACGGTGACCCTGCGATCACCGTGCCAGAAATGCGCGCGATTTTGCGGAACCACCGACCCGATATGGTTAACCATAACTAATAATCGTGCTTTGACAAGCCCCATAGCTCACGTGTCGCAATTCCGCCTATCCGACGCCGATGGGACGGTGCGTTTCCGATCTGCGGACATTTTTCCGGCGCCGGGAACCGCTCATCGATCGCGCGCCACGAAAAAGCCCCGCCGGATCGCTCCGGCGGGGCTCTGTGCGTTTCGATGCGCGGGGCGCGGCGAGGCTTATTCGGCCTCGTCGCCCTTCAGCAGGTAGTCGCCGGCGTCCGCGTCGGTGCCGTGCGCCTCGCCTTCCATCGCCGCCAGCGGATCGTCGCCGATCGCCGCTTCGGGGCCCTGGGCCAGTTCGGCGGCGTGCTCCTCAGCCGCGGTTTCCGGCGCGATGAGGTGTTCCTGCAGCTTGCGGTACTGCGCGCGCAGCGCCGCGTCGCGGCTGGAGGCGGCGACGCGCAGGCGGTTCATGCCCGCGCCCGTGCCCGCCGGGATGAGCCGGCCGACGATCACGTTCTCCTTGAGGCCGATCAGCGAATCGCGCTTGCCCTCGACCGCCGCCTGCGTGAGCACGCGGGTGGTCTCCTGGAACGAGGCCGCCGAGATGAAGCTGCGCGTCTGCAGGCTCGCCTTGGTGATGCCCAGCAGCACCGGCTTGCCCTCGGCGGGCCGCTGGCCCTCGTCGAGCTTGCCGTTGTATTCGAGCATCTCCTCGTAATCGACCTGCTCGCCCGGCAGCAGCGTGGTGTCGCCGCCGTCGGTGATCTCGACCTTCTGCAGCATCTGGCGGACGATCACCTCGATGTGCTTGTCGTTGATCTTCACGCCCTGCAAGCGGTAGACTTCCTGGATTTCCGCGACGAGATACTCGGCCAGCGCCTCGACGCCGAGCACTTCGAGGATATCGTGCGGATTGGGCGAGCCGCTGATCAGGTTATCGCCCTTCTTGACCCAGTCGCCTTCCTGAACGTCGATCACCTTGGACTTGGGGATCAGGTACTCGGCGGGTTCGCCTTCCTCGGGGATGATCGCGATCTTGCGCTTCGCCTTGTAGTCGCGGACGAATTCGATCCGGCCGCTGATCCTGGCGATGATCGCGTTGTCCTTCGGGATGCGGGCCTCGAACAGCTCGGCAACGCGCGGCAGACCGCCGGTGATGTCGCGCGTCTTGGCGGCTTCGCGGCTGGCACGGGCCAGCACGTCGCCCGCCTCGACCTCCTGCCCGTCCTCGACCGAAAGCGTCGTGCCCGGCGCCAGCATGTAGCGGCCGGCCTCGCCCGAGGCCTCGTCGAGCAGGGTCAGGCGGGGGCGCAGGTCCTCCTTCTTGGCCCGGCCGGTGGCGCGGTTCTCGGTGACGACGCGGCTGGTCATGCCGGTGGCCTCGTCGGTCTGCTCGGTCAGCGTGCGGCCGTCGATCAGGTCCTGGTACTTCACGATGCCGGGCTTCTCGGTGATGACCGGGGTGGTGAACGGGTCCCACTCGGCCAGGCGTTCGCCTTCCTTCACCGCCGCGCCATCGGTGTGCAGCAGGTGCGTACCGTAGGGCACGCGATGGATCGCGCGCTCGCGGCCTTCGGTGTCGATCACCACGATCTCGCCGTTGCGGGCGAGGCTGAGGCGCCGGCCGCGCTTGTCCACGATCGTCGGGATGTCGCGGTACTGCACGGTGCCCTCGGCGATCGATTCGAGGTGGCTGGTCTCGTTCACCTGCGCCGCGCCGCCGATGTGGAAGGTGCGCATGGTGAGCTGCGTGCCCGGCTCGCCGATCGACTGCGCGGCGATGACGCCCACCGCCTCGCCGATGTTGACCGGCGTGCCGCGCGCGAGGTCGCGGCCATAGCACTTGCCGCAGACGCCCTGCGTCGCCTCGCAGACCAGCGGCGAGCGGATGCGCGCCGCCTGGATGCCCGTCGCCTCGATCCTGGCGGTGGTCGGCTCGTCGAGCAGCGTGCCGTTGGCGACGACGATGTTGCCTTCCTTGTCGACGATGTCCTCGGCCAGGGTCCGGCCCAGGATGCGCTCGCCCAGCGAAGCGATGGTCGAGCCGCCCTGGACGATCGCGCGCATCTCCAGCGCGCGCTCGGTGCCGCAGTCGTCGATGACGACGACGCAGTCCTGCGACACGTCGACCAGGCGGCGGGTCAGGTAGCCCGAGTTCGCCGTCTTGAGCGCGGTGTCGGCAAGGCCCTTGCGGGCGCCGTGGGTCGAGTTGAAGTATTCAAGGACGGTCAGGCCTTCCTTGAAGTTCGAGATGATCGGCGTCTCGATGATCTCGCCCGAAGGCTTGGCCATCAGGCCGCGCATGCCGGCAAGCTGCTTCATCTGCGTCGGCGAGCCGCGCGCGCCGGAGTGCGACATCATGTAGATCGAGTTGATCGGCGTCATGCGGCCCGTTTCCGGGTCCCTCGACGTCGCCTTGATCTCGTCCATCATGGCGTTGGCCACCTGGTCGCCGCAACGGCTCCAGGCGTCGATCACCTTGTTGTACTTTTCCTGCTGGGTGATCAGGCCGTCCTGGTACTGCTGCTCGTAGTCGGCCACCAGCGCCTTGGTCTCCTCGACCAGCGCTTCCTTGCTGTCGGGGATGATCATGTCGTCCTTGCCGAACGAGATGCCCGCCCGGAACGCGTGGCGGAAGCCCAGGCTCATGATCGCGTCGGCGAACAGCACCGTGTCCTTCTGGCCGGTGTGGCGATAGACCTGATCGATGACGTCGCCGATCTCCTTCTTGGTGAGGAGGCGGTTGACGATCTCGAAGGGCACCTTGTGGCTCTTGGGCAGGCACTCGCCGATCAGCATGCGGCCCGGCGTGGTCTCGAACCGCTTCATGAACTGCTGGCCGTTCTCGTCGGTCTGCGGCACGCGCGCGACGATCTTCGAGTGGAGCGTCACCGCGCCCACCTGCAGCGCCTGGTGCACTTCGGCCATGTCGGCCAGCGGCATGCCCTCGCCCGGCTCGCCATCACGGTCCATCGACAGGTAGTAGAGGCCCAGCACCATGTCCTGCGACGGCACGATGATCGGCTTGCCGTTGGCGGGCGAGAGGATGTTGTTCGTGCTCATCATCAGCACGCGCGCCTCAAGCTGGGCTTCCAGCGAAAGCGGCACGTGGACGGCCATCTGGTCGCCGTCGAAGTCGGCGTTGAAGGCCGAGCAGACCAGCGGGTGAAGCTGGATCGCCTTGCCCTCGATCAGCACCGGCTCGAACGCCTGGATGCCGAGGCGGTGGAGCGTCGGCGCGCGGTTCAGCAGCACCGGATGCTCGCGGATCACCTCGTCGAGGATGTCCCAGACTTCCTTGCGCTCCTTCTCGACCCACTTCTTGGCCTGCTTGAGCGTCATCGACAGGCCCTTGGCGTCGAGGCGGGCGTAGATGAACGGCTTGAACAGCTCGAGCGCCATCTTCTTGGGCAACCCGCACTGGTGCAGCTTGAGTTCCGGACCGGTGACGATCACCGAACGGCCCGAATAGTCGACGCGCTTGCCGAGCAGGTTCTGGCGGAAGCGGCCCTGCTTGCCCTTGAGCATGTCGGACAGCGACTTCAAGGGCCGCTTGTT
>JBAYPJ010000077.1:0-15955 GCA_041677785.1 Novosphingobium sp. | reverse complement strand
TTCCTTGCGCTCGTCGGGATGTTCGGTGAGGAACCGTTCGTATCCGAGGAAGCGCTCCTCCAGCCCCTTGGAATAATCGAGCCGGTCGACGCCGACGATCAGCGCTCGTCCCACCGCGCTTTCCTGCACGCGCTCGAACGTCGCCCGGGCCGTCTCGCTCTCGGCCAGGGCCGCGAATTCGCGCGCGTCGATGCCTATGGGGCAGGCGATAAGCCGCACATGCCGGCCGGGTGACGCGAGCACGCCGTCGTCGTCGACCTCCAGGTTCAATTCGTTGCGTACGTAGTCACGAAATGCTTCCAGCCATTCCTGGGTGTGGAAGCCGATAAGGTCGTAGTTGAGCAGTCCTTTGACCAGGTCACGCGCTTCGGGCAGCGTTACCAGCAGGCGCCGCGGCGGCCAGGGGATATGCAGGAAGAAGCCGATCCGGTTCTTCACCCCGAGTCGGCGCAACTCGCGGCCGAGCGGGAACATGTGATAGTCCTGCACCCACACCAGATCGTCCGGTTCGATCAGCGGTACGACGGTGTCGGCAAAGCGTTCGTTTGCCCGCCTGTAGCCGTCCGCGAAGCTGCGCTCGTATTCGGCCAGGTCGATGCGATAATGGAACAGCGGCCACAGCGTGCGGTTGGCGTAGCCGTTGTAGTATTCCTCGATATCCTGTTCTTCGAGGTCGACCGTGGCGCGGGTGATCCCGTCCTCGCGCTGGAAATGGATGTGGCCGGTAAACTCGTCGATCTCGTTCCCCGACCAGCCGAACCAGATTCCGCCGTGCTCCCGCAAGGCCGCGGTCAGGGCCACGGCGAGGCCGCCCTGCGCGGCGCCCCCGGCACTGACGCGGTTGGAAATGACGATCAGGCGGCTCATCGCACGCTGCTCCATGGTTTGCTCAGCAGTACGGCGCAGTTGATCAAGCCGACTAGCGAGTAGGTCTGGGGGTAGTTGCCCCACAATTCCCCAGTGACGGGGTCGATGTCTTCCGACAGAAGGCCGGCGGCCGTGCGCCGGGTCAGCATTTCCTCGTAAAGCGTCCGCGCCTCGGTGGTGCGGCCGGTCAGATGCAGCGCTTCGATCAGCCAGAACGTGCAGACGTTGAAGGCAGTTTCGGGCAGCCCGAAGTCGTCTTCGGTCGCATAGCGCAGCATGTGCGAGCCCCGCCGGAGCCCCGCCTCGATCGCCGCCAGCGAACTGATGAAGCGCGGATCGTCGGGCGAGAGGAACTTGAGGTCGAGCAGTTGGATCACGCTGGCGTCCAGGTCGTCGCCCGCGAACGTCGCCGACATGCGCTGCGTATCCTCGCGCCAGGCGGCCTGTTCGATGCGCGCGCGGATATGGTCGGTGCGATCCTGCCAGAACGCGGCCCGCTCCGCCAGGCCGAGCGCCTGGGCGATGTTGGCCAGGCGGTCGCAGGCGGCCCAGCACATGGCCGCGGAATAAGTGTGGACCGACTGCCGGGTGCGCAGCTCCCAGAGGCCCGCGTCGGGCTGATCGTGAAGCTGCCAGGCGCGCTCGCCGACTTTCTCCAGCGCTTCGAAATCGGCGATGCCCGACATTCGCAGGAAGCGCTGGTCGATAAAGGCCTGCGTGCTCGACAGCACGATCTGGCCATAGGCGTCGTGCTGCACCTGGCTGTAGGCGGCATTGCCCACGCGCACCGGCCCCATGCCCCGATAGCCGGCGAGCTTGTCGGCTACGTTTTCCTCCAGCGTGGCACCGCCGAGCACGTCGTAGAGCGGCTGAATGTGCCCGCCCTTGGCCGCGTCGACGATGTTGCGCAGGTAGGCCATGTAGCCTTCCAGCACGTCGAGCGCGCCCAGCCGGTTGAGCGCCTGCACGGTGTAATAGGCATCGCGTATCCAGCAGTAGCGGTAATCCCAGTTGCGCTGCGATCCCGCGTACTCGGGCACCGAAGTGGTGAGCGCGGCGACGATCGCGCCGGTCTCCTCGTGCTGGCAGAGCTTGAGCGTGATCGCCGCGCGGATCACCACGTCCTGCCACTCGATCGGTGTGGCGAGGCCGCGAACCCACTCCTGCCACTCTGCCGTGGTCTCGGTGAGCATGGTCTCCAGCGATCCGGCCAGGTCCCCCGCGAAACTTTCGTCGGGACCGAAAAAGAAGTGGAGCGGCCGTTCCACACGGAAGGGCCGTTCGTCCGCCACCAGGCCGACCGGAGCGGTTGTAGTGAGCCGCAGCGTCAGGTCACGGCTCTGGTAGCGGATATGGTTCGACCCGCCATCGCGCCGGCAGCAGGCCTCTCCCCAGTTACAGCTCGGTCGCAGCCGCACGCGAATGCGCGGCGATCCCGCGACCGGTCTGACGATGCGCACGAAACTTACGGGCCGATAGCTGCGGCCCATGCTCCGGAAATAGGGGCAGAAATCGACGACATCGATCTCGCCGCCGTGGGCATCGCGATGACGGGTGACGAGAATCGGCGTGTTGCGCAGGTATTGCTGCGTGGTTTCCACGCAGTCTTCGAGGTCGATCGCCCAGAAGCCGCCGGTCGGTTCGGTTCCGTCGAGGAGTGCCGAGAACAGCGGATCGCCGTCCACTCGCGGCACGCATGCCCAGACCAGCCGTCCCGCGCGGTCGATCAGCGCCGAGACCTGGCAATTGCCGATCGGCCAGAGTTCGAGCGACGTGCTCATAGCGCCGCCTCCGCCAGCCAGGCGCGCAGATCGGCCGGGCTGGGCAGGCGATGGACGGCGACGGTCGGCCGGTCGGGTCCGATGAGCATGCCCGAGCCGCCGAGATCGGCCGCGGCCGCGAATCCGTCTTCGTCGGTGATGTCATCGCCGATGAATACGGGCCGCGTGCCTTGCATCGGCGGCAGTGCCATGAAGCGCCGGACCGTGCTGCCCTTGTTCCCGCTCGCGACACGAAGCTCTACCATCATATTGCCGTGCTGAAGCCCCAGGTCCAACTCGGCGGCAAGAGCCCCGGCGAAGGCTCGCACGGCCTCCTGCGCTTCGGGTTGCATCCGGTAGTGCAGGGCGACGCCGAAGCTCTTCTCCTCGACGAGGAGGCCCGGCTGGCTATCGCCGAATATGCGCATGCGTTCAGCCGCCTTATCGAGCGCCGCGGGCCTGTCCGGCCGGATCAGATCGCCGTTCCATCGGTGCTCGCACCCGTGGCTTCCCGATACCGCCAGTTCTGTCGCCGTATCACCGAGGATGTCGTCGATCTGTTCGAGCGAACGGCCGCTGACTATGGCGATCCGCCCGTCGAGCCTGGCTGCGAGCCTGGCCAGCAATTCACGCAGGGAAGCGTCCGCTCGCACGCATTCGGGCCGGTCCATGAATTCCAGCAGGGTGCCGTCGAGATCGAGGAAAAGGCTTGCGTCCGTCAGCAGGCCACTCGGCGGAAATGGCAATGGGTCCCGTTCGGGTCCTATGAGAAATCTCCTGTGCATTGCGGCGGGGCGCGATGGCGGTCGACGCCGGGCCGGCGCCATGGTCGCACCGGAAAGTCCGCCCGCGCATTGTGAAATTCCCTTGGCGGTAGGTCAAGGTTCCGGGACCGGAAAGGTTCCCGACGGCCGCTGCGCCATCCGATGGGTTTCATTTTTGACCAGACATGCATCGGCATCGACCGGAATGCGGGCGGTCTGGCTTATGCGCGCTTCGGCGGTCCTTTGGGCCCTTTGGGGCCTTTGGGTCCTTTCTTCCAGGGCTTGGCCGGGCGAACGCCATCGGAAGCTTTCGCAGCCGGATGACTGGAATCCGGATGACTGGCGGCAGGGCCGCGGCCCTTGCGGTGAGGCTTTGGGCGGTCGCTGTCCGGATGGGGCTGGCGATGCTGGCCCCGATGCGCCGAAGACCCTTCCGGTTGCATTCCGGGCTTGAACCGCTTGCGGTTCTGCCGCGCTGCCTCTCGCGGTGCTCCTTCCGAAGCCTCGATCAGGATTGCGCCTTCGTCGTCGTCGCTGTCCGCCGTGCGGACCAGCGCGGCGGCGAACTTGGCGGCGATGGCGCGAGGTATCTGAAACTGGGTTTCGCCGGGCATGATGCGGATCGCACCGATTTCGTTGCGGGTAACATGGCCCCGGCGGCACAGCAGCGGCAAGATCCAGCGCGGATCGGCATTCTGCCGACGCCCGACATTCATGCGGAACCACACCGTATCCTCGAAACCGGGACGGTGCCGCTCTTGCTGATTGGCGCGGCGGGCTTCGGGGGTGTTTTCGATCAACTCTTCGGGTTCGGGCATGGCCGCGCGGTGTGCGCGTACCAGCATGGCCGCAATATCCTGGGGGCAGCGTTCGGCCAGCAGGCGCTCGGCCAGTTCGCGGTCAAGATCGTCGAACTCGCAGGGGGCGAGCAATGTTGCCAGCAGCCGTTCCTGATCTCGCGCGCGAATGGCATCGCGGCTTGGCGCGTCGATCCACGACGCCTCGATCCTGGCGCCGCGCAACATGCCCTCGACCCGCTTGCGGCGCGGATAGGGGACGATCAGCACCGCCGTGCCCTTCTTGCCCGCGCGGCCGGTGCGTCCCGAGCGGTGCTGCAAGGTTTCGGCGTCGCGCGGTATCTCGACGTGGACGACCAGGCTGAGCGTCGGCAGGTCGATGCCGCGCGCCGCGACGTCGGTTGCGACGCAGACACGTGCCCGGCGGTCGCGCAGGGCTTGCAACGCCTGATTGCGTTCCTGCTGCGAATGTTCGCCCGAAAGCGCCACCACGGCAAAGCCGCGCTCCTGCAAAGTCGCATGCAGGTGCCTGACATTGTCGCGCGTCGCACAGAACAGCATCGCGGTTTCCGCCTCGTGGAATCGCAGCAGATTGACCACGGCGTTCTCGATCTCCGACGGCGAGACGGTCACGGCCTGATAGGCGATATCGCCGTGGCCGTGCTTGTCTCCGACGGTCGAAATGCGCAGGGCATCGCGCTGATAGCGCCGCGCCATCGCCTCGATCTGGCGCGGGAGCGTGGCCGAGAACAACAGGGTGCGGCGGCTGTCGGGCGCGGCGTCGAGGATTTCTTCCAGCTCCTCGCGAAAGCCCATGTCGAGCATTTCGTCGGCCTCGTCGATGACCACCACCGCCAGCGCCGACAGATCGAGCGCGCCGCGTTCGAGATGGTCGCGCAGCCGGCCGGGGGTTCCGACCACGATGGTTGCGCCCATCTGCAAGGCGCGCCGTTCGGCCGAAGGGTTCATCCCGCCGACACACGTCGCAATCCGCCCGCCCGCCATACCATAGAGCCAGGCGAGTTCGCGGCTGACCTGGAGGGCAAGCTCGCGGGTCGGGGCGATCACCAGCGCATGCGGGGCCGTGCCATGTGCGACGGTGCCATGTTCACCGAGCAATTCGCCCGCCATTGCCAGCCCGAACGCGACAGTCTTGCCGGAACCGGTCTGGGCGGAAACCAGCAGGTCCTTCCCGCTAGCGCCGTCTTCCAGCACCGCCGCCTGAACCGGAGTGGGCTCGCTATAGCCGCGTTCGGCCAACGCCGCGGCAAGGAACGGCGGGAGATCTGCAAAAGTCATTGAACTCTCAATCAGGGTATAGCGGGGCGGGGCCAGGCTTCAGATCGCCTGAGCAGCGGCCCGGCCGCCAACCCGTCACGTCGACGGGATTCGCCGATCGCATAGAGACCTGGCACGCGTTTGGCTTGCATTGTTTTCAAGGAAAGCTCGACCGTGCCGGAACCGGAACGGATAGGCGCGCGCCAGCGAAGCGGCTAGGGACGGGTTCAATTGACTGGAGCCAGCCCCCTTATGATTGCGCGCGAACTGATCGGAACGGCCCAGGTGCCCGGCGGCGTGGAACTGCGGTTGCTCCGGCATGATCGCGACTTCATGATCATGCTGGGCAACAACGAACTGATGAGCACCCGCCGAAGCGGGTCGGAGATTGCGCTGGCGACCATGAGTTGCCAGCGTATAGCCAGGGCCCACCGGCCGCACCTGCTGATCGGCGGATATGGCATGGGCTTCACCTTGCGGGCTGCGCTGGGCGAACTGGCTGCAGATGCGCAAGTGACCATCGCCGAACTGGTCCCCGAGATCGTCGCATGGGCGCGTGGTCCGATGGCCGACCTGGCTGCGGGCTGTCTTGACGATCCGCGCGTGCGCCTGGTCATGGGCGATGTCGCGGACGCCATCGCATCGGGCAAGGGGCGTTTCGATGCGATCCTGCTCGATGTTGACAACGGCCCCGACGGCCTGGTTCGCGCGGATAATGACCGGATTTACTCGGCGGCCGGATTGCAGCAAGCCAAGGCGGCGCTTCGCCCCGGTGGAGTGCTGGCGATCTGGTCGGCTGCCAAAGACCTCGCCTTCACCGCTCGGTTGCGGCGGGCGGGCTTTGCGGTGGAAGAGATCGCGGTTCCGGCGCGCAGCAACGGCAAGGGCCCCAAGCACGTCATCTGGTTCGCCACGGCGGGATAAGCGGGAGAAGGAAGCACGCATGGATTTCGACGATCAGCTTCGCCGCTATTTCGCGACTGCGGACCTCGATGAAGTCACCCCGGATGCCTTGCAGGCGGGAATAGAGAAGATGCGGGTCGATCTCGGCCTCGAACAGGATCGCGCGCGGCGCTTTGCGCTGTGGAGCCTGCTGTACATACTGGGCGCCGCACCCGATCTCCATATTGCATTCGAGGACGCGGCAGATCGCGACGCCGCCCGCGACCTTATGGAGATGATGCAGCGGGCGCAGCCGGGGGAACCGTGATCGCCACCACTTCGATGGCATCGTCCTTGCCGCCGAACGGCAGGAACCCTCCTGCTGCGGCTTTTTCAGGTTGGCTCAAGGTCTTTCATTGCGCGAGAAGGTGTCGGTTGCGGCGCAGATGTCGAACTTGAAGGCGTGGTCACAAGATAGGCTAAAAAGCCGCACGTTGTGTCTAGAGGGCCATAAAATAAGAGGGATCGATATGAGGTTCGAATTAGCAGTGGCAGTCATGTTGAGCCTGATGCCCGTCGCAGCATCAGGCGAAACGCTCCGACCAATGAACGTGCGAGGTTGTGTAGATGCGACTAAGTCGAATACGGCCGTAACGGTCTCGGGGAGGCTGACCATTCAGCTCTTTGCCGGCCCACCCAATTATGAAAGCGTCGCAAATGGTGATGCTGAGGAAAGGGTGTTTATCCTAGAACTGCCTCGGCGAATCTGTTTCCCCGATGGGGAGTTCGCGGACGGCAGCGAGCAATTTGATCGCGTGCATGTTAGTACCACAGACGCCGGACTTCTCCCTGTTTTGCGTGCAGGCGTTGAGCGCAATGTCGTAGTCACGGGCGAAGCAATGGGTTCGCATACTGGCCATCATCGCGCGCCTATGGTGCTGTTCGCTAAGTCGGTTACGGTGCGTTGACGCTCCTTCCCGAAAATGCGTCAGCCGGCTTGCCGGCGAAGCGAGTTGGGTGCTAGCCACGTCGGTAAGCGCCATTCTGCGTCCTGCCCTTCCGGGGGGAATCCCCCCACAAGATACCCCCAGGCGTGGGAGTATCGAATTGGCCATTTGCAGATACCCCCCAATCATACCCCCAGCGCCGTGCGGCTGGATAAGGATGCGAGTGAACGCTAGCGGCCTTGGAAGCGCCTAAATACGTAGGGTTTTGGGGGGCTGTCCAGACGAATGCGAACGTCTATGAACTGGAAATTGGAGCGGGTAGCGGGAATCGAACCCGCATAGCCAGCTTGGAAGGCTGGTGCTTTACCACTAAGCTATACCCGCGAAATCAACTGCTTTGAATTGATCTGGCGGCATCGTTTTCCACGTCGTTTTCCAACGTTCCGCCGATGCGGCGTCCGCTTGCCACGATGGTGGCCGCTTCGTCAATGTAAGTCTTCGGATCGGGGCGACCCGCCGGCACATGCCTGCATGCCGCATCGGAAGTTAGAACGAAGGGGCGGTGCTTTCCAGACTGTGTGTCGCCGGGGGCACCTTCGCCCGGCGCGGTGCGGTATATGAGGTGCGCACAGCACCCGGTATCGACACCGGCGGCACCGCAAGACGAGCGGGGAGAACCATGAGCGTCACAACTCGGATCGTAGAGGCGCAGGCGCTTGACCTGCCGTTCCTGCCCATCGAGGACCCCGCCTTCTCGCTCGATCCCGTCGCGCGTTTTGCGCAGGCGCGCCGGCATCACCCGTGGCTGGCATCGACGAGCGTGGGCTACATTCTGACCGAACACGCGGCCATGCGCGACATCATGCGCCACGATGCCGACATGGTGATCGGCTTCAACGAGGTCGTCGAATATATGGGGGCCACGGGGACGCCCTGGGGCAAGTTTATCGAGGGCTCGGTCCAGACGCAGTCCGGCGAGACCCACCACCGGCTGCGCGAGGCGCTGCGCGCGGCTTTTTCGCCGCGCATGGCCAACCGGTATCGGGGCGTCATGCGCGAGCAGATCGGCCAGCTGCTCGACCAGTGGTTGCCGAAAGGCAGCTTCGATTTCGAGGAGTTCGCCTCATTCTACCCGATCTCGGTGATGTGCCGCATGATCGGCGTTCCCACGCACATCATCCCCGGCATCCGCGCTTCGCTCGAGGCGCTGGGGCTCGCCATGAGCATGGACCGCAAGCATCTGCCCGAACTGCAGCGCGGAACTTTGCTGCTCGAGGATACCGCGCGCGAGGTCATTGCCGCCCGGCGCGACAGGGGGCGTTCGTCGGGCGAGGAGGATGACCTGCTCGACGTCATCCTTGCGGTTCGCGCGCGCGGCGAGATCACCGAGGACGAACTCGTCAACCTGCTCGTGTTCATGTTCGTCGGCGGATACGACACGTCGAAGAACGTGATTACGCTGATCATGTACACGCTGCTCGACAAGCCCGAGATCTATGCGAAATGCGCCGAAAGCCTCGAATATACGCGCAAGGTCATGCACGAGACCTTCCGCTTCCATTCGCCTTCCACCGCGACGCGCAAGGTTGCCCGCGCGTTCGATTTCCGCGGCGTCCGCTTCCCGCAGGGGACGCTGATCATGTTTCCCTGGGGCATGTCCGGGCGCGATAAGACCGCGACCGCCGATCCCGACACCTTCGATCCCGAGCGCAAGGGATTGCGCGGCACCCATTTCGCTTTCGGCATGGGGACGCACATCTGCCTCGGCCAGTTCATCGGCGTTGCGCAGATCGAGGAGGGCTTCCACGCGATCGCGCAGCGTCTCAAGAATCCGCGGGCGACAGGCGAGCCGGGCTGGCGCCCGTTTCCCGGCGTCTGGGGCGTGGCCGGCCTGCCTATCGCCTTCGACAGGGTTTGATCGGTCGGCGCGCGCGAACGGTTCCGGTTTTCCGAATGGAGGATGGTGGCAATGACGGTACGTATTCCCGGAGTGACGCTCGACGAGGCGACCGACGAGCAGAAGGAGGTGATGGGCGAATGGAGTTCGATGAATTTCTCCAACGTCCTGGCGCGTAGCCCTGACCTCTATCGCGCCTTCGTTCCGCTGATCAAAAAGGTCGTCGCGGACACCAACCTGCCGCCGCGCGACCGCCAGGTGCTGTGCCTGCGGACGCTCACGCTCGGCGACGATGTGTACGAGGTCACGCATCACGAGCTGATCTCGAAGAGCGCCGGGCTCAGCGAGGCCGAAGTGGCGGCGATGCGCGCGGGCAGGGGCGACGCGCTCACCGCGTTCGACAAGGTCCTGATCGCCGCCGCCGAGCAGCTCGTGCGTGACCGGTATATCGACGACGCGACCTGGCAGGCGCTCGCTGCCCGCTACTCGCAGCCGCAACTGATGGAAGTGGTCGTGCTCGTCGGCGCTTACCTCACCATGGCCATGGTAACGCGCAACTACGGCATTCCGCTTGAGGATAGCGCGACTTTCAGCGGTTTCGCGCAGCAGCGCGAGTACGTCTGACTCCGACGCCCAGGCCGCGAAATCGCGGCGGGGAAACCGGTGTCCTGCCGGCCGGGCCGGCTGGCCGCGATAGTGCGTCACGCGCAGCGAGGGCAGTGCGACGACGATAAATGCATCGTCGCCCTTGCCCCTGACGGCAAATTTCAACCATAGGAAACCCTCAAGAGGAAACGTCCAGGCAATCAGGAGCAGCCCCCGTTCATGTTGGAAGCGCGATGCCTTCTCGTCATTCTCGCGCTTCCCTTTCTGGGCAGCCTGATTTCCGCATTCCTGCCCACGCGCGCGCGCACGACGGCGGCGGCGATGGCGGGCGGGGTCACGCTCGTCGCCGCGGTCCTGCTCGTCCGCTTCTATCCGGCCGTTGCCGACGGCGAGATCGTTCGTCATGCGGCGCCCTGGCTGCCCTCGCTCGGTCTCGACCTCACGTTCCGCCTCAACGGCTTCTCGTGGCTTTTCGCGCTGCTTGTCCTGGGCATCGGCGTGCTGGTGGTGCTCTATGCGCGCTATTACATGTCGGCCGAGGACCCGGTCCCGCGCTTCTTCAGCTTCCTGCTGGCCTTCATGGGGTCGATGCTGGGCTTGGTCCTGTCGGGCAATCTCATCCAGATCGTGTTCTTCTGGGAACTGACCAGTCTGTTCTCCTTCCTGCTGATCGGTTACTGGCACCACAATCAGAGCGCTCGCGACGGCGCCCGCATGGCGCTCATCATGACCGCGACGGGGGGCGTATGCCTGCTTATCGGGTTCCTGCTGCTCGGCCACATCGCCGGCAGCTATGACGTCGACCGGGTGCTGGCGGCGGGCGATGTCATCCGCGGCCATGCGCTCTATCTTCCGATGCTGATCCTCGTCCTGATCGGTGCCTTCACCAAGAGCGCGCAGTTCCCGTTCCATTTCTGGCTACCGCACGCGATGGCAGCGCCGACGCCGGTGTCCGCCTATCTCCACTCCGCGACGATGGTTAAGGCGGGGATATATATCCTGATCCTGTTCTGGCCGGTCCTCTCGGGCACCGAAAGCTGGTATCTGATCGTCTCGGCGACCGGGCTTGCGACACTGCTGATCGGCGCCTGGGCGGCGATCTTCCAGCAGGATCTCAAGGGGCTTCTCGCCTATTCGACGATCAGCCATCTGGGGCTGATCACTCTGCTGCTGGGGCTCGGCAGCCCGCTGGCGGCAGTCGCCGCCATCTTCCACACGGTTAACCACGCGACTTTCAAGGCGTCGCTGTTCATGGCCGCCGGGATCATCGACCACGAGACCGGAACGCGCGACCTGCGCCGGCTCAGCGGGCTGGTGCGCTTCATGCCGATCACCGCCACGCTGGCCATGGTCGCGGCGGCGGCGATGGCCGGGGTGCCGCTGCTCAACGGCTTCCTGTCGAAGGAAATGTTCCTGGCCGAAGCGCTTGAGGCGCATAGCGGCACCGTTCTCGATCGCATCCTGCCGCTGCTGGCGACCGTGGCCAGCACTTTCAGCGTGCTCTACTCGCTTCGCTTCATCCACCAGGTGTTCTTCGGACCGCCGCCGGTCGAATTGCCGCGCGAACCGCACGAGGCGCCGCACTGGATGCGGTTGCCGATCGAAATCCTGGTGCTGCTGTGCCTGCTTGTCGGGATCATACCGACCCTGACGATCGGGCCACTGTTGGCGACGGCGGTAAGTTCGGTCCTTGGCGACCGGACGCCGGTGTACAGCCTGGCGATCTGGCACGGCTTCAATCGGCCCATGCTGATGAGCCTCATTGCTCTTGTCGGCGGGGTGGTGCTCTATCGCCTGTTCGGCCGGCGGCTGAATGCCATGAAGAGTTCGCCGGTGATCGGGCGGCTGAAGGGCCGGCGCACGTTCGAGATGGTGCTTTCCGCGATCATCGAGGGCGCGCGGGGACTGCGCCGGGTTTTCGGGACGGGCCGGCAGCAGGTGCAGCTTCGCCTGCTGGTGCTGACCACGTTCCTTGCTGCGGGACTGCCCCTGGCGAGGCTGGGCTACGCGCCCGGCCCGGTGGCAGGGACGCTGATCGACCCCGTATTCGCGATGCTCTGGATTCTGGGCGGTGTCAGCGCGATCGCGGCCGCGTGGCAGGCGAAGTTTCACCGGCTTGCCGCGCTCATCATGGTCGGCGTCGCGGGGCTGTCGACGTGCATCAGCTTCATCTGGCTGTCGGCGCCGGATCTCGGCCTGACCCAGCTGCTCGTGGAGATCGTGACGCTGGTGCTGCTGCTGCTGGGATTGCGCTGGCTGCCCCTGCGGCGCTCGGACTTTCGGCCCGGCACTCCCGCGCCATTCTCCACGCGTTACAGACGCGCCGCGGACCTGCTTATCGCGCTTGTCGGCGGGTTGGGTCTGGCGGCCTTTTCCTACGCAATCATGACGCGCTCGCCGCCGGAGGGAATCTCGCGCTACTTCATGGAACAGGCCTATCCGGGCGGGGGCGGCACCAATGTCGTCAACGTCATCCTCGTCGATTTTCGCGGCTTCGACACGCTGGGCGAAATCACGGTTCTCTCGATCGTCTCCCTGACGGTGTTCTCACTGTTGAGGCGCTTCCGCCCGGCGGCCGAAAGCGTCGAAATGCCCGTGCAGCAGAAGGCTCAGAATGCCTTTGACGATGCCCGCGAAGGCAACAAGCTCGGCGATACGGCAAGACATTACCTCCTCGTACCGCGAGTCACCATGGAATGGTTGTTCCCCGTGATCCTGACCCTGGCGCTCTATCTGCTGGTGCGCGGCCATGATCTTCCGGGCGGAGGCTTCGCGGCCGGCCTGACGGCGTCCATCGGGATCATCCTGCTCTATATGGCCAGCGGCACCAGGTCCGTGGAGGCACGCCTCCACGTCCAGCCGGTTCGGTGGATCAGCGCGGGACTGTTGTGCGCGACGGCGACCGGCGCGGCCGCCTGGTTCTTCGGCTATCCCTTCCTTTCCACGCATTCCAGCTACCTCGAGCTTCCGCTGATCGGACCCGTGCCGATCGCGAGCGCGCTGCTGTTCGATATCGGCGTCTTCGCGGTAGTGCTGGGCACCACGGTGCTCATCCTCATCGCGCTGGCCCACCAATCCATTCGCACCCCGCGCGCGACCCGTCCGGAAGACGGCGGTGCGCAGGAAGCGTCAGCGCGCGGGGGGCAAGGCTGATGGAAGCTGTTCTCGCGCTGGCGATCGGGACGCTGACGGCGTCCGGCCTCTGGCTGCTTTTCCGGCCCAGGACGTTCCAGGTCGTGCTCGGCCTGTGCCTGCTGTCCTACGCGGTCAACCTGTTCATCGTCGCCGCCGGGCGCCTGCGAACCGACGCGCCGCCGATCGTCGGCAAGGGGGCCGTCGACCCTGCGCAATTCGTCGATCCGGTGCCGCAGGCCCTAGTCCTGACCGCGATCGTCATTTCCTTCGCGACCACCGCGCTGCTCCTGGTGGTGATCCTCGCCGCGCGCGGCCTGACCGGAACCGACCACGTCGATGGCGAGGAGGATGACCTGTGAGCGACTGGATGCATCATCTGGTCATCGCGCCGATCGTCCTGCCGATGCTGGTCTGCGCCGTGTTGCTGGCCTTCGACGAGCGCAGGCGGATGCTGAAGCGGCTGTTGAGCCTGGGGACGGCCGCCGCGCTGGTGGTCATATCCGCGGCGCTCGTCTGGGAGGTCGACGGCGGCCGGCAGGCCTTGCCGGGGACGCCCCATGTCTACCTGCTGGGCGACTGGCCGGCGCCGTTCGGGATCGTGCTCGTCGCCGATCGCCTCTCGGCGGTGATGGTGCTGCTGACCAGCATTCTCGGCTTTACCGCGCTGTTCTATGCGATCGCCCGGTGGGATCGCTCGGGCCCGCGCTTCCACGTGCTGTTCCTGCTGCTTCTGACCGGGGTGAACGGCGCTTTCCTCACCGGCGACATTTTCAATCTGTTCGTATTCTTCGAGGTTCTGCTCGCCGCCTCCTACGGGCTGGTTCTGCACGGCGCGGGAGAGGGGCGGACCAGGGCGGGCCTCCACTATATCACCATCAACATCGCGACATCCCTGCTGTTCCTGATCGGCGTCGCGATGATCTATGCGGTGACGGGCACGCTCAATATGGCCGATCTCGCGACGCGGATGGCCACCGTGCCCCCGGACGACCTGATGCTGTTCGAGGCCGGCGCCGCGATTCTCGGCATCGCCTTCCTCGTGAAGGCGGGAATCTGGCCGTTGAGCTTCTGGCTGCCGAGGACTTACGCCGTTTCCGCGCCTCCGGTTGCGGCGATCTTCGCGATCATGACCAAGGTTGGCGTCTATGTCGTCCTGCGGTTGTCCTCGCTGCTGTTCGGTGCGGAGTCGGACGTGGCGGGTTTCGCCGACGACTGGCTGATATGGGCGGGCCTTGCGACGATGGCCTATGGCACGCTCGGGATTCTTGCGACGCGCAAGCTTACCGGGGTCGCCGGCCATTACGTGATGGTCTCGTCGGGGACGCTGATCGCCGCGATCGGCATGGGCGGCGAGGCGCTGACGGCCGCTCTGCTCTTCTATCTTGCGAGTTCCACGCTCGCCGTCGGCGCCCTCTACCTGATCATCGAACCCGTCGAGCGCAACGCCGACGAGGACGACATGATCGAGGGGATCGCCGAGCCGGTGTTCGACGACGAATACACCGGCGCGATCGAGGAAGAGGAGAACGAGATCGGCGTCGTCATTCCCGGCACCATCGCGATTCTGGGCGGCGGCTTCATTTTCTGCACGCTGCCGCTCGCCGGCCTTCCGCCCCTGTCGGGCTTCATCGCCAAGTTCGCGATCATCGACGCGCTGTTCGCCGACGCGCCGATCGCGCCGAGCGCGTGGATCCTGATCGCGTTGATCATTCTCTCGGGACTCGCGACACTGATCGCGATGACGCGGGCAGGGATCGACCTGCTCTGGACGCCCAGCGAGGATTCGCCCCCCAGCCTCAGCGTGATCGAGGTCGCGCCGATCGGGCTGCTGCTTGCCGCCTGCCTCGCCCTGATGATCCTGGCTGGGCCTGTCTATCTCTACATGGAAGGCGCGGCGGCGGCGCTGGTGGACCGGTCTGCCTATATCGACGCGGTGCGCGACGCGCGCCGGATCGGCGAGGTGATGCCGTGACGCGGCTGCTCCCCTATCCGCTGCTGTCCGCCTCGCTGTTCGGCATGTGGACGCTGCTGACCGGCTTTTCGCCCGGCCACGTCGTGCTCGCCGGCCTCGTCGCTCTGACGATCCCGCGCGTCATGCTGGTGCTGGACGTCGAGAAGCCGCGCATCCGTATCGGGTGGTCGATGGTCAAGCTGGCATGGTTCGCGCTCGTCGACATCATCCGGTCCAATATCGCAGTCTACAGGATCGTGCTGTTCAAGCCCGCGGGCCGGCGGTCGGGCTTCATCCGGCTGCCGATCGACCTCGAGAGCCGCTATGCGCTCGCCGTTCTGGCGGTGATCATCACTGCGACGCCGGGAACGCTATGGCTCCAGCACGACGCCCGCCGCAGGCTCATCCTCATTCATGTCCTCGATCTGGTCGATGAGGACGCGTGGATCACGCTCATCAAGAATCGTTACGAGAAACTGCTGATGGACATCTTCGAATGACCATACTCTTCCTCGCGCTGGCGATCACCGTTGCGCAGATCCTGCTCGGCGTGGCGATGGCCTGCGCCGCCTATCGGGCGTTGCGCGGGCCGCGCGCGCAGGACCGGGTGCTGGGTCTCGACGCCCTCTACCTCGCGGGAATGCTCCTGCTCCTGACATACGGCATCCAGACGGGCCGGACGATCTTCTTCGAAGCGGCGCTGATCATTGCGGTTCTGGGTTTTGCCGGAACCGTGGCCCTCGCCAAGTTTCTCATGCGCGGCGAGGTGATCGAATGATACAGGCGCCTGACCTGCCGCTCTGGGCTGCGATCATCGTCAGCTTGTTCGTCCTCCTGGGCGCCGTCATCACGCTGATCGGTGCGATCGGACTCCTGCGCATGAAGACCTTCTACGAACGCGTCCATCCGCCGACGCTCGGCATGACGCTGGGGACCGGTTTCATCCTATTCGCGTCGATCACGTGCTTTTCGGTCATGCAGTCGCGGCCCGTGCTGCACGAGGTGCTGATCGCGGTCTTCGTCACGATCACGACGCCGATAACGCTGATGCTGCTGGCAAGAGCCGCGCTC
>JBAYPJ010000076.1:0-16060 GCA_041677785.1 Novosphingobium sp. | reverse complement strand
TGGCCCCTTGGGCGAAGCTCATCGCGCGGCCTTCGACAAGCTCAGGCTGAGCGGGCTTCTTGCACGAACCACCATACAGGCCCCACCCTCCGACATCCGCTCAGCCTGAGCCTGTCGAAGGATGCCGCGCAACTCCGGCCTCAATACCGCCGCGCCACCGCGAACTCGGCCGCTTCGGCCATGGCGGTGCGTGCCTCGCCGGCGGGGAAGCCGGCGATGGCGTCGATCGCGCGCTGGGCGAAGTGGCGCGCGCGCGCGCGCGTGGCGCTCACCGTGTCGTGGCGGTTGATCAGCGCGACCGCGTGCGCCAGGTCCTCGTCGTCGGTGCGGAAGCCGGCGATGGCGTCCTGCCAGAAGCGGCGCTCCTCGGCGTCGCCGCGCGCGTAGGCGAGGATCACCGGCAGCGTCATCTTGCCGTCGCGGAAATCGTCGCCCTTGCCCTTGCCGCTCTCGGCGGCTTCGGAATCGTAGTCGATCGCGTCGTCGACGAGCTGGAAGGCGATGCCGAGGTTGCGGCCGTAGTCGTCGAGCGCGCGTTCCTCGGCCTCGCTCTTTTCGGCGACCACCGCGGCGATGCGCGTCGCGGCGGCGAAGAGCGCGGCGGTCTTGGCGCCGATGATCGAGAGATAGCGTTCCTCGCTCGTCTCGATGTGGCGCTGCGCGGTAAGCTGGTCGACCTCGCCCTCGGCGATCACGGCCGAGGCGTGGCTGAGGATCTTGAGCACGCGCAAGCTGCCGTCCTCGACCATCAGCTCGAAGGCGCGGCTGAACAGGAAGTCGCCCACCAGCACCGTCGCCGGGTTGCCGTAGACGATGTTGGCGGTGGCCTTGCCGCGCCGCAGGTCCGAGCCGTCGACGACGTCGTCGTGCAGCAGCGTCGCGGTGTGGATGAACTCGACCGCGGCGGCGAGCTTGTGATGGCGCCCGCCCTGATAGCCGCACAGCTCCGCCCCGGCGATCGTCAGCATCGGCCGCATGCGCTTGCCGCCGCCCGAGATCAGGTGTCCGGCCAGCGCGGGGATCAGCGGAATCTGGCTCTGCATCCGGTCGAGGATGACGGTGTTGACGCTATTCATGCCCGCGGCGGTGAGCGCCAGCATCGGGGCCAGCGAGGGCTCGGTCGCGCGCGGGCGCAAGGGAACGATATCTGCCGACATCCCCGCGCATTGCGCGTGCGCGCCTGCGAAGGCAAGCCCGGAGTCCGTCTCCGCACGCAGAAACGCGCCCCGGCGGCGCGAAGCCGGATTGGAATCCGCGGACCGGTCATGCTAGCGCGTGCGGCGATGACCGAGACCGCCCCCACACCCGATCCCGTCCTGGCCGGCTACCGCGCGAGCATCGACAATATCGACGCGGCGCTGATCCACATCCTGGCCGAGCGCTTCCGCATCACCAAGGCGGTGGGCGCCTACAAGGCCGAACGGAACCTTCCCGCCTCCGATCCGGGCCGCGAGGAGCGCCAGATCGCGCGCCTGCGGGCGCTGGCGGTGGACGCCCACCTCGACCCCGAATTCTCGGAAAAGTTCCTGCGCTTCATCATCGAGGAAGTGATCCGCCACCACGAGCAGGCGCTGGCGAAAGACTGATCGTCCGTCCCGGCCGCCGCCGGGGTTCAGCCCACCGCGCGCGGCAGCGTCAGGCGGACGAGCAGGCCGCCGAGGTCCTCGCTCTCGCCCAGCTCGACCGAACCGCCGTAGATCTCCACCACGTCGCGCACGATGGCAAGGCCCAGGCCGGTGCCGGGCTTGCCCGTGTCGAGCCGCGCGCCGCGGTCGAAAATGCGCAGGCGCTCGGCCTGCGGGATGCCCGCGCCATCGTCCTCGACCCAGATCTCGCAAGGGCCCGCGTCCTTGCGCACATCGATGGTGACGAAGACGCTGCCGCCGCCGTACTTGGCCGCGTTCTCGATAAGGTTGCCGAGAATCTCGTCGAGGTCCTGCCGCTCGACCGCCACCATGGCCGCGCGGCTGCCGTCGAGGTCGAAGCGCGTGTTCTCGTAGAGCCGGCTCACCGCGCGCAGCACCGCCTCCGCGCTGCTCCAGACGCTGGCGCGCGATTGGCCGACGGCGCGGCGGCCGACGGCGCGCGCGCGGGCAAGATGGTGGTCCACCTGGCGGCGCATCACCGCCGCCTCGCGGATCACCGTGTCGGCCAGGTCGGGCGCGTGGGCGGTGGCGGCGTTCATCACCACGGTCAGCGGCGTCTTGAGCGCATGGGCGAGGTTGCCGGCATGGGTGCGCGCCTCTTCCGCCTGGCGTTCGGTATGGCCGAGCAACGCGTTCAGTTCCTCGACCAGCGGCTGCACTTCCAGCGGCAGCGGCTCGGCGACGCGGTTGGCCCCCGTCGTGCGCATCTTCTGGATCGTGCGCCGCACGCGCCGCAGCGGATTGAGGCCGTACCAGGTCTGCAGCCCGGCCATGATGAACAGCCCCAGCCCCAGGATGATGAAGCTGTAGGTCAGGATCGAGCGGACGCGGCGGATCTGGGCGTCCAGCTCGCCCCGGTTGGCGGCGACGGTGAACCACCACTTGGTATCGCTGCCCGGCAGGATGATCGAGCGTTCCATCACGCGCAGCTTCTCGCCGGTGAACTGGTCGCTGTCGTAGACATGCGGCTTGGCGTCGAAATGATCGGCGGAGACCTTGAGGCTGCGGTCCCACAGCGAGCGCGAGGTGAAGTCGTCATGCCCCTTGCCCCGGATCTGCCAGTAGAGGCCGCTGTTGGGCTCGAGGAAACGCTGGTCGCCCAGCGCGCGGTTGAAGAACACTTCTCCGTCGGGGCCGATCTCGGTCGAGGCGACCATGCCGGTGAGCATGTAGTCGAGCTGGTCGTCGAAGTTGCGCGTGATCAGCGAGGTCATCGCCTGGTCGAGCGCGACGCCGCCCACCACCAGCAGGAAAGTGATCCAGCCCGCCGCGATCACCATCATGCGCCGCGCCAGCGAGCCGGTGTGCGGCTTGGGCGCCTTCGCGGGCTTCACCGGCCCGGCCTGCACCTGCCCGGCCTGCGCCTGCTCGGCCGGTGCCTGCCCGGCCGGCGCGGGTTCGACCACGGCGGCATCGTCCGGCGCGCTCGCCAGGGGCGGAGGCAGGGCGTTGTCCTCCGCCATCGCGCGCTCAGCCGCGAGCAGGCTCGGCGGGATCGTCGAGACTGTAGCCAAGACCGCGGATGGTGGTGATGACGTCGGCGCCCAGCTTCTTGCGGATGCGCGTGACGAAGACCTCTATGGTGTTCGAATCGCGGTCGAAGTCCTGATCGTAGATGTGCTCGATCAGCTCGGTGCGGCTGACCACCTTGCCCTTGTGGTGGAGCAGGTAGGACAGCAGCTTGTATTCCTGCGCGGTCAGCTTCACCGGCTCGCCGCCCAGCGTCACCCGGCCCGAGCGCGTATCGAGCCGCACGTCGCCGGCGGTCAGTTCGGACGAGGTATTGCCCGAGGCGCGGCGGATCAGCGCGCGCAGGCGGGCGATCAGCTCCTCGGTCTGGAAGGGCTTGGCGAGATAATCGTCGGCGCCGGCATCGAGCCCGGCCACCTTGTCCGACCAGCTATCGCGCGCGGTCAGCACCAGCACGGGGAACTTGCGCCCCTCGCGGCGCCACATGCCGAGCACGGTGAGCCCGTCGATCTCGGGCAGGCCGAGATCGAGGATCACCGCATCATATTCCTCGGTCGAGCCCATGAAGTGCCCGTCCTCGCCGTCGGTCGAGAGGTCGACGGCATAGCCGGTCTGCTCGAGCGTCGCCTTGAGCTGCTTGCCCAGGGTAGGCTCATCCTCGACGATCAGGATGCGCATCGCTGCCTATTCCTTTCAGAAACCGACAAAGCCATGCGGCGAAAGGCCGGGTGCGTCAAGCAAGCGGGCTTTCAGCGCGACTGGCCGATGATGGTACCCGAGCGCGCGTCGACGTCGACGAAGACGACGCGCCCCTCGCGGATGAACTTGAGCCGATAGACCATGGCGGCGGGATCGTACTCCGGCCCCAGGTATTGCATGCCGGGCATGGTCGGCAGCACCCGCTGCTCGATCTCGCGCAAAGAGCGCACGTTGCCCGCGCGCATGTCCTTGCGAACCTGGCCCTGGACGGTGGCCGGCTCGGCCCGCGCGGGCGCGGCCAGGAACGGTCCCGCCGCGAACAGGCCGGCCACGAACAGGCTGGCTGCGAACAGGCTGGCGAGAAACGCCCCGGCGGGGACGAGCGAAAGGGCGATCACGGCACGGCTCATGATGGCGCTGTGCCTAAGGGCGGGGCATTGAACAAGGCGTGAATGCGGCGTTCCACGCTTGTCAATGCGACAGGACACGGCCAAGAGGCGCACGACATTCTCCCCTCCCCGCTTGCGGGAGGGGTCGGGGGCGGGCCAGTCCCGGCGCCAGGCCCGTTTGCCCACCCCTGCCCCTCCCCGCAAGCGGGAGGGGATTTGAGAAACCCGAACCGGACGAATTCAAGGCTTCTGACATGGCAATCGCACCGATCCTCAGTTGGGAGGGCCTCGGCCTGATCCAGGGCGCCGGCTGGCTGTTCCGCGACCTCGACCTGCACATCGGCCCGCGCGACCGGCTGGCGCTGATCGGGCGCAACGGCGCGGGCAAGACGACGCTGCTGAAGCTGATCGCCAACCAGATCGAGGCCGACAAGGGCAAGCGCTCGGTGCAGCCGGGCACCCGCATCGTCGTGCTCGAACAGGATCCGTTCTTCACCGGCCATGCGACGCTGCTGGACTTCGCGCTGTCGAGCCCCGACGCGCCGCCGCGGCACGAGGTGGAGGCGATCGCCGGCCAGCTCGGCATCGACCTGTCGCGCGAGGCGGAAAGCGCTTCGGGCGGCGAGCGGCGACGCGCGGCGCTGTGCCGGGCGCTGGCGTCCGAGCCCGACCTGCTGCTGCTCGACGAGCCGACCAACCACCTCGACCTCGGCGCGATCGACTGGCTGGAGTCCTGGCTGGGCCGCTACACCGGCGCCTTCGTCGTGATCAGCCACGACCGCACCTTCCTCACCCGCCTGACCCGCGCGACGCTGTGGCTCGACCGCGGATCGCTACGGCGCAAGGAAATCGGCTTCGGCGGCTACGACGCCTGGGAAGAGCAGGTCTATGCCGAGGAGGCGCGCGCCGCCGAGAAGCTCGACGCCCGGCTGAAGCTCGAGGCGCACTGGCTGGAACGCGGCGTCACCGCCCGGCGCAAGCGCAACCAGGGCCGCCTGGCCAAGCTCCACGAAATGCGCGCCCAGCGCGCGGCCATGCTGAACCCGCAAGGCGCGGCGAAGATGAAGCTGGTCGCCGACGAGGTGAAGACCAAATCGGTGATCGTCGCCGAGCACGTCACCAAGCGTTTCGGCGAACGCACGATCATCAAGGACTTCTCCCTGCGCATCCAGCGCGGCGACCGCATCGGCCTCGTCGGTGCCAACGGATCGGGCAAGACGACGCTGCTCAAGCTGCTGACCGGCGAGCTGGCGCCCGATTCGGGCGAGGTGACGCTGGCCAGGACTCTGCACGGCGTGATGATCGACCAGCAGCGCAGCCTGCTCTCGCCCGACAAGCGCGTGCGCGACGTGCTGGCCGAAGGCGGCGACTGGGTCGACGTGCGCGGGGTAAGGAAGCACGTCCAGGGCTATCTCAAGGACTTCCTGTTCGATCCGGGGCTGGTCGACGCCAAAGTCGGCACGCTTTCGGGCGGCGAGCGCTCGCGGCTGCTGCTGGCGCGCGAGTTCGCCCGCAAGTCGAACCTGCTCGTGCTCGACGAGCCGACCAACGACCTCGACCTCGAGACGCTCGACCTGCTGCAGGAGGTGATCGCCGATTACGACGGCACCGTCCTCATCGTCAGCCACGACCGCGATTTCCTCGACCGCACGGTCACGCTGACGCTCGGCCTCGACGGCTCGGGCAAGGTGGACGTGGTCGCCGGCGGCTATGCCGACTGGGAAGCCAAGCGCAAGAAGCCGGCCGCCCCGGCAAAGGCGGCCAGGCCCGCCACCGAACCCGCCAGCCCTCCGCCGCCGCCCCGCAAGGGCAAGCTCTCCTACAAGGACCAGCGCGACTACGACCTGCTGCCCGCGCGGATCGAGGAACTGGAAGCGGCCATCGCCCGCGACGAGGACGCGCTCCACGATCCCGACCTCTACGCGCGCGACCCCAAGAAGTTCGCCGCGCTCACCGACGCCGTGGCCCGCGCCCGCGCCGAGAAGGACGCCGCCGAGGAACGCTGGCTGGCGCTGGCCGAGGAGGTGGAGGGGTAGGCCCGCGCTGGCCACCCCGCCGATGCAAGGCCGGTGCGGCATCATCGCCAATGCGCACGCAACGCGGCAGGAACGGGTACCGTCAAGCGATCGCCCTTCAGGCGGCCTGCGCCGGGGGCGCGGCGCGTTCGCGCACGATGTCGGCAAGCGTGTATTTCGCCAGCACCGCCTGGAAGGCAGAGGACGCCCGATCCAGGATTCCGGGCAGATTGCAGCGGCGCAGCAGCCGGCATGCGGTGCAATCCACCATGGTGCAGTCGGGCTCCATGGCCTTGACCACCTGCCCCAGATTGATGTCCCGGGGATCGCGCCCCAGCCGGATGCCGCCGCCACGGCCGCGCTGGGCCTCGATGAAGCCGGCATGGGTCAGCTTGTTGGCGATCTTCATCAGATGCGTGCGCGAAATCGCCTGCGCCTCCGCGACATCGGCGATCTGCACCCGCGCGCCGTCGAGCCCGGCAAGATAGATGAGCAGGCGCAGCGCATAGTCGGTGTGGCGTGTCAGGTGCATGTCCGGCAGCCCTCCTAGCCGCCCGCAGCCCGTTTATGTCCTGCACACCGCATGACGTTTGATTGAAATCAAAGTGGTTTTTTGCGCCCCTCCATAACAGGTATTTCATCTTCATCTTTGGACAGGGACGATCCAGATGTATTGCGTGCAATGCGAACAATCCAACAAGGGCGGCTGCGCCGTCAAAGTGGGCTCCTGCGGTAAGACCGAGACCGTGGCGGACATGCAGGACGTGCTCCTGCGGGTGATGCAGGGCGTGTCGGTCTATGCCGATCGTGCCGCCCGGAAAGGCGCGCGGGATGCCGAAGTCGATGCGTTCACGCCGCACGCTTGGTTCACCACGCTCACCAATGTCAATTTCGACGCCGGCCGCTTCACCGACCTGATCGACCGCGCTCTCGCCATGCGCGACAAGGCACGCACGCTGGCCGAGCGCGCCGGCGCCGACCTTGCCGACCTGCCCGAGCCCGCGCTGTGGACATTCGGCACGGCCCCGGCCGAGCTGGCCGCGGCGGCGTCGGTCGCCTCGATCCTGCGCTTCATGGACCGCGACGGATCGTCGATCGTGGGCCTGCGCGACCTGATCCTCTACGGCCTCAAGGGCACCGCGGCCTATAGCGAGCACGCCCGCGTGCTCGGGCAGGAAGAGGCGGCGGTCAGCGCCGAGTTCCACCGCATCTCCGCCTTCCTCGCCACCGATCCCACCGATATCGACGCGCTGCTGACCGAGGCGCTGGCGATCGGCGCGCTCAACCTCAAGGTGATGGAACTTCTCGACGCGGCCAACACCGGACGCTTCGGCCACCCCGAAGTCACCCACGTGCGCATGACGCCGAAAGCCGGCAAGAGTATCCTCGTCTCCGGCCACGATTTCGGCGACCTGGAAGCCATCCTCCGGCAGACCGCGGGCCAGGGCATCAACGTCTATACCCATGGCGAGATGCTGCCGGCCAATGCCTATCCGGGGCTGAAGACGTATCCGCATCTCGCCGGCAACTACGGCGGCGCCTGGCAGGACCAGCAGAAGGACTTCGCCGCCTTCCCCGGCGCAATCGTGATGACGTCGAATTGCCTGATCAATCCCGAGATCAAGGGCTATGCCGACCGCATCTTCACCGCCGGTCCGGTCGGCTGGCCGGGCATCCCGCACATCGAGAACCACGATTTCTCGGCGGTGATCGCCTGCGCGCTGGCCCAGCCGGGCTTCGCCGAGGACGCGCCCGAGGAAACGATCCCCACCGGCTTCGCCCGCAACACCGTCATGGGCGTGGCCGACACGCTGCTCGACATGATCAGCAAGGGCGACGTGAAGAACCTGTTCCTGATCGGCGGCTGCGACGGCGCCCGCCCCGGCCGCAACTACTTCCACGATCTCGCCATGGCGACGCCGAAGGACAGCCTGGTGCTGACGCTGGGCTGCGGCAAGTTCCGCTTCAACCGCGAGGACCTGGGCGACATCAACGGCGTGCCGCGCGTGCTCGACATGGGCCAGTGCAACGACGCCTACTCGGCCATCCAGGTCGCGGTCGCCGTCGCGGGCGCGCTGGGCTGCGGCGTCAACGACCTGCCGCTGCACTATGCGATAAGCTGGTTCGAGCAGAAGGCGACGGCCGTGCTGCTGACCATGCTGCACCTCGGCATCCGCCGCATCCACCTGGGCCCGACCCTGCCGCAGTTCCTGACGCCCGAAGTGCTGGGCGTGCTGGTCGACAAGTTCGACATCCGCCCGACGGGCGATGTCCGCGAAGACCTCAACCGGATGCTGGAGGCTGCCTGACAGCCCCCGGCTCTGCCCGCACTACCCCATGAGTGCGGGCAGGGAGTGCCCCCTTCACACGCATCCCTCATCGCGTGTGAAGGGGCATTCTTTTTGGGCCGGCATACTGCCTCAGACGATCCGGTAGAATTCCGCCACCCGGTCCAGCGCCAGCCCCAGCACCAGCTTGCCGCTGCGGGCCGGCCAGGCGAGCGCGCGTTCGGCCTCGGGCAGCGCCTCGCCGGCGCAGACGACGCGCCAGAGGATGTCGGCAAGCCCCGCCCCCGCTGCCGCCACCGCCCCGTCGAACCGCGCCCTGGCGGCGACCGCCCGCTCGCCGGGAGTGAGCCCGGGCTCGCCGCCGCCCTGCACCCGCACCGGGTCCCAGCGCATGGTCACGCCGGGCGCGAGATGGGCGCGCTCCCAATCGGCGCGCAGGCGCTCGCCCGCATCGAGTTGGCGGTCGCTCAGGTGCTTGCGCGCGTGCAGCCAGGTGAGCGGCGATTCGGCCAGGTTGACCGTGACGCTGCGCCCGCCGCGCCGCGCTCGCCGCCGCGAGGGACCTTCCGCCGTCAGTTCGCGTTCTTCCAGGATCGGCCGCATCGGTGTTCCTTTCGTTTCGGAGACTCGAGCCACTTGCCAAATCCGGCAAACTGTAGGAAAGTATAAAACCGATTTGGTTATTCTCGCCGGACCCGAGGGCCCCCGCATGATCAACCGCATCCGCGATATCCGCCGCCAGAAGGGCATGACGCTGGCCGAAGTCGCCGCGCGTTGCAGCCCACCGACCACGGCGCAGACGATCGGCCGGCTCGAGACCGGCACGCGCAATCTCTCGCTCGGCTGGATGAACCGCATCGCCGCCGCCCTGGGCGTCGAGCCCAAGCTGCTGCTGCGCGGCGAGGACGGGCCACAGCCGCAACTCGTCGCCCGGCTCGGCGAATACGGCGCCGAGGCCCTGCCCGCCCCACGCGACGCGATCCTGCCGACGGCGCTCGACGGGGACGGCCCGCTTGTCGCCATGGCGGTCGAGACAGGCGCGGGCGAGTACCGCACGGGCGACCAGCTCTGGCTGCGCCAGCACGCGCCCGAGGCCTACGGCCGCCTACTCAACCGTGACGTGCTCGCCCCCCGCTCCGGCGGCCGCTTCGCCTTCGGCCGGTTGATCGACCGCCACGATGCGCGCGTCGTGCTGCTGCCGCCCGGCGCGGGCCAGCGGCAGGTGGTGATCGACAGCCCGCCCTGGCTGGCGGTGGCCGAGATGCTTGTGCGCCGGCTGTAGGGGCCGAACTCGATGCTTCGCGTCCTCTCGGTCAGCACCCTGTTCCCCAGCCCCCAGCGCCCCGCCTTCGGTCGATTCATCGCCAGCCAGATGCGCGCGGCGGCCGCGACGGGCGCGGTCGAGATCGTCATGGTCAACCCGATCGGGCTTCCGCCCTGGCCGCTCTCGCGCGGCGCGCGCTACCGCCCGCTCACCCACACGCCGGCGCAAAGCGACTGCGGCGGCCTGCCCACGCTTCACCCGCGCTTCCGACTGGTCCCCCGGATCGGCGCCGACGGCAATCCGGCGCGCATAGCCCACGCGCTGCTGCCGCTCACCCGCCGCCTCCACGCCGAGCGCCCGTTCGACCTTGTCGACGCGCAGTTCTTCTTCCCCGACGGGCCGGCGGCGGCGATCATCGCCGCCGAACTCGGCCTACCGCTGGCGATCAAGGCGCGCGGATCGGATATCCTCTACTGGAGCACCCGCCCGCGCGCGCTGGCGCAGATGCGGCGCGCGGGCGCGCAGGCCGCGCTGCTCCTGGCGGTATCGGACGCGTTGCGCACCGACATGATCGCACTCGGCCTGCCGGCGGACCGCATCGCCGTCCACTACACCGGGCTCGATCGCACACGCTTCCGCCCAATGGCGCGCAAGGCCGCGCGCGCGTTCGTCTCGGCCGTCCCCGATCTTACCGTCTGGGGCGAAGGACCGCTGCTCGTCACGCCGGGCGCGCTTATCCCGGTCAAGGGCCAGCGCCTTGCCATCGCCGCGCTCGACCGCCTGCCCGGCGCCCATCTCGCGCTTGCCGGCGCCGGCGAGGACGAGCCCGCGCTGCGCCGGTTCGCGCACGAACGGGGCCTGGCAGAGCGCGTCCAGTTTCTCGGCCAGGTGTCGCACGACCTGCTGCCGCAGCTCCTTTCCGCCGCGGACGTGGTCGTTCTGCCGTCGGAGCGCGAGGGACTGGCCAACGCCTGGGTCGAGGCGCTGGCCTGCGGCACGCCCCTCGTCATCCCCGATATCGGCGGCGCGCGCGAAGTGGTGAATGGCCCCGCTGCCGGCCGCATCGCCGCGCGCGATCCCGCCGCCATCGCCGTCGCCGTCGGCGAAATCCTCGCCGCCCCGCCGAGCCAGGACGCCGTTGCCGCGCACGCCCGACACTTCAGCTGGGAGGAAAACGCCGCCCGCCTGGTCGAACTCTGGCAGGGCATCGTCCGGCGCTGACGCCTTTCCTATCCCCGCTCCCGCTCCAGCAGCGCGCGCTTGATGTCCAGCCCATAGGCATAGCCGCCGAGCGACCCGTCCGAGCGGATCACGCGGTGGCAGGGGATCAGCACCGCGACGTTGTTCGCGCCGTTGGCCGATCCGGCGGCGCGCACGGCGCCGGGTTTGCCGACCGCGGCGGCGATCTGGGCGTAGGAACGGGTCTCGCCCGGCGGGATGCGGCGCAGTTCCTGCCAGACCGCTTCCTGGAAGGCGGTGCCCTGGACGTCGAGCGGGATGTGGCGCGAATCGCCGGGCTTTTCGACCGCGCCGATCACCTGATCGAGCAGCGCGGCGAAAACCTCGCCGCCCGCGACCAGCTCGGCATGGGGGAAACGCGCGCGCAAGGCGGTCTCGTCCTCGTTGAACGACAGGCGGCAGACACCCTTGTCCGTCGCCGCGACCAGCATCGGGCCGAGGCTGGTCGCGACCACCGCCCAGTGGATCGTCACCCCGCTCCCGCCGTCGCGCCAGGCCGAAGGGGCCATGCCAAGCCGGCCGCCCGCCGCCTCGTAGAACCGCGAAGGCGCGCCGAAGCCCGCCGCGTAGACGGCATCGGTCACGCGCCCGCCCGCGCTCAGCGCCTCCTCGACGCGCTCCAGACGCAGCGCGCGCGCGAAAGCGGCGGGCGAGAGGCCGACCGCGCGTTTGAACAGCCGCTGAAAATGCGCCGGAGAATACCCCGTCGCCATGGCCAGCGCCGCGAGCGGCACCGGCTCCTCGGCCTTGCGCAGCATCGCGATCGCCTGCGCCACCGCCGTCTCGTCGCGCGAGACGTCGTCGGGCCGGCAGCGCAGGCAAGGGCGCAGGCCCGACGCCTCGGCATCGGCCGGAGTCGCATAGAAGGCGACGTTCTCGCGCCGCGGCGGACGCGCCGGGCACGAAGGGCGGCAATATATGCCGGTCGAGTGCACGCCGGTCACGAACGCGCCGTCGAAGCGACGGTCCTTGGCGAGCGCGATGCGCCAGCGGGCCTCGTCGTCGGTCGGATCGTCGGCAGGCAGGTCGGTCGTCACGTCACCATACATGGCATGTCTCCTTGGCGAGACAAGCCATGCCCGGGCGGAGCGCGGCGCGCTTCCCGCCGGTTGCGATCAAAGCCGCGAGGAGCCCGCCGCCCCGCATTGCGGGCGGAAGGCAAGGCGGGCAAACAACCGGCCATGGTCCGAATCATGCGAATGCTCATCCTCGCCGCCGCCCTGGGCGGCCTTTTCGCGCTCGGCGTGCCGTCGCGGCTCCTGGCCGACCCCGGCGATATCGCCGCCGCCGCGCGCAGCGTCGTGCGCGTGGTGCTGATCTCCGAGGACGGCGGCCACCTTGAGCTTATCGGCCATGGCTCCGGAGTCGCCATCGGCCCCGACCGCATCCTGACCAACGCCCACGTCGTCGCGGCCGCGCGCGAAGACGAGACGATGCGCATCGGCGTCGTCCCCTCGGAAGGCCAGAACGGCTGGTTCGCGCGCGTGGTGGCCTTCTCGCCGGGCAACGACCTGGCCCTGCTCCAGCTCATAGAGCCCGGCACGCTGCCGGCCGCGACGCTCTATACCGGGCCCGTCGCCGACGGCGCCGATGTCTATGCCGTCGGCTATCCGGGCAACGTCGACCTCGCGCAGGGCTACAACATCGGCGACATCGTCAGCCCTTCGGCACCGGTCAAGACGCGCGGCAGCATCTCGGCCGGGCGCTCGTCCAAGCAGTTCGACACACTGCTGCACACCGCCCCGGTGGGCGCGGGCAACAGCGGCGGGCCGCTGCTGGACGCCTGCGGCCGGGTGATCGGGATCAACACTTTCGGCACGGTGTCGCAGGGCAGCGATTCCGAATTCTTCTTCGCGGCATCGACACGCGAGATCGCGCGCTTTCTCCTTGCCGCCAGGGTCAAGCCGCGCACCACCGGCACCGTCTGCCGCAGCCTTGCCGATCTCGACCGGGCCGAGGCGGACCGGCTGGCGGGCGAGAAGGCGCATACCGACGAAGCCGCCCGCGCCGCCGCCGCGCTGGAGGAGACGACCCGACGCGAAGTGCAGTTGGAGGTCATCTCGCAGCGCGAGAACGGCATGGCACTGGCCGGCCTCGCCCTGCTGCTCGCCCTCGGATCGGGCGGAACCGCCTTCCTCCTGCTCCAGAAGGCCGATCGGCGCGGCGTCTGGATCGCCGGAGGAGCGACCGTGCTGCTGCTCGGCGGCGCGGCGGCGGCCTGGCTGTCGCGGCCCGCGCTCACGGAAATCGATTCGCGGGTCCGGGACATGATGCAGGGCAACGGCAAGGCTTCTGCCCGGCCGGGCAGGGAGCTTGCCGGCAACCTCGTCTGCGTACTCGATCTGGACCGCAGCCGGGTGACCGTATCCGATACGGCAGACGTCGATCTGGACTGGCGCGAGAACGGCTGCGTGGGCGGCCGCAGCCAGTTCGCGCTCGGGCCGGAAGGCTGGTTCCGCGTAGTCGTGCCGCGCGCCGAGGATACCGTTACCGTCGCACGCTTCGATCCGACGACCGCGACCTATCGGACCGACAACTATTTCCTCGGCGCGGACGAGATGAACGCGCTGCGCGCCCAATACCGAAAGCTGCAGGCACCGGCCTGCGGCGCCGATGAGGCCATCCTCCGCCGGTTCGGCGAGGAACAGCGTTCGCTCGCAGGGGCGCTGCCGGCGCCGGCGAACGAACGGCTCGTCTTCGTCTGCGGCCAGGCGAAGTGATGCCCCCCTTGCGAGGAAACACCCTCCCGGGCGGGAAAGCGCTTCCTCGCGGAAGTCGGGTCAGGACTTGAGCTGGTTGCGCACCGGCACGCCGGCCAGCGAGATGTTCAGCACGCTGCCGACATTGTCGACCCCTACCACGTAGACCTGGAGCGTGATCGTCGCGCTCGACACCGAAGGCAGAGAGGCGGCCAGCGAGCCGTCCATGCCGCCCGTCATGCTGAAATTCGCGCGCGCCGGACTGTCACCGGGGACAAGGGCCTGGAAGCTTCCGGGAGCGCCCTGGAAACATGGAACGGGCTCGTTACGGCAGACGAAAACACCCGCCACACCGCCTCTACGGTATGTGCTCACGAAAATACCGTTGTCGAACAAGGCCTCGACCGGCGCGCGAAGAATGGCCACGCGTACCGGCGTGTCGGTCCGATTCTCGAACACGAGATTGCCGTGGGAGCGCAGCTTTCGGTTGCCGTTGGCCTGCGGCTGGCCATCGCCGAGCAGATTGACGCCCTCCGCCCGAACGACAAGCGGACCGATGCACATGGTGCCCGGCCCCGGAGGGCACGGCAGCTTTTCGACCGCTTCGGCGGGACCCTGCGGCGGCGCGACCGCAACCGGCTGGACCGCGGCTTCCGGTGCGGCTTCAGCCATAGTTGCAGGTGCCGCAACCGCCGCGCCTTCGGTAGCTTCCCCGGCCGCCGGCGCGGCCACTTCGCCGGTGCACGACATGAGCCCGACCGCAAGCAGCAAGCATACCGGCTTCGCATTCATCCGCATACTGGTTCCCCCTTCGATACCGTCGCGGCGAGGCTGGCGTCGAACCGCGCCACCAGCCGTTCCGCAAGAATAGGCCCTGAATAGAATACGATTTCCAGCGGCTCGCAACGCGCCTCCGGCTTTCCGGGCGTGCTGATGGTCCAGGTTGCCTGCACGCGGCGATCGGCCCCGCCAGCAAGCGACAGCGCCGACAATTCATAGGTTATCGCCGTGCCCGCGGCGACCGCGACCGGCCGCAATCGCTGGCGAATGCCGGCCTCTATCTCCGACGCGAGGCGCGCGCTGGCCTGCCCGATGCCCCGCCCGACGAGCCCGACGGTCCCGGCCGGTTCGACAGCATTGCCGGCTTCGGCCGGCTTTCCGACCCCGCCTTCGGCGACGGTGATCCGGACCTCCGGCGACGCGGTGGATGGCCTATTCGGCGTCGACCGGTGCTTGGGCTCCAGACCGATCTGTTCGCAGATCGCAGGAATGCGCGAGAGCGCTCCGGGACAATCGCCCGAACTGATGGCGTCGGCCGCGACTGTGCCGAGCACGGTGCCCACACCCGTAATAGCGGCACCGGCACCGGTGATGATCCAACCGGTTCTGCCCCCTCGCGCCATTTGCCCCCCAGCAGCAGCATCAAGACCGGGGGCGTAGCAATTGCAATGCCATAGGGCAATCGCCCGCCTCTGTTCCGACCCGCCTTGCCACCCGGAGGAATCGTCGCTATGCGCGCCCCGACTGCGGGCCCCTAGGCGAGTTTTCGCCAGGCTTTGCGTGCCCAGCCATCCAGTTAAGAGGGAATCGACGCGCGTGGAGAATTCCGGCGGCATTACGGCCAGTTTGCAAGGGCGCTACGCCTCTGCGCTGTTCGATCTGGCCAGCGAGCAGGGCGCCGTGACGGCGGTGGAGAGCGATCTCGACAAGCTGGGCGAGGCGCTAACGGCAAGCCCCGACCTGTCCGCGCTGATTCGCAATCCCAAGGTCAGCCGTGACGACACCGCCAAGGCGATGGATGCCGTCGCCGGCCTGCTCGGCCTGTCCCCGCTGACGAAGAACTTCATCGGCGTCCTGGCGGCCAACCGCCGCCTTGGCGCCCTCCCCGAGATCGTCCGCGCCTTCGCCGCCATCGCCGCCGCGCAGCGCGGCGAAGTGACGGCAGAGGTGATCAGCGCCCACGCCCTGACCGACGATCAGGTCGCCCAGCTCGCCCAGAAACTGAAGGCGCGCGAAGGCAAGGAAGTGAAGATCAAGGCGAGCGTCGATTCCGGAATTCTCGGCGGCCTCGTCGTCAGGATCGGCAGCCGTCAGATCGACAGCTCGATCCGCACCCGTCTCAACACGCTCGCGCACGCGATGAAAGGCTGAACATGGATATCCGCGCCGCAGAAATCTCGAAGGTCATCAAGGACCAGATCGCCAACTTCGGCACCGAGGCCCAGGTCAGCGAGACCGGCCAGGTGCTGAGCGTCGGCGACGGCATCGCGCGCATCTTCGGCCTCGACAACGTTCAGGCCGGCGAGATGGTCGAATTCTCGAACGGCGTGCAGGGCATGGCGCTCAACCTC
>JBAYPJ010000075.1:0-16418 GCA_041677785.1 Novosphingobium sp. | reverse complement strand
TGCTGGCGCTGGCCGGCTGCGCGTCCGAGCCGGAAAGCGCGCAGCCAGCGCTCTGGCGCGTCGAAGGTCCACAGGGCGAGCGCGGCCATCTGTTCGGCACGATCCATTCGCTGAAGCGCCCCGCCCGGTGGCGCTCGCCGGCGGTCGACCGCGCGCTCGGCGAATCGGACCGGGTGGTCGTCGAGGTTGCCGATCTCGCCGATACCCAGGCGCTGCAGCGGACCTTCGCGGCGCTGGCGCACAGCCCCGGCCTGCCGCCGCTCTCCGCGCGAGTTCCGCCCGAGCTACGCCAGAGCCTGGCCGAGACGCTGGCCAGGGCCGGCGCACGCGAGAGCCACTTCGCCGGGGTAGAGACCTGGGCGGCGGCACTGACGCTGGCGCGCGCGGGTGAAAGCGCGAACGATGCGGCCAACGGCATCGACCGGGCCGTGCTGGCGGCGGCCGGCGGACGGCCGGTAATCGAACTGGAAGGCGCCGCCGCCCAGCTCGGCATCTTCGACCGCCTGCCCGAGAAGGAGCAGCAGGACCTGCTCGTCGCGGTGCTGCGCGATGCCGCAAGCCTCGCCGGCGAGGACGAGGACCTCGCCGCCGCCTGGCGCAAGGGCGACATGGCCCGGATCGAGGCCGAGACGCGCGAGGGCCTGCTGGCCGACCCCGAACTGCGCGAGGCGCTGTTCACCGCCCGCAACCACGCCTGGAGCGCGCGGCTGGCGGAAATGCTGGCGCGGGGAGACAAGCCATTCGTCGCGGTGGGCGCCGCGCACATGGCCGGGCCGGAGGGTCTGCCGGCGCTGCTGGCGGAAAGAGGCTACAAGGTGACGCGGGTGCAGTAACTATGCCGTCGTCCCCGGATCACGGCCGGCACGGCGCGAAACGCGGATGGCGCGAAATGCCCCCGCCTTGCCTTTTCCCCGTAATCCGGCTAACGGCCCGCGCTTCCCGTCATGGTCATCCCTGGAGGCGTGACGGCGAACCGTGACCATATCAACCGCTTTCGAAAGGCAAGTAAAATGAGCGATACGCTTAAGCTGCCGGCCGAGACGCGCGATCGGGCAGGCAAGGGAGCCTCCCGCGCCCTGCGTCGTTCCGGCCGCGTCCCCGCCGTCGTCTATGGTGACAACGAAGCACCGCTGACGATCCACGTCGAGGAGAAGGAACTGGTCCGCCAGCTCGGCACCGGCTACTTCTTCAACACGATCGTCGACGTCACCGTCGACGGCAAGGCCGTGCGGACGCTGCCTAAGGACGTTGCCTTTCATCCCGTCACCGACCGCCCGCTGCACGCGGACTTCCTGCGCGTCTCGAAGGACGCCAAGGTCCGCGTCAACGTGCCGGTGGTCTTCGCCAACGAAGAGCTGTCGCCGGGCCTCAAGCGCGGCGGCGTGCTCAACGTCGTTCGCCACGAGCTGGATCTGATCTGCTCGCCCGATGCGATCCCGGACTTCGTGTCGATCGACGTTACCGGCCGCGACGTCGGCGATTCGATCCACATCAGCCACGTCACGCTGCCGGCGGGCATCGAAAGCGCGATCACCGATCGCGACTTCACCATCGCGACGATCGTCGCGCCCTCGGGCCTGCGCAGCGAGGAAGGCGACAACTCGACGCCGGCAGAGGAACAGGAATAAGCATCGTCCCGGACCTGCCTGCCTCCGCGCAGGCGGGTCCGGGGCAACGCCATATCTAGGGCAATTCCGGGAAAGCCATGCAGCTCTGGGTCGGCCTCGGCAATCCCGGTCCGCAATATGCGATGAACCGGCACAACGTGGGCTTCATGGCGCTCGACACCATCGCCGAGGTCCATGGCTTCGGCCCGGTGCAGAAGAAGTTTCTGGGCTGGCTCCAGGAAGGCCGCATCGGTGGCGACAAGATCCTGCTGCTCAAGCCCGCCACCTTCATGAACGAAAGCGGCCGCGCGGTGGGCGAGGCGCTGCGTTTCTACAAGCTCGGCACCGAGGCGCTCACCGTGTTCCACGACGAACTCGACCTCGCGCCGTTCAAGATCAAGGTGAAGCAGGGCGGCGGAACCGCCGGCCATAACGGGTTGCGCTCGATCGACCAGCATCTGGGCCCCGACTTTCGCCGCGTACGCATCGGCATCGGCCACCCCGGACACAAGGGTCGGGTAACCGGCTACGTCCTGGGCAACTACGCCAAGACGGAAATGGACGACCTGGCCGACATGCTCGGCGCCGTAGCGGCCGAGGCGGAATGGCTGGCCAGAGGCGACGACACGCGCTTCATGAACGACGTGGCCCTGCGCCTGCAGGAATGATGGCGAACGAGCCGCCCCGAGCTTGACCCGGGACGACGGCAGATCGGCGCTCGACTCGCCGGACCGCAAGGCTATTCTTCCCCCCGTACCGAACGAGAGGAGGACGCCATGTCGGATATCAGCCGCCGTCACCTGCTGGCCGGAAGCGGAGCGCTGGCCGCCGCGGCCGCCGTTCCCGCCGCCGCCCGGCCCGCTCCCGCCACCGCCAGCCTCGCGGGAAAGAGCTTCCTCGTCACGGGCGCATCGTCGGGCTTCGGCAGGCTCGGCGCGCTGCATTACGCGCGGCTCGGCGCCCGCGTCTTCGCGACCATGCGCAACCTGCCGCGGCCCGAGGGCGAGGAACTGGCCCGGATCGCGCAGGACGAGAAGCTGGACCTTCATGTCCTGCCGCTCGACGTGCTCTCAGAGGAACAGGCCGAGGCCGCCGTCGCCGAAGCGGAAAAGCGCAACGGCGGTCCGCTCGACGTGCTGGTCAACAACGCCGGGATCAACATCCACGGGCCTGTCGAGGTGCAGGACATGGAATCCGTCCGGCTCTCGTTCGATACCAACGTCTTCGGCCAGCATCGGCTGGTCCGGGCGGTCCTGCCGGGCATGCGGCGGCGCAAGTCGGGGCTGATCGTCAACGTCTCCTCGCAGGTGGGACGCGTGGTCATGCCGGCCGGCGGCGTCTATTCGGCGACCAAGTTCGCGGTCGAATCGGCCAGCGAGCAGCTCGCCTACGAGCTGGCGCCCCACGGCATCGAAGTCTGCATCATCCAACCCGGCGGATATCCCACCGGCATCGGCGCCAACCGCGCGCGGCTGACCGCCGCGCTCGCGGCACGGGCCGAAAGCCGCCATACCGACGGCTATCCCGATCTCGTCGCGCGGATGAAGCCCGCCGCGCCGGGCGCACAGCCGGCAAGCTGGCCCGGCGCGCCCGATCCGCTCGACGTACCCCGGGCGATCGCCGAAATCGCCGCGATGCCGGCCGGCACGCGCCCGCTGCGCCGCCCGGTCCATCCGGCGCCCAAGCCGCAGGAGGCGATCAACCGCGTCTCGGCGGAAACCCAGCTCGCCCTGCTGGGCGACGGTCCCTACGGCCCCTGGGCCAAAGCGGTGCTCGACTGATCCAACCAACTGGCGTTTTGCCGCGCGCGCCGGTATGGGCGCCGGCTCAAGCGCTGATTGGAGTAGATCATGGGTTTTCGTTGCGGAATCGTCGGCCTGCCGAACGTTGGCAAGTCGACGCTGTTCAATGCGCTGACCGAAACGCAGGCGGCGCAGGCGGCGAACTATCCGTTCTGCACGATCGAGCCCAACGTCGGCCAGGTCGGCGTGCCCGATGCGCGGCTCGACGCGCTGGCGAAAATCGCCGGCTCGGGCAAGATCATCCCGACGCAGCTTTCGTTCGTCGACATCGCCGGCCTGGTGCGCGGCGCCAGCAAGGGCGAAGGGCTGGGCAACCAGTTCCTCGGCAACATCCGCGAGGTGGACGCGATCGTCCACGTCCTGCGCTGCTTCGAGAACGACGACATCCAGCACGTCGACAACCGGGTCGATCCGATCTCCGACGCCGAGACGGTCGAGACCGAACTGATGCTGGCCGACCTCGACAGCCTGGAAAAGCGCGTTCCCGCCGCGCAGAAGAAGGCGGCGCAGGGCGACAAGGAATCCAAGCTGATCGCCGCGGTGCTCGGCCAGGCGCTGGAGCTGCTGCGCGAAGGCAAGCCGGCGCGCCTGACGCAGCCCAGGGACGAGGAGGAGGAACGCGTGTTCCGCCAGGCGCAGCTCCTCACCGCCAAGCCCGTGCTCTACGTCTGCAACGTCGAGGAAGAGGCGGCGACCAGCGGCAATGCCCATTCGGCGCGCGTGTTCGAGAAGGCGAAGGCCGAGGGCGCCAACGCGGTGATCGTCTCGGCCGCGATCGAGGCCGATCTCGTCGGCATGGATGCGGATGAGCGCATGGCCTTCCTCGCGGAGCTGGGCCTGTCGGAAACCGGCCTCGCCCGCGTGATCCGCTCGGGCTACGACCTGCTGCACCTCATCACCTTCTTCACCGTCGGCCCCAAGGAAGCGCGCGCCTGGACCGTCCACAAGGGCGCCAAGGCGCCGGAGGCCGCGGGCGAAATCCATTCCGATATGCAGCGCGGCTTCATCCGCGCCGAGACCATCGCCTACGACGACTATGTGTCGCTTGGCGGCGAGACCGGCGCCAAGGACGCGGGCAAGCTGCGCCAGGAGGGCAAGGACTATGTGGTGCAGGACGGCGACGTCATGCACTTCCGGTTCAACGTCTGAGTGGCGGAAGGGACGAATTCCCGCTAGTACCGCCGCATGATCCGCCGCCTGCTTCTGGCCCTGCTGGCCTTCTGCCTGGCTCTGCCGGCGGCAGCGGCGCCGCTGCATTGCCCGCCGGCGGAGACCATGGCGACGAGCGGCCACCACGGGCATTCCCGGCACAAGCGGGAAGACCCGCCACGCCACGCTCAGCCCGCGCATGACTGCATCGGCTGCATCGCGCCTCTCGCCGGCGTCCCGCGGCCGATGGCAGCGACGCGATTCGCGGCCGTCCCGCCCGAGGCGCGCCCCACCCCGCCCATAGTCGGCCGCGTTTCCGGACCCGATACGCCCCCACCCCGCGCCTGACCGCGAAACGAGCCGGCGCGCGCCTTGCGCGCCAGACCGACAACGCGATCAGGACCAGAACAATGACGATCAGAACGATGCTGGCGCTCGCCTGCGCCACGACGCTCGCGCCCGCCGCTTTCGGGCAGACGCACGACCATGCCCATGCCCATGCCCATGCCCTTGCCCATGCCCATGCCCATGCAGACCACGCCGATGCCGTGCAGATGAAAGACGGCCCGGCCCGGGTTTCCAGCCCGGCCCACCATGTCGCGCCCTATACCGACGGTTCGGGCACCGCACGCCTGCCGGGCGCGGAGGGCCCGATGCACGGCCTGCATGTTTCGGTCGGGAACGACTGGACGATGATGACGCACGGCGCCGTCTCGCTGCAATACACCGATCATTCCGGCCCGCGCGGCGACGACAAGCTCTATGCCACCTCGATGCTGATGCTGAGCGGGGAGCGCGAGGCCGGATGGGGCCGCATCCAGCTCAGGGCGGCGCTCAGCCTCGAGCCGCTGATGTCGGCGCGCGGCTATCCCAACCTCTTCGCCACGGGCGAGACCGCCGGCGGCGCGGCGCTGGTCGACCGGCAGCACCCGCACGACCTGGTCATGGAACTGGCCGGCCGGGTCGACGTCGATCTCGGCAAGGACGCCAGCCTGTTCCTCTACGGCGGCCCGGTCGGTGAGCCCGCGCTCGGCCCCAGCGCCTTCGGCCATCGCACCTCGGCACGCTACAATCCCGAGCCGCCGATCACGCACCACTGGTTCGATTCGACGCACATCTCCTATGGCGTCGTAACGCTCGGCCTCGCCACCTCGGCGCTCCAGATCGAGGCGTCGGGCTTCCGCGGCGCCGAGCCGGACGAGCACCGCTGGGACATCGAGACGCCCCGGCTCGATAGCTGGTCGGTGCGCGCGACGCTGACGCCCTTGCCGCGCTGGGCGTTCCAGGCGAGCTACGGCGAGATCTCCGAACCCGAAGCGCTCCACCCCGGCGAGGACGAGCACCGCTTCAGCGCCTCGGCCCATTACAACGACGGCAGGGGCATTTCGGCGATGCTCGCCTTCAGCAACAAGGATCGCGTGCCCGGCCCCTCGCTCACCGCCTGGCTGGCCGAGGCGAACTGGAACATCGACCGCCGCAACACGCTGTTCGGCCGCTTCGAGAACGCCGCCAATGCCGAGCTGTTTCCCGACCATGCCGACCCGCTGCACGACCGCGCGTTCCGCGTCAGCAAGTTCCAGCTCGGCTATGCGCGGCGCGTTCCGCTCGGGCCGTTCGAGCTGGCGCTGGGCGGATCGGCAGCGGTCTACGCCAAGCCCGCCGCGCTCGATGCGGCCTATGGCAAGGACCCGTGGGGCTACACGCTCTTCGCGCGGCTCATCCTCGGGCACTGACGCCGGGAAACATTAACAAATCCTCCATCTGCCAGGGATATGGAGGCGCCGCAAAGGACGTATCCTTGGAGCGGACAGAAACCATCCCCGGCCGGGCGCCGTCCCCGGACACGATTGCCGTTCTGGCCGGCGAGATCGAGGCCGGCTTGACGGCGCGCGCGCCGCGGACGCTGGCCGATCACCCCATCGCAGGCTATCTCGCCGCCTTCGCGCGGCTGCCGCCGGGCGCGCAGTATCATGCGGTGCCGGACGAAGCCCGGACCACCTGCGCGGCAATCGAAGGGGCCGGCGGCGCCGAGGCGGTGGAAGCCTACCACCGCCTGGTCCTGCTGCACCTGATCGCGCGCACGATCGAGCAAGGGCCCGCCACCGATATACGCCTGACGCCCGAGGCGCGCGGCCTGCTGGACGGCCATCTCGCCCGCGTCTTCGCCGACGTCGCCAAGGGGCGTCGGGGCTTCTTCCGCCACGGGCACGATCCGTTTGCCAAGGACTTCGCGGTGTGCCGCGGACGGCTGCTGCCCTGCGGAGTCGAGATGCTCGATCCGATCGGCGGCATTCCCCGCGGCCTGGCCTTGCGCGGCGGCCCGCGACAGGCCCTGACAATGGCCCGGATGGTCGGGCGGCTCGGCGGAGTAAAGGCGCTCTGGGGGCTTCATTTCGATCGCCGGCTGGTCAGGCATTTCAACGCCCGTGGCTATGCCGATCTCTACTTGCGCCTTGCCGACCTGCTCGCGCTCAATCCCGCCATTCGCGGCATCAGCAGCTGGTCCTGGTGGCACGACCCCAAGGTCGCCGAGATCAGCCCCGAACTGTCGTTCATCGGCGCCATTCCCGAACGGGGCGGCGCCTTCGTCCTGCGCGTCGGCGAGCACGAGTTCGCCACCAACGACGCGCTGCGCTTCGCGCCGCGGCGCATGGAGCTGTACCGGGAAGGCCGCTATCGGCCCTGCTTCTACACGCTGGCGTGGGCGCGGCGGGACATTCTCGCCTGGGCGCGGGCCCATCGCGCGAAGCAAGCCTGAAGGCGATCCTCCGGGGCGCTTCCGCCCACCTCACTTGCGCCCGAACAGCTTCTCGATGTCGCCATGCGCCAGCTTGACCCAGGTAGGGCGGCCGTGGTTGCACTGGCCCGAGCGCGGGGTCCGCTCCATCTCGCGCAGCAGCGCATTCATCTCGGCCACCGACAGCGCACGGCCGGCGCGAACCGAGCCATGGCAGGCCATCGTCGCCAGCACGTGGTCGAGCCGCTCGCCGAGCAGCAGCGCGTCGCCGTTCTGGGCGAGGTCGTCGGCGACGTCGCGGACCAGCGCCTGGACATCGCTTCTGCCCAGCGCCGCCGGCACCGCGCGCACCAGCATCGCGGCCGGGCCGAAACGCTCCAGTGCCAGGCCGTAGCGGGCCAGCTCTGCCGCCTTCTCCTCCAGCCGGTCGCAGGCCGGCTCTTCCAGTTCGACCACTTCGGGCAGCAGCAGCGCCTGGGCGGCGGCCGCCGCCTCGCCCGCGCCGGCGGCGCGCAGCCGTTCGAGCACGAGCCGCTCGTGCGCCGCGTGCTGGTCGACGATGACGAGCCCATCCTCGGCCTCGGCGACGATGTAGGTGCCCGCGACCTGCCCGCGCGCGACGCCGAGCGGATAGCTGGCGACCGCCTCCGGCATCTCCACGGCGGGCTCAGCCCTGCCGGCGGGGGCCATCTGCGCCTGTTCGTAGCCGCGCCAGACCTGCCCCCCCTCGCTCACGCGCGAGGGCGGCCCGTCGAAGGTAGAGAACAGGTTGCGCCCCGCCGGAACCGACGCCGGAACCGACAGGGACGGCAGCGGCGCCGCTGCCGGCGGCTCCACCTGCCAGTTCGCCATCGCGCCGGCAGCGGGGCTCTGCGCGCTCTTCTGACCGGCCGCGTCGAGCGCATGGCGCAGCGCGCCGACCAGGAAACCGCGCACGAAGGCGGGATCGCGAAAGCGCACCTCGGTCTTGGCGGGATGGACGTTGACGTCCACCTCCTCGGGCGGAAGCTCGAGGAACAGCGCCAGCACCGCATGACGGTCGCGCGCCAGCATATCGGCATAAGCGCCGCGCACGGCGCCGATCAGCAGCCGATCGCGCACCGGACGGCCGTTGACGAAAAGATACTGGTGGTCAGCCACGCCGCGATTGAAGGTGGGTAGGCCCGCCACCCCCCTGAGCCGGGCGGACCCGCGCTCGGCATCTATCACCACGCCATCCCCGGCAAGCTCCCGCGCGACGAGCCGGGAGACACGCGCGGCCAGCGCCTCGCCGGCCTGCACCTGCAGCACGCGGCGCCCATCGTGCTCCAGCGTGAAGCCGATCTCCGGCCGGGCCATGGCGAGGCGACGGACCACGTCGAGGCAGGCGGCATATTCCGACCGGGCGGAGCGCAGGAACTTGCGCCGCACCGGCACCTTGCCGAACAGGCTCTCCATCCGGATGCGCGTGCCCGGCGGCAGCGCGGCGGGGCCATCGCCGGCAAGCTCGCCGTGGTCGACCACGCGCTTCCAGCCTTCGCCGCTGCCGCCGTCCCGCATCCGGGGACGGCTCTCGATCGTCAGCCGCGCGACGCTGGCAATCGAAGGCAGCGCCTCGCCGCGGAAGCCCAACGTCGCGACGCGCTCTATATGCGCGTCGGGCAGCTTCGAGGTGGCGTGGCGCTCCAACGCCAGCGCGATCTCGTCCGGGGTCATGCCGCAGCCGTCGTCGGTCACTTCGACAAGGTCGAGCCCGCCTTGGCCGAGCCGCACGGCGATCGTCCGCGCGCCCGCATCTATCGCGTTCTCGACCAGTTCCTTGAGCGCGGAAGCCGGGCGCTCGACCACCTCGCCGGCGGCGATGCGGTTGACGAGTTCCTCGGGCAGACGCCGGATTCGATGGGCGGACTGAGGCACTCCCACCGCTTAGCGACGAAGCGTCGCAAATTCGAGACCGGAACCTGCGGACTATCCCCCAATTCTCGCGACAAAATTTTGGCGTTTCGGCGATTCTTAAGCTAGGAAGCCGCCTTCCTCGCTCACCAGCCGGTTCGCCGCTGCCGCAGGACTTTGCGGTAAGTGTCCGGCAAGTTACGGATTTTTCAATGGCTTCGTTGAGATCGCGATTCTTCAAGTTCGGCTCACAGAACATGGCTATCGATCTCGGAACGGCGAACACGCTGGTCTATGTGCAGGACCGCGGCATCGTGCTCAACGAACCTTCGGTCGTCGCCATCGAAACGATCAACGGCGTCAAGCGGGTCAAGGCGGTGGGCGACGACGCCAAGATGATGATGGGCAAGACGCCCGACAACATCGAGGCGATCCGCCCGCTGCGCGACGGCGTCATCGCCGACATCGAGATCGCGGAAGAGATGATCAAGCACTTCATCCGCAAGGTCCACGGCAAGCGCAGCCTGTTCCGCTATCCCGAAATCGTCATCTGCGTGCCTTCCGGCTCCACCTCGGTCGAGCGCCGCGCCATCCGCGACGCCGCCTCGAACGCGGGCGCCAGCCAAGTCTACCTGATCCTCGAGCCGATGGCCGCGGCGATCGGCGCCGACATGCCGGTGACGGAGCCGGTCGGCTCGATGGTCGTCGACATCGGCGGCGGCACCACCGAAGTCGCCGTGCTATCGCTGCGCGGTCTCGCCTACACCACTTCGGTGCGCGTCGGCGGCGACAAGATGGACGATGCCATCGTGTCCTACGTGCGCCGCCACCACAACCTGCTGATCGGCGAATCCACCGCCGAGCGGATCAAGAAGGACTATGCCATCGCCATGGTTCCGGCCGACGGCGTCGGCGAGACAATCCACATCAAGGGCCGCGACCTGGTCAACGGCGTGCCCAAGGAGATCACGATCACCCAGGCGAACATCGCCGAAGCGCTGTCCGAGCCGATCGGCGCGATCATCGAGGGCGTGCGCATCGCGCTGGAAAACACCGCGCCCGAACTCGCCGCCGACATCGTCGACCAGGGCATCGTGCTCACCGGCGGCGGCGCGCTGATCCAGGGGCTCGACGATTATCTGCGCGAGGAAACGGGTCTGCCCGTCAGCATCGCCGAAGATCCGTTGTCCTGCGTCGCGCTGGGTACGGGCCGGGCGATGGAAGACCCGGTCTATCGCGGCGTGCTGATGACGGCCTGATCGCCAGGAGGTAGATAGCACCCCATGGCGCCGCCACCGAACCGGCGCTCCGGTTATTCCCGCAGGGCGCAATACGGCACTTTCTTCGGCTATATCGCCGGAATCGTCGGCGCGCTTGTCGGCGGCGGCTTCCTGATCGTGTCGATCGTCGATCCGGGCAGCTTCTCCGGCCTGCGCAGCGTCGCGGCCGACGCGGCGGCGCCGGGAGGCAGGGTCGCCGCCGAAAGCCGGAACGCAAGCCACGGCTTCTTCGAGATCGTGCGCGGCTATGCGCTGGCCGGCGCGCGCAACGCCAAGCTCGAACGCGAACTTGCCGAGGCGAAGACCCGGCTTGTCGAAGCACAGGCCACGGCCGAGGAGAACGTCCGGCTCAAGGCGCTGCTCGGTCTGATGCAGGAAGACCAGAAGCCCGTCGCCTTCGCCCAGCTCGTCGCCGCGACCGGCTCCAGTACGCGCCGCTTCGCCACGATCGGGGTCGGCGCGGACCGGGGCGTGACGGTCGGCATGCCGGTGCACTCGCCGCTCGGCCTGATCGGGCGCGTGCTCGAGGTCGGCCAGTCGAGCGCGCGCGTATTGCTGATCACCGACACCGAAAGCGTCGTGCCCGCGCGCCGCGCCGACGATGGCGTCGCCGCCTTCGCCCAGGGGCGCGGCGACGGCAGCCTGCAGCTTCGCCTGATCAATCTCGGGATCAACCCGCTGAAGGTGGGCGACGTCTTCGTCACTTCGGGCTCGGGCGGCCTCTACCGGCCGGGCATCGCGATCGCCACCGTCACCAGCCTCACCCGCGACGGCGCGGTCGCCCGCGTGCTCAGCGACCCGGCCGCCACCGAGTTCGTCGCCGTCGACAGAGTCTGGACGCAGCAGGTCGAGGCACCGACGCCGCCGGCCACCGCCCCCGACGCGGATGCCGGGCGCTGATGCCGTCGCGCCTGGCCAAGATCGTCCAGAACCGCTCGCGGCGGCGCATCAATCGCGCGCCCTCGCCGCTGCTGGCGCGCGGCGTGCCCTGGCTCTCGGTCATGCTCGCCTCGCTGCTGCCGGCCTGGCTGTTCCTGGCCTCGGCCCCTTATGTGCCGCCGTTCGGGTTCCTGACGCTGCTCGCCTGGCGGCAGTTGCGGCCCGGCCTGCTGCCGGTCTGGGCCGGGTTGCCGCTGGGCTTCTTCGACGATCTCTACAGCGGCCAGCCCATGGGCAGCGCCATCCTGCTGTGGTCGGCGGCGATGATCGTGATCGATCTGATCGAACTGCGCTTTCCCTGGCGCAGCTTCGCGCTGGAATGGCTGCTGGCGACGGCGATGATCGTTGCCCATGCCCTCGGCGCCCTGGGCCTGGCCAACGCCGCCGGGGGCAGTGCGCCGGTCAGCGTACTGGCGCCGCAGATCATCCTGGCGGTGCTGTTCTATCCCTTCGTCGGACGGATCGTCGCGGCACTCGACCGCTTCCGCCTCATTCCTTTCGTGGATGCGAGCCGATGAAATGGAAGGCCATCTGGAGGGCGCCCGCCAGCAGCCCGGCCCTGCTCCGCAACAGCTTCGAGCGCCGCATCGTGCTGCTGGGCGCGATCCAGGGCGGCGTCGGCCTGCTGCTGGCCGGACGGCTCGGCTACCTGTCGGTAACGCAGAACCGCAAGTACCAGCTCGAGGCCGAAAGCAACCGCGTCAACCTGACGCTGATCCCGCCGCGGCGGGGTTGGATCCTCGACCGCAACGGCGCGCCGCTGGCCTCGAACCGGGCCGACTTCCGCGTCGACATCATTCCCGAGCGGCTGGTCAACGCCAATGCGACGGTGAACGAACTCGGCCGGCTGCTGCGGCTTGAGCCGGTCGACATCCAGGATCTCAAGGACAAGCTCGACAAGTCGCGCGGCTTCCAGCCGGTAGAGGTCGCCTCGGGGCTCGACTGGGAGCGTTTCGCCGCGGTCAGCGTGCGGCTGCCCGACATGCCCGGCGTCGTGCCGCAGCGAGGCTTTTCGCGCTATTACCCGACCGGCCCCTCGGTCGGCCACCTGATCGGCTACGTCGGCCCCGCCTCGGCCGAAGACTACGAGAAGGACAGGAACCCGCTGCTGATCACCCCGGGCTACAAAGTCGGCAAGGACGGGCTGGAAAAGCGCTTCGAGACGCTGCTGCGCGGCAAGCCCGGCGCGCGGCGGGTGGAAGTCACCGCCACGGGCCGCATCGTGCGCGATCTCGACACGCGCGAGGACGTGCCCGGCAAGCCGCTCCAGTTGACCATCAACGGCCCACTGCAGGACTATGCCTCGCGCCGGCTCGGCCCGGAATCGGGCTCGGTGGTGGTGATGGACTGCCACACGGGCGACCTGCTCGCCATGGTGTCGATGCCCAGCTTCGACCCCAACAGCTTCGCCGACGGCATCGGCCGCATCGAATGGAAGATGCTGTCAGACGACGACCACGTGCCCCTGCGCAACAAGGCGCTGCGCGGCCTCTTCCCGCCGGGCTCGACGGTAAAGCCGATGGTTGCGCTGGCGTTTTTAGAGGCGGGGCTGGACCCCCAGGCCTCGACTACCTGCAACGGCGGCCTGCGCGTCGGCAACCGCGTGTTCCATTGCTGGAACCGGCGCGGCCATGGCACGGTCAACATGGCCAAGGGCATCTACCAGAGCTGCGACGTCTATTTCTATCACTTCGCCCAGCAAATCGGCATGGACAGGATCGCGGCCATGGCGCGACGGCTGGGCCTCGGCGAGCAGTTCCCGCTGCCGGTGGTCGGCCAATCCTACGGAACGGTGCCCGACCCGGCCTGGAAGCGGAAGAAATACGGCAAGGAATGGGCAGTGTTCGATACTGTCAACGCCACCATCGGCCAGGGCTACATGCTGGTGAACCCGCTGCAACAGGCGGTCATGACCGCGCGCATCGCCAGCGGCCTGGAGCTGATGCCGCGGCTGGTCTACGATCCGCACCCGCCGCAGGTGCGCTCGCTGGGCATCTCGCAGGAGCATCTCGACTTCGTGCACAATGCGATGAGCGATGTGGTCAACGGCCCCGGCACCGCCGGCCGTGCCCGCCTGCCGATCCCCGACGTGCTGCTGGCGGGCAAGACCGGCACCGCCCAGGTCGTCGGCCTCCACATCAGCAGCGGCAAGAGCGGCCCGTGGAAATACCGCGACCACGGCCACTTCGTCTGCTTCGCCCCTTTCGACAAGCCGCGCTATGCCTGCGCCGTGATCATCCAGCACGGGGGCGGCTCGAGCGCGGCTTATCCCGTGGCGCGCGACGTCATGACCTTCCTGTTCGATCCGGTTAAGGCAATGGACGTCCTGCTCGAAATGGAGAAAGGCTGGGGCGGCACGCCGCAGCAGCGCATGGCCGCCAGGTACCAGAGTTACGCCGCGCAGTACGGCGTCAAGGCACCGCCGGTCCCGCGCGAAGCCGCCGAAGCCGCTGCCGCGGCGCAGAACTCCGCACCCGCGCCGAAGCAGCCCGAAGTCCGCGCGGCCCAGTCCCCCGCGGCCGAACCGGGAGCCGAAACCGCGGCGGAAGGCACCCCCTCGGCCGCCGCCGCGCCGGCGCCTGCGCCCACGCCATGAACCGCTCGATCGTTCCCGAGCCGGTGGCGCGCCAACCCTGGCGGATCATCGTCCCGCTGACCGTGCTGGTCCTGTTCGGCGCGGCCGTGCTCCATTCCGCCGCGGGCGGCCACCTCCAGCCGTGGGCGCTGAACCATGTGATCCGCTTCGCCATTTTCCTGATAATGGCCGTGATCCTCTCCCGCATCCCGCGCGAGTGGTTCAAGCTCGCCGCCTATCCAATCTACTTCGCCGTGCTCGTGCTGCTGGTCCTGGTCGAGATGCTCGGCGCAATCGGCGGCGGCAGCCAGCGCTGGCTCAACCTGGGCTTCATGACGCTTCAGCCCTCGGAACTCATGAAACCGGCCATCGTGCTGGTGCTGGCACGCTTCTTCGACGACCTTCCCGCGCCGATGACGGCAAGCTGGCGCGGGCTCGTGCCGGCGGCGGGACTGATCGCGGTGCCGGCCGCCTTCGTCATCATCCAGCCCGACCTGGGCACCGCGCTGGCGATCTGCTTCGGCGGTTTCGTCGTCATGTTCCTCGCCGGGCTGCCGCTGCGCTGGTTCGTCGGCGGCGGCATGCTCGCCGTGATCGCCACGCCCATCGTCTATTTCTTCGGCCTCCACGACTATCAGCGCAGGCGGGTGACCATCTTCCTCGATCCCGAGAGCGACCCACTCGGCTCAGGCTATCACATCACCCAGTCGAAGATCGCGATCGGCTCGGGCGGAGTGTTCGGCAAGGGCTTCGGCAACGGCTCGCAGAGCCACCTCGAATACCTGCCCGAAGCCCACACCGATTTCGTCTTCGCGACGATGGCAGAGGAATGGGGCCTGGTCGGCGGGCTTTTCGTGCTGGCGGTCTTCGCGCTCGTGCTGCGCTGGGGGATCGGCGTCGCCCGCCGCGCCCCCGACCGCTTCTCGCAGCTCCTCGCCGCGGGCATGACGGCGACGATCTTCTTCTACATCGCCGTCAACATGATGATGGTCATGGGCCTGGCCCCGGTCGTCGGCATTCCGCTGCCATTCATGAGCCACGGCGGCTCCTCGATGATGACCAACATGCTCTGCGTCGGCACGCTGATGGCGATCGATCGCTGGCGCGGACGCCCCCGCGGGCTTTCCTGAAATGTGTTTGAAAGAAGAAGCGAAAAACCCCTTCCCCTCCGCCGAGCAATCGCTATAGGGGGCGCTCCCGATGATTCGGGCCAGCCAGAACGGCAGAGTGGACGCATAGCTCAGTTGGTAGAGCAGCTGACTCTTAATCAGCGGGTCCTAGGTTCGAGCCCTAGTGCGTCCACCAGATTTCTACCATAAACCAATGACTTGCGCTGGCCTTGCACCCGGTCGAGCGTAGTGACAGCCATGCTAGGTAGCGCTCTAGGTAGCACAAGCCCCTTGATGTTTATCGCGGCGATGCCAGGAGATGACCCCACTGGTGTTGGCAGCCAGCTGCTTAGCCCCTGATTCGAAAGCCTGCGGCTGACCGGACAACTGGCGTATTGCACGCGAGCGCCCTCAGAGCGTAAGCGGGTAATCTCGGCCGCGAGCGTCCGCCCCTAAACCGGCCTACGCTCCGATGGCGCTGCGATGGTAGGATACATGGCGACTGGTAACCGGGTGAACTCTACGGCGGAGGGGCGCGGCCGGATCCTGGATGCTACTGAACACCTCATGCTTGAGGATGGCTACGCCGGCGTCAGCTCCCGCAAGGTCGCCGCCCGGGTTGGCCTCAAGTCGAACCTGCTTCACTACCACTATCGCACCATGGATGACCTCTTCATCGCCGTCTTCCGCCGGCGGGAGGACTGGTACTTCGTGCAACTCGCCGCCGCGGCCGCCTCGACACGCCCCCTTCGCGCCCTCTGGGCGCACGCCATAGATGCGGCGGGAAGCAAGCTCAATCTCGAGTTCAACGCGCTCGCCTGCCACCGGCCCGTCCTTCGCGGGGTGATCGCGCATTCGATCATCCGCGACCGCGGCAGCATCGCGGCCGCGCTCCAGTCGGTGTTCGAGCGGTACGGCGTCGGCGCGCCCTTTTCTCCGAAATTGGCCGCCCTATTTATGTCCGGCCTCGCCCGCTCGATAGCCATCGAACGCGCACTCGGGGTCGAGCACGGCAACCGGATGTGCAACGACATCGCCCCCGAATGGAAGAAGGCCGACGGCCACGGCGTGATGCGGATTGAGGTTGAAGACGATCCCAACATCACGCTCGAGTGCATGATCGGCGATAGCGGCAAGCCAGAGGAGCATGGGTATGACGGGTACCTCATGACAGTGACGCGCATCGTTAATGCCATCCCCTATGTCTGCGCGGCACCACCCGGACTTGTTCGTCGTCAGAACATTCGGCACAACTCGCGGCGTAGATTAGCGGAGTGCGGGCCTCGTCTGGGGGTTGATGTTAGGCGGCGAGCTTGCGGTGCTGCAAGCGCCGATATTCGATGGTCTG
>JBAYPJ010000074.1:0-16669 GCA_041677785.1 Novosphingobium sp. | reverse complement strand
TGAGATCGGCCACCGAGCCTTTCCTGATCGGAACCATCGGGGAGCCGGTCTACCGCTCGAAGTCCATCCGCAACCTTATCGAGAGCGAGCGGCGCGAGCATAGCCGCAAGCCGCCCGAGGCGCGGCAGATGATCGACGAGCTGCTGCCCGACGTCTTCGCTTGCGAGCTGTTCGCGCGCGAGCCGTGGCCTGGCCGGGATGTGTGGGGCCTTGAAGCCGGGCGCTTCGCGCAAGCGGAGGCGTCATGATCATGGCGCGTGCCGGTGATGCAGGCTCAATCGTCACCACGAGAGTCGAGTGGTGGCACAAATATCTGGGTCGCGCCTGCGCGAGGCTGGGTCTTCCCGTTGCATGTCGCCAGAAATACCAGCGTGAAGGTGATGACGGACAAAAACCAAAGAACCCAGATCATGCCGTTGCCTTGCTGTCCACCAAGATAGACGCGCTCCAGCTCCAGCCCGGCCAGCGGGGTCAATACGATAATAGGCAGCACCGTGATGAGCTGAGCAAGCGAACCGAAAAATGTCGCCCCGACATCCTGCAGCAGCGCATGGCAGTGCGGACAGGTCATCGCGGTCGACGAAACCCTTCCATGACACTCCGAACATATCAGATTGTTGCTCATTCAATTGCCTCCCCAGGTTTCCCGAGCTTCCAGCGTAATTTCCGGGGCGCATCAGGGCAAGCGGAGGCGTCATGATCATGGCACACGCCAGTGGCCCCTCGATCCTGCCGCTGCTCGTCTGGCGCGAGCAGGACGAGATCGGGCGGATCCAGATCCTGCGCGAGGCTCTATGCGAGCGCATCGATACGTTGCGCCCGCATAGCCATCGGCGGATCGAGCTACAGGCGCAACTGCGGGAGCTGACCGTGCGCCAGCTCGAGCTTGAGCGAAAGCTGGGAGGCGCGTCTTGAGCGACCATCGCCTGCCCGGCATTCTGGGCGAGATCGCCGACATCGCGGGAAAGGATGCAGCGTACGCATTGCTGGCCAGCCATGGCGGCCTGCGGATTGACATCCCGGCGAAGGCCGAGCCGGATCATTGGCTCTCCCTATTGGTCGGATTGGAGGCGGCTTCGAAGATCTGCGAGGAGTTGCGGGTCGGGTCGCCCGATGGCACCGTGCGTGGGGTGCGCCACGTGATAATACCCCTCGGACCGCGCTCCCTTCAGAAAGCCGCCAGAAGACACCTTGCGGAAGCTCTCCGTTCGGGAAAGACTGTGCGCCAGGCAGCACGCCAGGTCGGCGTCCACGAGCGCACGGCCTGGCGCGTCAAAGCTCGCCTTGCGGGCAATGATGACCAGGGTGAGCTTTTCTGACCCCGACATCGCTTTGCTGACAACTGTCAGCCACTCCATTGATCGCTCAATCCTGACACTTCGGAAGTCCTGCGATTTCCGGAGCGACCATGATCACCGTAGACATTCTTCGCGCTGCCCGCGCTGCTGCAGGAAAGCTCGGCATTGAGCTTGCCGCGATGCTTGCGGTCATCGAGATCGAGAGCGCGTTCCGTTTCTTCGAAACCGTGAACGGCAAGCCTGAGCCGGTCATCCGATGGGAGGGGCACTACTTCGACCGTCGGCTGTCCGGGCAGGATCGCGATCAGGCGCGGGCCCTCGGCCTGGCGCATCCGACCGCCGGCGCGATCAAGAACCCGAAATCGCAGACGGCCCGCTGGGGCATGCTGACGCGCGCGCTCGAGATCGATGCGCGCGCTGCCTTCGAGAGCGCATCATATGGCGGCGGCCAGGTCATGGGCGCGAACTGGAAGCCGCTCCGATACGCCTCCGTCGAGACGCTGGTCAATGCCGCCCGTTCCGGCGTCGACGGCCAGATCGACATGATGGCCCGCTTCATCGACGTCAATGGACTGGGCGGCGCGCTCAAGCGCCGCGACTGGGCGGCCTTCGCGCGCGGCTACAACGGCCCCGCCTTCGCCAGGCACGGCTACCACACCAGGCTCAAGGCCGCCTACGAACGGTACATCAAGCGGTTGGGCGCCGAGCCGACCCTGGCGCCGTCAGCCGCCGGCATGCTTCGCCTCGGCTCGTCCGGCGCCCGCGTTCGCGAACTCCAGCACCTGCTTGTCCGAGCCGGGCACTCCCTGAAGATCGACGGTGATTATGGCCCGGCCACACACGATGCCGTGCGCATGTTCCAGATGCAGAACGGGCTTGAGGTCGACGGCGTCGCCGGCCCGCTGACGATGGCATCGCTGGATCGCTATCGCCAGGGGGCGACCGACAGGCCAGGCGAGTTGTCGGTGTCCGAGGTGGCGGAGGTCAGGGACGCCAGCAAGGGGGCGGTTGCGGTGGGGCTCGTCACCGCCGTTCGCGACCAGGTCGCCGAGGGCGCCATGGCCTTGATCGGCATTGAAAGCGAAACCGCCCAGATCATCGCCAATGCACTCCTGGCTGGCGCCAGCCTCATTGGTGTCGGCCTTGCCGGATGGGCGTTCTGGGGCTGGCTGCGCAGCAGGCGCACGGTGGAGGCGCCTGCGTGATGCTCCCGGTGTTCAGCAAGGTATGGGCCGCGGCAGGGGCGGCGGCCGGTGGCATCGTCGCTGGCGCTGCGGTGATCGCGTGGACGCACGCCGTCACCATCCCCGCCGCGAAGCAGGAAACACGCGCCGTCGTCGAGGCGGAAGCGGAAAGGAGAACACTCGATGCGATCAAGGCAGTGTCTGATGCTGCGGAGCGCGCTCGTGCTATGCGCCGCTACTGTGCTGGCCGGGGCCTCGTGTACCTCTTCGAGGCCGATCGCTGCCGGTAGCGATCACATGGCCGCCGGGGCCCGTGTGATCGTCGGCACCAGCCTGATCGGCGCGCGCGGCGCATCGCCGAAGGATCAGGACGGCATCGACGACGCCGTCGCCGGGCTTTGCGGCGCGGGCAGCTACACCCGCGCCGAATGCGCCCGCCACGGTCAGGAGGCTGCGCGATGATCGGGCTCGGCCTTCTCCTGCTCTTCGGCGGCATCGGCCTTTTCCTGCTCGGCGCGCTCGCCGAGATGAACCATCCGACCGGCGGCAACGGAACCACCGAAGAGTTCATGCGCGACGGCGGGATGGTCGCCGCGGCCGGGTTGGTCTTTCTGTTCCTCGGATGGCTGCTCTGATGCGTGCGACCAACGCCATGATCGAGCAGGCCGAGGAGCGCGTCGAGATGGAGCGCGAGCTCGGCATTGCGGATGTGCGGGCGGCGGCTCGCCGTCAGCGTACCTATCCCGACGGCGTCGAGTTCCTCGTCTGCACCTGCGGCGAGACCATCCCGGAGGCCCGTCGGCGCGCCGTGCCGGGCACCCGCCTTTGCATTGACTGCGCCACGCTCGCGGAGCGGCGCGAGAGGAGCTTCGCCTGATGGATATCGCCGCAATCGTGCCATACCTGACGGCCGCGAACACGGCTCTTGCGCTCGGCGTCGCGATCTATGCCGCTCTGACGCGAGGCTCGCGCGACAACGCCGACGCAATCGCCAGGACGAACGCACGCCTCGACGACAATGAGCGCGCGATCCAGGCCGTCCAGAACGAACTGAAGCACCTCCCGGATGCCCAGGACGTTGTCGAGCTCAAGCTCGCCATGACGGAGATGCGCGGCTCCATGAACGTCCAGGCCGAGGTGATGTCGAGCGTGGCGCGAACCGTGCAGCGGCTCGAAGGCTATCTGCTGGAGAAGGGAAAGTGAGCTACGACGATTATCTCGCCGCCGGAGCACGGCTCGTCATTCTGAAGGAGCTGGCGAAATGGCCCGATGGCCGCCTCAACGAGGCCGACCTGACCATCGTGCTCGACACCTTCGCCTATCGGCGCTCGCGCGAATGGGTGCGCACGCAGCTCAACAAGCTCACCGAGCTCGGCGCGGTCTCCACGACGCAGGCCGGCAGCGTGATGATCGCCACCATCACGCGGGCTGGCCTCGACCATGTCGAGCGACGCGCCGTCATCGAGGGAATCGCACGCCCTTCGCCGGAGGTTTAAGATGGGCCGTTCGCGCACGCGGGGGCGAGGCCGGCTGTCGTCGATTGACCTGCTTCCCGAAGAGGCGGAGCCCGAGATCGTATGGGTCGCCGAAGAATTGCGGCAAGGCCGCCGGCTCCAGATCGATATCCTCGCCGAGTTCAACGCGCGGCTGGCTGATCGCGGTATCGGACCGGTGTCGAAATCGGCCTTCGGCCGCTATTCGGCGCGGAAGGCGGAACAGTTCCGGGAATTGGACGAGATACGGCGCATTTCTGCCGAGCTTTCGGCATCGCTCGGCACCGGCGGTTCCGATGATCTGACCATGGCTGTTGCGGCAATGGTCAAGAAGGCCGCTTACAAGATTCTGGAAGGCGGGCTGATCGATCCCAAGTCCGTCATGGAACTGGCGCGCGCGGTGCAGGCCGCAGCGTCCGCCACGAAGATGTCTGCCGAACATCGCCGCAAGCTTGAGGAAGAGTTCAAAACCCGCTTCGAAAAGGCGGTCGGCAGCGTCGAAAAGGAGGTGCACAAGGCTAGCGAGCCTATGAAGCCGGCCGAAGTCCTGCGTCTGATCCGCAAGGCTTACGGCGTCGAGGAGGGCGACGAGTGACGAAAGCTGCCCTGCTGTTTCCGTATCAGCGCCGATGGTTCCAAGACAAATCCCGCTTCAAGATTGGCAAGTTTGCTCGCCAGACTGGCAAGACCTTCACGACGACGCTGGAGATTGTCGACGACGGTTTTGAGCATGCAGTTCTCGACAAGAAGACGCGCTGGGTCATCCTGTCACGCGGTGAGCGGCAGGCGAAGGAGGCGATGGACGAGGGCATCAAGGTCCATGCCAAAGCCTATGGCCTCACCTTCGACGAGGCCGAGCCCGAATACAGTATCGGCGCGGTCAGCTACAAGGCGCTGGAAGTAACCTTCCCCGGCGGCTCACGGATTACGGCGCTGCCAGCGAACCCCGACACGGCGCGCGGCTTTTCCGCCAACGTCTTTCTCGACGAGTTCGCTTTCCACAAGGATTCCCACGCGATCTGGAAGGCGCTTTTCCCCGTCATTTCTGCGGGATGGAAGCTGCGCGTCACGTCGACCCCGAACGGCAAATCGGGAAAATTCTACGAGTTGGACACGGCCGACGACGACACCTGGTCCCGCCATGTCGTCAACATCTATCAAGCGGTCGCCGATGGCCTGCCGCGCGACATTGACGAACTGCGCGCCGGCATCGCCGATGAGGATGCCTGGGCTCAGGAATACGAGCTGCAATATCTGGACGAGGCCAGCGCATGGCTGTCCTACGATCTCATCGATTCGGTCGAGGACGCGAGCGCCGGCGATCCCGAGCAGTATCGCGGTGGCGTCTGCTTCGCCGGCGTCGACATCGGCCGGCGCAACGACCTGTTCGTCATATGGGTGGTCGAGCAGCTGGGCGACGTGCTCTGGACGAGAGAGATCATCGAACTGAAGCGCGCCTCGTTCGCCGATCAGGATGCCGCGCTCGACGACGTCATGAAGCGCTACCAGATCGCGCGGGTCTGCATGGATCAGACCGGCATGGGCGAAAAGCCGGTCGAGGACGCGCAACGGCGCTACGGCGCGATGCGCATCGAGGGTGTGCTGTTCACCGGCCCAAACAAGCTGGTGCTGGCGACGGCCGGCAAGGAAAAATTCGAGGACAGAACCATCCGCGTCCCGGAAGGCAGCCCGGCATTGCGCGCCGATCTGCACAAGCTGCGCAAGGTTGCCTCCGCGACCGGCGCACCGCGTTTCGTCGCGGAGCGAACGGACGATCACGCCGACCGGACATGGGCCTGCTTCCTCGCCATCCATGCCGCCGGCACTTCGCAGATCAGCTACGGGTACACGCCGGTCTCGGCGCTTGCCAGCGACCACGACGACGATGACGGGTTCAGCTACGATGGGAGGCGGTTGTGGTAACCTCAACTATTCTCGGGCCGGATGGCCGGCCGATCGAGAAGCAGCTGCTGTCGAAGGAGGTTGCCGCACCCACGATCGCCGGGGTGCGCCGCGTCCATGAAGATCGAGTCGCCACGCATCTGTCTCCGGAGAAGCTCGGCACCATCCTTCGCTCGGCCGCCGAGGGCAATGGCCGGGACTATCTCACGCTCGCCGAGGAGATGCAGGAGCGATACCTGCACTACGCATCGCAGCTGCAAACACGGCGACTGGCGATTGAAAGCGTGGAGGCGACAGTTGAGGCAGCCGAGGGCATCGATGCGCGGATCGTCGATTTCGTGAAGGAGCTTGTCGACGACGGCAACCTGATCGATGCGATGGGCGACCTCACGGACGGCATCCCGAAAGGCTATGCCGCGTCGGAAATCATGTGGGAGTACGAGCGAAAGAAGCTGCGTCCGGTGGCGTTCATCGAACGCGACCAGCGTTTCTTCCAGTTTGATCGGCTATCGCTGCGCCAGCTTCGTCTGGCGGTCGACGGCTCCATCGAGGGCGAGGAACTGCCGGCCGGCAAATTCCTGCGCCATCTGCCGCGCATCAAGACCGGCATTCCGATCCGGCGCGGCCTCGCGCGTGCTGCGGCCTGGGCGTTCATGATCCAGTCCTTCGGCTTGCAGGATTGGGCCGGCTTCTCCGAGGTCTACGGCATGCCGCTGCGCCTCGGCAAATATCACGCCAGCGCATCCGAGGCCGACAAGCGCACACTGCTGCGCGCGGTCGCCACGATCGCCAACGATGCTGCGGCGATCATCCCCGAAGGAATGGAGATCGCGTTTCATGAGGTCTCCGGCACCCACGGCGAGGCCGTGTTCGCCGGACTGCTGGAATACTGCGACAAGCAGATTTCCAAGCTCGTCGTCGGCCAGACGATGACGTCGGACGATGGGTCATCTCAGTCTCAGGCCAAGGTGCACAATGAGGTGCGGCTCGATATCCTGCGCGCCGACTGTCGCCAGCTCGCGCACACCGTCACCCGCGATCTGGTCGAATACGCCGTGGCGATGAATTTCGGGCCGCAGGACGTCTATCCGCAAGTGAAACTGCCGGTGCCTGATCCGGAGGACCTCGACGCGTTGACGAAGAACGTCGTCGCGCTCGTTCCATTTGGGCTGCGCGTTTCCGAGCGGGAGATTCGTGAGAAGTTCGGCCTGTCCGAGCCGGGTAAGGATGAGGCGCTGTTGACAGCGCCGGCCGAGCCTGCGCCGGCGATCGCGCCGGCGGCCGACGACGACAAGCCGGAACCACAGCCGAAGAAGAAAGAGCCCGCCGAGCCGGAAACCCTGTCCGCTCATGCTCCGGCCTGCCGGTGCCCGTCCTGCATCGCCACGCTCGCGGCCGGCGTCAGCGACGACGCGGCGGTTGACGAACTGGACGCGATCATCGCCGGCATCGACGACTGGCAGGAGGTCGCCGAGCCGCTGGTCTCGCCGCTGCTTGCCATCCTCGAGCAGGCGCAGAGCTTTGACGAGGTGCTGTCCATGCTTGATGCCGCAGGGCCGGACGGCACACGCCTGCGCCAGCGTCTTACTGAACTGACGGCGATCGCGCGCGGCGTCGGGGACGTGCGGGACTGAGATGGCTGCCCAGCCTGTCAGGCGCGGATTCGGACCGACACCGGAAGTCACCGGATACTTCGATCGCAAGGGCGTCGTGCCGGCCTTCAAGTGGCTCGACGTCTGGGGCGAAGAGCACAGCTACAATTTCATGGTGTCCGGCGCGACCGAGCTGGAGCTGACCACGGCGTTCAAGGAGTCGATCGCCCGCGCCTTGCGCGAGGGCCAGGGCTTCGAGACATGGAAGCCGCTGATGCGCGAGGAGCTGGCTCGGCTCGGCTGGCTCGGCCCGCGCACCGTTTCCGACCCGACCGGTATGGAGCCCGACCGCATCGTCGACTTTTCATCCGGACGCCGGCTGAAGACCATCTTCTGGTCCAACATGAACAGCGCCCGCGCGGCCGGCCAGTGGGAGCGCGCGCAGCGCGTGAAGAAGGCGCTGCCGTACTTTCTTTATATGCGCACCACGTCGAGAGATCCGCGCGAGGAGCATCTCGCCTTCGTCGGCATCATCCTGCCGGTCGACCATCCATTCTGGACGACGCATTTCCCGCCCAACGGCTGGCTCTGCAAATGTCAGGTCCGGCAGATCACCGCGCGGGAAGCCGAACACCTGCTCGGCCTGACGCCGGAGCCCGGCGGCATCCGCTACACCACGGAGGTGCCGGACCTCGGTCCGCCGATCATGCACCGCAACCGGCGCACCGGCGAGATCACCTTGGTGCCCGTCGGTATCGATCCGGGCTGGCACACCAACGCCGGCCTGGCACGCGCGTCCACGCTGCTGCGCAGCGCCGAGGTGCGGCTGGCGGAGGCGGACGGAGTCGACGCCACCGCGAAGCTCAAGGAGATGTGGCAGGACCCTTTCCTGAAGATCGCGCCGCTTCTGCCGGGCAAGACGTGGATGCCGGCCGGCCATTCGCAGCGCCTGGTCGACGAGCTGCCTGGCGCGATCGGGCCACTTGTGTCGATCGCCAACGACGCGGTTTCTAGCCGGATGAAGAAGCACCGGATGGATGTCGAGGATTTCTCGCGCCTGCCGGACTTGGTCGCGCGCGGGCGCATCCTGCCCGACGAGAAGGGGGACCCGTCCGTACGGACGATCATCGCGCGTTTCGGCAAGCAGCTCTGGCGCGCCTTCGTCAAGCTGTCGGCCGGCGGCTATCTGCGCATCAACTCGCTGCACCAGCGCGACGCCGAGCGTGTTGATCAGCTGCTGGGCAGGCACGGCCTGAAGCTCGACGATCTCTATGATCTTGGAAAATGATGCGCGGCGGGGCGGGACGGGGACACCGCCAGCGGCCAATCGAGGGCAACCGATATTCGCCGCCGCGCTGTCCTTAATGTGCGCCTTTGCCTTCCGATTTTCAAGCTGTCGGAATAGAGGCCCGCTGGCGGCCTCGGCCGTGCCGGATGCACCCAACTACCCGCATGACGCCTCGCGCCGCTCCTACCCCCTTTGAAGGGCCTTTGACGGCGAAGCAAAATGGCGAGCAACCAGGTGAAATGAGCAATCCGGCTGGGCAGGACGGTATTCAGCCAATTCGCCCTTGCTGACAGCTGTCAGCCACATGGCCCAATGAAGCTCCGCCCAATGTGCCTGCATGAAGACGCATCTGGCAAGCACCGTTTCGCTCCATCTTCTCGACGCCGCCGCCGACCTGGTCGACGCCGTCACCGGCGCGATCACGTTCGATGTGTTCGGAACGGCTCCGGGAGCCGATGCCGGCGCCGGTGATGCCGGCCCTGAGTGGATCAAGATTGCGCCGCGAGGCCGCTTCACCGCCCGCGACGGCCGCCAGCTCGAGGTCGACCCGGAGCTTCTCGTTCGCCGCTTCGAGGCGGATGGGGTCGATGTACCGCTCGATATCGACCATGCCATCCCGAAGAAAGCGCTTTTCGGCGACACCGCTCCCGCGGTTGCGTGGATCGAGGTGCTTGAGGCGCGGCCCGACGGCCTCTACGGCCGGGTGTCCTGGCTCGAAGGCGGGCTGGCCGTCCTGAAGGCGCGCACGCACCGTTACGTTTCGCCCGCGCTGAAGCCGGACGAGACCGGCAAGGCGATCTGGCTGCACTCGGCCGGCCTCGTCGCCGCCCCCGGAATTTCCATGCCGGCGGTCGCCGCCGCCGACCCTTCCCACAAACAGGAACCCCCAATGCTCAAGAAGATCGCCCAGGCGCTCGGCCTCGCCGAGACCGCCGACGAGACCGCTTGCCTTTCAGCCATCGCCAGCCTGTCACAGCGCATCGACAAGGCGGTGCACGACCAGACGCTGCAGACGCTGTCGGCCACCACGGCCGAGCTGACGGCGCTGAAGACGGCAGAGCGCAACAAGAAGGTCACCGACCTGCTCGAAGGCGCGTTGACGGCAAAGAAGATCACGCCGGCGCAACGCGCGCATTTCGAGACGCTCTGTGCGACTGACGAGGGTCTCGCCGGCGTCGAGGCGCTGATCGCCGCCACCGCTGCCGGCCTCGGCGCCTCCGGCCTCGACGACAAAAGGCCGCCTGATCAGCTCGCGACGCTGTCGGCAGAGGACCGTGAGGCGATGGCCGATCTTGGCCTCACCGAGGAACAGTACCGCAAGGCCAACGGCCTCGCCGCTGCCTGACGGCCGCGCAACCCAACGGAGTAAACCCGCATGACTGCAATGTCCGGCCCGCGCGTTCCTGTCGAGAAGGAAGGTCGCACGTCGACCGCGCCCGTCAAGGGCGCGACCACCATCCATCAGGGCGCGCTCGTCGTGAACGATGCCGGCAATGCCGCACCCGGCAGGACGGCCACCGGCCTGATCGCGCTCGGCATCGCCGAGGAGAGCGTGGTCAACGAGGGAGCGAACGGCGCGAAGTCCGTCACCGTCAAGCGTGGCACGTTCAAGTTCTTCAACTCGGCCGGCGAGCAGGAAATCACCGCCGCAGACATCGGCAAGCAGTGCTTCATCGTCGATGACCAGACGGTCGCGAAGACGGATGGAGCAGACGCACCCGACCCGGCGACCCGATCGGCTGCCGGCACCGTCATCGATGTCGACGCGGACGGGGTCTTCGTCCGCGTCGGCTGATACCGCCTCAATCCCAAGGAACCACAATGTCCCGCGTCATCACCCCAGCACTTCTCCAGGCGCATCAGCGCGGCTTCAAGACGATCTTCCAGAACGCCTTCGCCGGCTACACCGCAATCTACACCCAGCTCGCCACCATCGTCACCTCGACCACGGCGGTCGAGGATTTCGGCTGGCTCGGCGACATCCCGAAGCTGCGCGAATGGATCGGCGATCGCCACGTCCACGGCCTCGAAAGCCACGGCTATTCGATCCGCAACCGCAAGTTCGAGCTGACGATCGCCGTCAAGCGCGACGATATCGAGGATGACAAGCTCGGCCTCTACCGCCCGCGCTTCGAGATGATGGGCCATTCGGCCGCACAGCATCCGGACGAGGTGACCTTCGAGCTGATTAACGGCGCGTGGACGCTGCCCTGCTACGATGGCCAGCCGTTCTTCGACGACGAACACCCGGTCGGCAAGCCCGGCAAGGTGGTGTCGGTTTCGAACATGCAGTCCGGCGGCGGCGAGACGTGGATTCTCGCGGACATGAGCCGGCCGCTGAAGCCGTTCATCTTCCAGAAGCGCCGCGACTACGAGTTCACCGCCAAGGAAGACAAGAGCACGTCCGACGCCGTGTTTGACCGCGACGAGTACCAGTACGGTGTCGACGCGCGCGTCGCGGCCGGCTTCGGCTTCTGGCAGATGGCCTTCGGGTCCAAGGCCGAACTCAGCGCCACGAACCTGCGCGCCGCCTACGAGAAGATGCGCGCGTTCAAGGATGACGAGGGCCGCCCGCTCGGCATCCGCCCGACGCACCTGATTGTCGGCAATGCCAATTTCTTCAAGGCCCGCGACATCCTGATGTCCGAGCAGATCGACGGCACCACGAACACGAACCGCAACCTCGTCCAGCTGATCGAGGCCGCTCTGCTCGTGTAGCAGCGCGCCTTGTCGGGGGCCGGCCGCGCGTCGCCGTCTCGGGGCGCGGCCGGGTTTTTCAGGAACCGCCATCGCTGGCGGCTCCTGCAAGACCCAACAGAGGAAACCGCATGAAACTGCTTCGACTTCTCTGCTTCGTGTCCCTGGCGCTCGCCGCGAGCTCGGCAGCGACCGCCGCGATCCAATTCGAGACGCTTTTCTTCCCTCTTGTAGGGGAGGCTTCGAGCGCGCTCCTGATCATGGCGATCGTGGCACTGCTCCTGGTTGCCGTGCTTGCGCCTGGCGCCTCCGCCGTGAGGCGCAGCGACGACGGCAGCTTTCCGTCCTGGTTCATCGCCAACCCGTCGACCGCGCCGCCGTCCTGACGCGATCGCAGCTTCCCGGCCGCGCTACCCAGCGCGCGGCCGGGTCTTTCGCAAGCGACCGCCGGCCGTTTCCGCAAGACCCGGAGAGAACCATGGCAAAGACACCGAAAATTCCTGCGGCCAGCCGGCAGCCGAACCCTGCCGCCGAGGATAGCGCACCGGCAGCACCGGCAGTGGAAATCACGCAGGACATCACCGCATCGCCCGAGGTCGTCGAAAATCTGAAGGCGGCAGTCGAGCGCATCGGCAATGACGTGAAGCCTGAAATCGTACCGCAAGGCACGGAAGTCACCTTCGCAATGCCACGCGTCCGCGTGGTCGCGCCCGCCGGCCCGCGCCGGCGCGCCGGCATTTCGTTCGGCCCGGTTGCGCGCGACATCGCGCCCGAGGAACTCGGCGCGACGCATGAAGAACAGGAAGCGGCAATGAAGAAGCTGCTCGCCGACCCGATGCTGTCGGTTTCGCCGATCATTGACGCGCAGGAATAACCCAGCGCGCCCGCCGACAGGCGTGAAACGATGGCCAGATGCAGCGGCGGGGCGGCTGGCCACCTCCCATGGGACGGCATGATGACTGCTTACGCGACCATTTCAGACCTTGCCGCCCGCTACCCGCAGGAGCTCGGACTGCTTGCGGCCGACGAGGTGACCGGGCTGCGAGACGACGCTCGCATCACGCTGGCGCTGTCGGATGCCTCGCGTGAAATCCGCGCCATCCTGCAGGCGCGCTATTCGCCCGCCGACCTCGCCACGCTCGACGCGGAATCACTCGCCATCCTGTCGGTCTACTGCATGGACATCGCGCTCTACCGCATCGCGCTGTCATTCTCGCGGTCCTCGGAGATCATCAAGGAGCGCTACGAGGCGAGCGTGAAGCGGCTGGAAGCGATCGCCGCCGGCAAGGGTGCGCTGACCTTCACCGGTTCCACGGGGGGCTCGGGCAGCGGTGTCGAGCCCGGCGCAATCGGCCAGAACGAAGTTGTCCTGGTAGCGCCGGAACGGCTGTTCACCCGCGAGCGGCTGGGGCGCGTCTGATGGAGATCGGCATTTCCCTCACGCTCGATGCAGGCGGACTTGAAGGCGCCTTGAAGGTGCTTCAGCCGATCCTCGAGTTCGAGGGCACGGAGCTGATGTCGGTCATCGGCGCGATGGGTGAGAGCCAGACGCGCCGGCGCATCGAGTCGGAAAAGACATCTCCGGATGGCGCGGCCTGGCCGCCGAACCTGAAGGACACCTCCATCCTGGTGGAGACCGGCCAGCATCTGCTCGCATCGATCGCATGGCGCTCATCCGACAACGAAGCCGAATGGGGTTCGGGCTGGGAGTACGCGCACGTCCACCAGGGCGGCATGACGATCACGCCCAGGAGCGCCCGCTATCTCGCCGTGCCTGCAGCCGCCTTCGGAGCCGGCGGCGGCGTCCGCTATGCGAAGTCGGTCACCATCCCCGCGCGCCCGTTCGTCGGCATCTCTTCCGACAACGCGCAGGAGATCGTCGACCTCGTCACCGATTACTTCGGGATGGCGCAATGATGGAGCCGAAGACACTGGCCCAGCTCCTGGCGTGCGACCCGCTTGCGCCTGTTCAGTCGGCAATCGTTTCGACATTGACTTCGCTTCTGCCCGGCGTGCGCGTCGTGGCGCATCCTGGTCGCGTGGACCTGTCGGAACTGCTGGCGAAATCGGTTGCGACGGCTCCCGGCATCGGCGTCGGCTGGAGCCGGGTCAGGCGCGCCATGCATATGGACGGTTCCTTCGGCGCACTCGTCGAATGGGTCGCCTATATCGTGGCCGAGGCCCGGGTAGTCGATGGCCGCCGCGTCGAGAAGGAGGCGGTCGGGCTTGCGATCGGCGGGCAGGTCCTGCGGGCGCTAGCCGACGACGCCGCGTGCTTCTGGGGCCGCGCCGGCATTCTCCCGCCGCAGATGCAACCGCAGGCCGAGCTGAAGCCGCTCTTCACGGTCCGCGACATGGCCGAGGGCACGGCTTACTACACGGTGACCTGGACGCAGCTCGTCGCCGATGTCGGCGAGACGCTGTTCCCGACCGCGACCGGCACAGCCAATCCGGAAACCGGAACGATCGACTACGCCGATCCGGACCATATTGCCGCGATCGCGAAGTTCCTGCCGGCAAGAAAGAGCGATGGCGATGCTTGACCGGCAGCAACAGGAGATCCGCCGCCTGCACAAGAAGGCTGCCGCCGCCGATCGGCGCATCGCGGTCATGTCGTTGTCTGGCAAGGTCGCCGAAAAAGACCCGTCGAAGCGCATGCTGCGCCTGCGCATCGGCAAGACGGCCGATGGTCGGGACATCCTCGGGCCGTGGGCGCGCTGGCAGGAGGCGACGGCCGGCGGCATGCGCATCCACTCGGAGCCGGACATGGATGAGCAGATGACGCTGTTTTCTCAGTCCGGCACGGTCGGCGAGGCATCGATCGCGCTGCCGGCCACCTACGACAAGGATCACGACGCGCCGTCGGACTCGTCCGAGATCGCGGTCTTCGAGCGCGGAAACGCCCGCCTGGAAATGGGGCCGGACGGCTTCCGCTTCATCGGGCCGGCGGTATTCCAGAACACGGTGCTGATCGAATCGCGGTTGCAGACGAACCGGGGCATTCATGATCGGGGCGGCGTCTACAGTGAAGTGGGATGCTGGCCTCCGACCTTTGCCTACGTGCCTCCGGTGGGTGGCTGACATGGCCGTTCTGGAAGGAGAGGCCCTTGTCCTGGGAGGTGGCGCGGCGGTGCTGTCCATCGTGGAAGGCGTGCTGCGGATCGCCGTCAATGGCCTGGACGGTGTCGAGATCGACGTCGGCGGCCAGCGAGTGCGCGTGGAGGCGGACCGCGTGCGCGTGGACGGCGGTAGCCGCCTCGAGATTCATGCCGATGAGGTTCTGCGGCTGGATGCGGGCGGCACCGGCATCACATTCGGCCCGTCCACCTGGTCGCTCTACTTCCCTGGGAGCGCGGCCGGCTGGATGAAGGCATCGCCCGAGCATCCGGACCACGGAGGCGCGCCATACGTTTTCGCGGACACCGCGGACCATGACGATCATCTCGAGCACTACTACCAGCGATTTCCCGAGGAGAGGCCATGAAGAACACCTATGTCGTGACGGAACTTGCAGGACCGCGCGTCGCTGGTCGCGCCTGCGTGCCGAACAAGACGATCGAGCTGACCGAAGCGGAAGCCCGCTTCGAATTGATCGCCGGAACGATCCGCAAGCCGGAAGCGGCCTCGTCAGATGTCGAGGCCGAGCGTGCCGACTGGAGCGATCCCGTTCTCGACCCGCCCGCCGAGGTCGCCCGCCCCCGAACCCGAAGGAAGTAGGCGTCGATGGCGCAGGCAATCCGATATCGAAGCGGCGTCGATCGTCAGTCCGGGCGGATGCTGACAGGCTCGGCCCATCTCGCGCAGTCGCTCGACACGATCTGGTCTACACGGATCGACGAGCTCGTCATGCTGCTGGACTTCGGGTCGGATCTTCGCGGCCTGCTCGCGGAAGACCTGACGCCTGCGCTTGCGCTTTCCATCTTCAACGAACTCGTCGTGACAGCCGAGCGCTGGGAGCCCGAATACCGCGTCGACGAGCTGCAGTTCGTCAGGATGAGCGAGGCGGGGATGCTCGGCCTGAGACATGGCGGCCTCTACTATCCCGAAGGCCGTTTCGGCAATTACGGGATCGCCATCCCCTTTCGCGCCGCGCCGGCGCGGTTCGGCCGGGGAGCACTGTAATGTCGCGCTTTACCGCCATCACGCTCGACCTCAGCCGCTTCCCGCCGCCCCTCGCGCTGCGCGGCCTGTCCTACGAGACGATCCTTGCCGAACGTCGGCGCGCGCTGGTTGAAGAGTTTGCCGGGGCCGGCCGCGTCTATGACGTGGAAACGATCGAGTCTGACTGGGCTGTGATCCTGCAGCGCCTCGACGCCAAGCGCGAGCTGCTCGTCGGTTTCCGCATCAACGATGTGATCAAGGCCGGCTTGATCGCATTCGCCACCGGTGCGGACCTCGACCATCTCGGCCTGACGTCGTCGCTGCATCTGCCGGCGCCGCACCGCGAGATGATGATGCGCCGCGTCATCGTGCCCGCTTCCGGCGGTGCGGCGGCGGTGATGGAAGGCGACGACGAATACCGCCGGCGCCTGCTGCTTGCACCGGAAGCCTATGCAACCGCCGGCACCGAGGGCGGGTATCTCTACCACGCGCTCTCCGCCGATGTCGGCGTCATCAACGCCGATGTCTGGGCGGACGCGGCGGCGGGAACCGCGCATGTCGCCATCCAGGCGCGCGAAGGGCTCGCGGGAGCGTCCGACGATCTGGTCGAGAAGGTGCGCTCGCATCTGCACCGCAGAGACGTCAAGCCGTTGACGGACGTCGTCAGCGTGCGCTCGGTGACGGTGCATGAGTACGCGATCAAGGTCATTGTCTACATCCGCCCCGGTCCCGACCCGGCCGCTGTGCGGGCAGCGGTCGGGGATAGCCTTGCCGCAATGGTGGCCGGCCGGCGCATGCCAGGCCGCGATGTCCCGAAATCGGCGATCAGCGCGGCCGCCACTGTCGGCCCCGTCGATCGTGTCGTGGTTCAGCAGCCATTGTCCGACGTTGTGATGGGCCGTGGCGAGCTGGCCGTATGCACGGGCGTCGAGATCGCGGTGGAGACGCACGATGGCTGAGGTCTCGATTGCACCAAAGGCGGCAAAGCCGGTCGAGCGTGCGATCGAGCGTGTCTCGGCCGAGCGCTGGGATGGCCTCGATGTCGACATCATCCGCCGCGCCCGCGATCCGTGGACATGCCCTGCGCATCTATTATCGTTCCTCGCCTTCGAGC
>JBAYPJ010000073.1:0-17823 GCA_041677785.1 Novosphingobium sp. | reverse complement strand
CAGGATCGAGCGGCCGATCACCACCGCGTCGAGGCCCGAGAGGCTGCCGAGCCGGTCCTTGAGCAGCATCAGCGAGCCGAGCGGCGTGCAGGGCACGAGGCCCGGCAGGCCCAGCGCCAGGCGGCCGGTGCTGATCGGGGTCAGCCCGTCGACGTCCTTGCCGGGGCTGATTCGGTCGACCACCGCCTGCTCGTCGAGGTGCCCGGGCAAGGGAAGTTGCACGAGAATGCCGTCCACCGCCGGATCAGCGTTGAGCTTGTCGACCAGCGCGAGCAGCGTCTCCTGCGCCGTGTCCCCGGGCAGCTTGTGCTCGAAGCTCGCCATGCCGCAGGCGACGGTCTGCTTGCCCTTGGAGCGCACGTAGACCTGGCTCGCCGGGTCTTCGCCGACGAGCACCACGGCAAGGCCCGCCTTGCGGCCGGCGGCCTGTTCGAAGGAGGCGGCAAGCTGCGCCACGCGGGCGCGCAGCCCTTCGGCGAAGGCCTTGCCGTCGATGATCGCTGCCTTCGGGGATGACGTGTTCATAGCGCTGCCATTGCCAGGTTCTTGAGGACGATCTGGATGACGGTGAGGCCGATGATCAGCACCATCGGCGACAGGTCGAGGGCGCCGGTGTTGGGCATGATCCGCCGGATCGGGCCGAGCACCGGATCGAGAATCGCGTTCACCGCCCGCCACACCGCGGCGACGAACTGGTTGTGCATGTTCACCACGTTGAACGAGATGAGCAGGCTCAGGACGAACTGGGCGATCACCACGATGACGATGATGTTGATGAGGTAGGAAATGATTTCGTAAAGCGTGAAGAACAGCAAGGCCGTGCCTTTCAGCGGTCAGGGTCGAGCGCTGATAGCCGAGCCGGTGCGGATCGAAAAGACCGGCCGTTGCTTATCGAAGCTCCCCGATCACGGCCCGTTCGATATGCCAGCGAAGCTGGGCCGCGCTCGCCCCCGGCACGTCGTTGACCCGGCGCAGGACCAGGCTGCCGCGCTCGGGCGGCGCATTGCCGAAGCGCAGGACCACCGGGGCCTCGTAATAGAGCGAGCCCGCGGCGCCTTCGACCTGGCCTTCGCCGAGTTCCAGCACGGGCGGGTCGGCACGGTCGTAGGCGGACTTGAGCGTTTCGGCGGTCACGCCGCTGCCCGGGCCCCAGGCCTTTGCCGCGGCCGTCCAGTCGCGCGCATGGAGCGCGGCGGCGTAGAAGCGCAGCACCCGGCCGGGATCCCGGCGCTCGTCGAGCGCAACAGTCTCACGCGCGGGCGCCGGTCGGGACGGCGCTGCGGCGGGCGCGGCTGCAGTCTCGACCGGCGGCGCCGGCTCCTCGGTACGGTGGCAGGCAGAGAGCGTCAGGAGCGCCAGGACGACGGCCAGTGGAATGCGTGCGGGCATAGGACCATAAGCCACGGCGCACATTCCTGTTCCGCTGGCCTTGCCCGCGCTAGCCGGCGCGGATCAGCGTGCCCGCGCCGCGCGAGGTGAAGAATTCGAGCAGCATGGCGTGCGGCACGCGGCCGTCGAGGACCACCGCCGCCTCGCAGCCCGCCAGCACGGCGTGGACGCAGGTTTCGAGCTTGGGGATCATCCCGCCCGAGATGGTCCCGTTGGCGGCCAGCCGCTCAATGTCGGGCGGCGTCAGATCGGTGAGCAGGTTATTGTCCTTGTCGAGCACGCCGGTCACGTCGGTCAGCAGGAACAGCCGGGCCGCACCGATCGCGGCCGCGATCGCGCCGGCCATGGTATCGGCGTTGATGTTGTAGGTCGCGCCGTCCGCGCCCGCCGCGATCGGGGCGATCACCGGGATCATGCCGGCGGCCGAGAGCGTCTTGATCACCGTGGTGTCGACCAGTTCCGGCTCGCCGACGAAGCCCAGGTCCACCACCTGCTCGATCTGGCTGTCCGGGTCCTTCTTGGTGCGCGTCACCTTGCTGGCGACGACCATGCCGCCGTCCTTGCCCGAAACGCCGATGGCCTTGCCGCCCGCGGCGCTGATCCAGCCGACCAGTTCCTTGTTGATCCCGCCCGACAGGACCATCTCGGCGACTTCGGCCGTGGCCTTGTCCGTCACGCGCAGCCCGTCGACGAACTGCGATTCGACGCCCAGCTTCTTGAGCATCGCCCCGATCTGCGGCCCTCCGCCGTGCACGACCACCGGGTTGATGCCGACGGCCTTCAAGAGGACGATATCCTCTGCGAAATCGCGCGCCAGTTTGGGGTCGCCCATGGCATGGCCGCCGTATTTGACGACGAAGGTGCGCCCGGCATAGCGCTGCAGATAGGGCAGCGCCTCGATGAGCGTTTCGGCCTTGGCCAGCATGGCGGGGACGTGCGGATTCGACATGTCGCGGCTTTGACGAAGCACAGGCCAAAAGACAACGTGGGAAATGCGATCGCTTCCGGAGTCTGCCCCAGCTTTGCCGAAGCGGGCGCTGCGCCGGCCCGGTCCCGCTTTCACGCAAGTCGATCCGTCTTCAGCCCCGCACCACGCCCGGCGAAACGTCGCACCCGGCCCAGGCGGCGAAGCGCTGGGCTTCGGGATCGTCCTCCAGCCGGTCGGCAAGGCCGTAGATGCGGACGGTCCGCTTCTCGGGCTCGTAGGCCGGCCAGTCCGCCCCCGGATGTCCGTGCCGGACGAAGTGGGCGACATGGCCGCGCATCCGCCGGCCCAGCGCCGCCCGCCGGCCGCTGTCGGGACCGCCGCGCGCCAGCGCCATCTTGAGGCCGCGGAAGGGCCAGAACAGCGTGAGGTCGAGGCCGTGCGCCGCCCCCGCGATCGGGTGCGCATAGTCGAACCTGTAGAACCAGGTCGGCTGGCTGCGGGCATGCCGCTGGGCGAAATTGCGCGTCGGCATCAGGAAGGTGAGGTCGGTGGCCAGCGCGGTGCGGCCCTTGCGGTCGCGCGGATAGGCGGCCAGCACCGCGCGCGCCTGCGCTTCGGAAAGCTGGGTGAACAGCAGCTTTTCCAGCTCCGGCCATTTCGACGGCAGGATATCGCCCGGCAGCAGCTCGAACAGGCGGATCTCGTCGCGCGTCGCGCCGGCGAGCAGCGGCACGGGTGCGGCCACCTGGGCCTGCGCCTCGGCGAGCGAGGCGGGCAGGACGTCCCCATCGTACCACGGCGCCGCTGGAATGCCGTTGCGGATCTCCTTGCCGACCGCGCCCTGCGCCGCGATCAGTTCGGCGATGTCCATCGTGCGCAGCTTCTCCAGGCCGCCCTGGTCGAGCCCCAGCAGTTCGACGAAGCGGCGCGCGTCCTGCACCGCGCGCGCGCTGTCGTGGATCAGGCTGACCGCGCCGCTCTGCGCCACGGCGCCATGGAACAGCCCGCGCGCAGCCGGAGAGAGCATCAGCAGCGAGACCGACAGCGATCCTGCCGACTGGCCGCAGATCGTTACCCGCTCCGGATCGCCGCCGAACGCGGCGATATTGTCGCGCACCCATTCGAGCGCGGCGATCTGGTCGCGAAGGCCCAGGTTCGACGGAATCGCCGGCAGGCCCAGCGCCTCGGCGAAATTGACGAAGCCCAGCACGCCAACGCGGTAATTGATTGTCACGACGACGATATCACCCTCGCGCGCGAGGGCCGAGGCATCATAGGGATTGGCGCTGCCCGCCATGAAGGCGCCGCCGTGGATCCAGACCATGACCGGTTTCGCCCCGGGCGCGCCGCCGTCGGGCGTCCAGACGTTGAGGTACAGGCAGTCCTCGCCATAGTCCGCGCCGTCCAGCGTCTCACGGCGGACCTTGCCGCCCATCTGCTGCGGGCACTGTCTGCCGAAGCACGTCGCCGGCCGCTCCCCCGCCCAGGGCTCCACCGGGCGCGGCGCGGCGAAGCGCTCGGCCCGGGCATAAGCAATGCCGAGCCAGCGCCGCAATCCCGGCAGGGCCGCGCCTGCCACTTTGCCCGCCTGCGTCCGGATCACGAGTTCCGCCATGCCCACCTCCCGCTGCCGATATCGTATAGGGAATTTCCGGATGCCACACCCTTTCGCTGCCGGCCCAATCCGCGCTAGGCTGGCCAAAAGCGGGTGAGGAACGAAAATGAACGAATTTCGGGAACGCTACGGCCCCGTGGCGCTGGTGACGGGCGCATCGTCGGGCATCGGCTGGGCCTTTGCCGAGGAACTGGCCAAGCGCGGCTTCGACCTCGTCCTGACGGCGCGGCGCACTGACCGGCTGGAAGCGCTCGCCGCCGGTCTCCGCGCCGCCCACAGCACCCGATCGCAGCTCTGCAAGGCCGACCTGTCGCAGTGCGACGCGCCGGCGGCGCTGCTCGCCGCGACCGAGGGAGTCGACATCGGCCTTGTCGTCAGCAATGCCGGGTTCAACATCCGCGGGGCATTCGAAAGCACCGACGCGGCCGAGATGGCGCGGATGCTGACGGTGAACTGCCACGCGCCGATGCAGCTCGCGCACGGGTTCCTGCCCCGGCTGAAGGCGCGCGGGAAGGGCGGGGTCATCTTCACCAGCTCGGTCGAGGGGTTCATCGGCTGCCCCTTCTCGACCGCCTATTCCGCCACCAAGGCGCTGGTCATCGGGCTGGGCGAAGGGCTCTACGGCGAGCTGGCCGGCAGCGGCGTCGACGTGCTGACGCTCTGCCCCGGCGCCACCGAATCGGAAGCGACCGCGCGCTATGCCGAACAGTACGCAGCCATCCCGAACATGCAGCCGGCGCGCGAGGTGGCCCGTCTTGCGCTCGACAACATCGCCAAGGGCCCGGTCTATGTCCCCAACGCGCACTACAAGGCGCAGTTCGAACAGTTGGCCGCGATGCCCCGCGCAGAGGCGGTGGTCGCCATGGCGGCAGCGCTGAAGGCAACGCTGTGATGGCCCAGACCGGTATGGACGGCCTCGAACGGCTCCTCGCGCTCGAGGACATCAAGCTGCTGCGCGCGAAGTATTGCCGCTCGATCGACAGCCATGACTTCGACCGGCTGCATCAGGTGCTGACCCAGGACTTCCTGCTCGACATGTCGCCCACCGGCCGGGTGCTTGGTACCGAGGTCGCGCCGATCTCGGGCCGCGATACGGTGATCGGCATGATGCACAAGGCCTTCGCGCCGCTGGAAATGCTGCTCCACATCGTCACGATCCCCGAGATCGAATTCCAGGACGAGAGCCACGCCACCGGCGTCTGGCGGCAGGAGACCTTCATCAAGGAAACCCGGCCCGATCTCCCCGGCCTCGGTCTCGCCTATGCGACGGTGTTCGACACCTACCGCCGGGAGCCCGAAGGCTGGCGCATCGCCTCGGTACGGGTGGAACTCGATATCGTTCTCTGACCGGCAGCCGCACCGTCGAACCGGGCGCGGCAGCGGCCCATTCCGGCCGCGCGCGACCCGTTCACCTCAGGGTCAGTCTTGGAGACTATGCTGGCTGCGCCCTTGTTTCCAATGTGATCGAGCCGAATTTCCACATGCGTTTGGGACCCAGGATTTTGTGTGCGTTCACAGGGGGGCACAGGTGGACGGAAAGCCGGAGCAAGCCAGGCTGGTTCACTTGCGTGCGCTGCCTGACCCGGCGCCCGAAGGAATGGCTGGCGAAGCACCCGCGCGAGATTTTCGACCGTTAGCCTCCAATGACAGGGCATGGGCGCATCGCCTGCGTTCATGGCCGCCCATCTCCGAGAATCCCGGCCCTCCCGGCACCCGCCGGACGGGAACGGGCGCGCACTCCGCTACGTTGTAGCCGCAAAGGAGATGCGCCATGACCGACCGACCTCGGAAGTTCGACGGCGAGGATCGCCAGACCGAAGACCTCGCACCCGAGAACCAGAACGCCGAGCAAAACGACGAAGACGCACAATCGCAAACCTTCGCCGACGCGGCATTGGGCCGTTCGTCCGACGACCTCGGCCTGGAGGAGAGCGAGAAGGTGCCCACTGGCGAAGACGGCGACGACGTCGAGGACGTGGTGGACCACATGCGGCAGATGGTGAGCAGCGGCCGCATCGACAACTCGGCCTACACCGGCGAGCCGAACTTCGACGACAACGAGGACAAGTACGGCCCCGGCGCGAAGGAGGACGACCTGCGCAGCGACGGCACCTGACCTGCCCGGTGCTGGTACCGTTGGCGCCGTGCGGATGGCCTATCCGCCCGGCCAGCCGTCGTCGTCCTCGATCCGGTGCATGTCGTCGTCCGAAAGGCCGAAGTGATGGCCGACTTCGTGCACCACGACGTGGGTGATCAGGTCGGCCAGTTCCACCCTGGTCTCACGCCATTCCTGCAGCAGCGGGGCACGATAGAGCGTGATCATCGGCGGCATGTCGGCGGTGGCCCAGACCGACTGCTCGCTCAGCGGACGGCCGTGGTAGAGGCCGGTGAGTTCCCAGGGATCGTCGATGCCCATCACGTCGAGCGTCTCCGCATCGGCGAACTCCTCGACGCGGATCACCACGTCGCCGAGATAGTCACGGAACGGCTCGGGCAGCGCATCGAGCGCGGCGCGGGCCAGGCGCTCGAACATGGCGGTATCGGGCGAAGCGAAGGGATAGCGGGCCATGCCTTCCTATAGCGCGGCCCGCGGCGTTTCCCCAGCTTACCGTTTCCCCAGCGCCCTACTTGGCCAGTTCGGCCTCGATCGCCCCGACGAGGGCGGGATCGCCCGGCTCGGTGCCCGGCGCGAAGCGCGCGGCGATCTGGCCGTCGCGGCCGATCAGGAACTTCTCGAAGTTCCACAGCACCTCCGGGTCCTCGGTCGGCGTCATGCCGTAGCCCTTGAGGCGATCGCGGAACTCCGCGGCCGGGCCCTGCTTGGTCGGCACCGCCGCGGTCAGCGCGGCATAGAGCGGCTGCTTGCCGGGACCGGTGACGTCGGCCTTGCTGAACATCGGGAAGGACACGCCGTAATTGGCCGAGCAGAACGCGACGATTTCCTCGTTGGTGCCCGGCTCCTGCGCGCCGAAATCGTTGGCGGGGAAGCCCAGCACCTCGAAGCCCTTGTCCTGGTACTGCTTGTAGAGCTTTTCCAGCCCTTCGTACTGCGGGGTGAGGCCGCACTTCGAGGCGACGTTGACCACCAGCAGGACGTTGCCCTTGTGGTTGGCGAGCTTGTCGGCGGCGCCATCGATGCGGGTCAGCGGAATCTCGGCGATATCGGCCATCAAAGGTTCTCCCTAATCCTGGTATTGCGCGGTCGTCTTCGCCTTCACCTCGTCGGCGGTCACGCCCGGGGCCAGCTCGACGAGTCGGAACGGCGAATTGTGGTCCGGCCGCTGGAACACGGCAAGGTCGGTGATGATCATGTCGACCACGTTGCGCCCCGTCAGCGGCAGGGTGCAGGCGGGAATGAACTTGGCCGAGCCGTCCTTGGCCGTATGCTCCATGACGACGATGATCTTCTTGACCCCGGCGACGAGGTCCATGGCCCCGCCCATACCCTTGATCATCTTGCCCGGCACCATCCAGTTGGCGAGGTCGCCGGTCTCGGACACTTCCATGCCGCCGAGCACGGCCAGGTCGATGTGGCCCCCGCGGATCATGCCGAAGCTGGTGGCGCTGTCGAAATAGGCCGAGTGCGGCAGCTCGCTGATCGTCTGCTTGCCCGCATTGATCAGGTCGGGATCTTCATCCCCCGCATAGGGGAACGGGCCGATACCGAGCATGCCGTTCTCCGATTGCAGCGTCACCGTCACGCCCTCGGGCACGTGGTTGGCCACCAGCGTCGGGATGCCGATGCCGAGATTGACGTAGAAGCCGTCCCGCAGCTCGCGGGCGGCGCGCGCGGCCATCTGATTGCGATCCCAAGGCATCAGGCGCTCTCCCTCTCGCGGACCGTACGGAACTCGATCTTCTTGTCATAAGGCGCGCCGACGATCAGGCGCTGGACGAATACGCCCGGCAGGTGGATGCCGTCGGGGTCGAGCGAGCCCGCGGGCACCACTTCCTCCACCTCGACGACGCAGACCTTTCCGCAGGTGGCCGCGGGCACGTTGAAGTTGCGCGCGGTCTTGCGGAACACGACGTTACCGGTCTCATCGGCCTTCCACGCCTTGACCAGCGAGAGATCGGCGAAGATGCCGCGCTCGAGGATGAACTCCTCTCCGTCGAAGACCTTCACTTCCTTGCCCTCGGCGACGAGCGTGCCGACGCCGGTTCTCGTGTAGAAGCCGGGGATGCCGGCACCGCCGGCGCGCATGCGCTCGGCCAACGTACCCTGGGGGCAGAACTCCACCTCCAGCTCGCCCGCAAGGTACTGGCGTTCGAACTCCTTGTTCTCGCCGACATAGGACGAGATCATCTTGCCCACCTGCTGCGTGCGCAGCAGCTTGCCGATGCCCTCGTTGTCGATGCCGGCGTTGTTCGAGGCGAAAGTCAGGTTCTTGACACCGCTGTCGCGCACTGCGTCGAGCAGCCGCTCGGGAACGCCGCAAAGGCCGAAGCCGCCGCAGGCGATCAGAAGGCCGTCGCGGAGCAGCCCGTCGAGCGCCGCTGCAGCCGTGGGGTAGAGCTTGTTCATGGAGCCTCCTCAGGAGCGGGAGCCTGCCGGTTAGCCCAAGCTCCGGCGCGCTGCAATTGCGAAGGCGCCCGCCCGCCGGCTTTCCCGATTGACCGCTCCGCGCAAAGCGTGGGACTGTCGGGGCAAGGGAGAAGATCATGCGCCGGCTGGGCATCGACAGGCTGGGACTGTTCGGCATGCCGCCCGCCGAACTCGTGACGCTCGCCGCCGATCTCGGCTGCGCGAGCGTCGGCATCGGCCTGACCCCGGCGCCGGGCTACAACCCGGACGGCCATCCCGACTGGTCGCTGCGCGACGATGCGGCGCTGCGGCGGGAGACCGTGGCCGTGTGCCGTGACCGGGGCGTGGCGATCGCCATCGTCGAAGGCTTCGCCGTGTTGCCCGGCCAGGATGTGCGCCGCTTCGCCGGCGACCTCGATCTCGTCGCCGAGCTGGGCTGCGGGCGGATCAACGTCGTCAGCATCGGCAAGGACATGCACCAGGCGATCGACGGGTTCGGTACGCTAAGCGAGCTGGCGGCCGAGCGCGGCCTGCTCGTCAGCGCCGAGATGGGATCGCTGGGGCCGCTCGACCGGGTCGGGCCGGCGCTCGCCATCGTAGACGCGGTGGCGCGCGCGAACTTCTCGCTGCTGATCGATTCGATGCACTTCTTCCGCCTGGGCAACACGCTGGCGGACTTCGCTGCGCTCGACCCGGCCCTCGTCGGCTATGTCCAGCTCGCCGACGCGCCCTGGGCCCCGCGCTTCGCGACCTATCTGGAAGAGGCGATGTACGAGCGCCTGGCCCCCGGCGAGGGCGAGCTGCCGCTGGCCGGGTTCGTGTCGCTGGTGCCGGACGGGGTGACGCTGAGCCTGGAGATCCCGATGCGCACGCTCGCCGAGCAGGGCGTGGGCCCGCGCGAAAGGACGCGGCGCTGCGTCGAGGCCGCGCGCCGGCTGCTGGCGGCCTGCTGAAAGACGAAGGCCCCCGCATTGCCGTGAGCACCGGCCATGGTATCTTTCGGCCGAAAAACGGCACGCGGTGTGCGGGGATTGATCGGCGTCAAGGCGAGAAGCTCCGATCAAGTGCAAGCGGAAAAACAAGCGGGAGACTCCAGATGCGTTCGATCCTCGTCTATGCGGACCGCAGCCCGGCCATGCCGGCCCGGCTCGAGACGGCGCTGGCGCTCGCCAAGGCGAATGAGGGGCACATCACGCTGCTCGTCGATACGCCGATCGGCCGCTACATCTCGATGGACCCGATGGGCGGAAGCTACGTCGCCTCCGACGCGATGAAACAGGCGCTGGCCGACGACGACAGCCAGGCCGCGCGCCTGCGGCAACGCCTGCGCGAAGAGGGCCTGCCCTACGACGTGATCCGCAGCGAGGAAGAGCCGGTCGAGGCGCTGGCGGTGGCCTCGCGGCTGGCCGACATCGTTATCCTCTCGCGCGGCAGCGCGATCGCCGGAGAGGTCGTGCTGGCGACCCGCACGCCGGTGCTGGTCCTCGCCAACGACAAGTCGCTGCCCGTGCCGGTGACAAACGCCTGCGTCGCCTGGGACGGCGGCAACGAGGCGGCGGCGGCCCTGCGCGGCGCCATTCCGCTGCTTGCCCGCTGCGCGTCGGTGAACGTGCTGACCGTCGAGGAGAAGTCCGGCGGCTTCCCCGCCGCCGACGCGGTGCGCTATCTCGCGCGCCATTCGATCAAGGCAGAGCCGCACCAGCTTGCCCGCAAGGGCTCGACCGAGGAAACGCTGGCCGCCGCGACGCTGCGGCTGGGCGGGGAACTGCTGATCATGGGCGCCTATGGCCGTAGCCGCATGAGCGAGTTCCTGTTCGGCGGGGTCACGCGCTATTTCCTCAGGGACTGTCCCCGCCCGGCGCTGCTGATGGCGCATTGAGCGACGGCCGGCCTCTTTGCATTGGCGAAAACGCTTGATGCAGCGCAGCAATCTCCCGCACTCCTGACAGCTATGTTAGCCGGATACCGTGCGCTTCCCAAAATTTAATTCGTTTATTTCAGGGCGATGGAGCATTCCGCAATAAGTGTTGCAATTTTTGCAATCACTTTTCCTTCATTTCGCACTTGCAAAAAATTACGAGATGGATCATATACAAACTGCCTTTCAGGCATCCTCTCCCAAAACTTCCACGGCCCGGTCGGCAACGACCGGGCCTTTTTTTGGCTTCGGGTCCCACGCACCCAATCTCTCCCTTTGCAATCGGGACAGGCAGTTCCTAGCTTGCAAGAACCTCGCGCCGAGGGGACGTAATCGGGGACAAACTCATGGCCGACGCAACGGCAAGCGTGGAAGAACGGACGGTCCGGCTGCAGGTCGCGGCCGCGCGCCAGGAAGAAAGTGGGCAGGGCATCGCCCGCCTGCCTAAGTCGGCGCTCTCGGCGCTCGGCGCGCTGGAGGGCGACGTGCTGGAAATCAACGGCAAGAGCGCCACCGTGGCTCGCGCCGTCGCCGCCTATGCGGAGGACGAAGCGCTGGAAGTGATCCGCCTCGACGGCTTGCAGCGCGCCAATGCCGAGGTCGGCTCGGGCGATCACGTCACCGTGCGCAAAGCCGAATCGCGCCCCGCACAACGCGTCGTTTTCGCCCCCGCGCAGCGCGAGATGCGGCTGCAGGGCCCGTCGGTGGCGCTCAAGCGCAACTTCTTCGGCCGGCCGCTGCTCGCGGGCGACATCGTCGCCACCGCCGGCCAGCAGCAGGTCCGCGACATGCCGCCGCAGCTTGCCCGCATGTTCAATGCGCCCGCCTATGCGCTGACCCAGATCCGCCTCACGGTCGTCTCGACCGCGCCCAAGGGCATCGTCCACATCGACGAGAACACCGAGGTGGAGCTGCGCGAGGAGTTCGAGGAAGCGCGGCTCAGCCGCGCCGGGCTCAACTATGACGACGTCGGCGGCATGGGCGATACCATCCGCCAATTGCGCGAGATGGTCGAGCTGCCGCTGCGCTATCCCGAGCTGTTCACCCGGCTCGGCGTCGATCCGCCGCGCGGCGTGCTGCTGCACGGCCCGCCGGGAACCGGCAAGACCATGCTCGCGCGCGCCGTCGCCAACGAGAGCGAGGCCGCCTTCTTCACGATCAATGGACCCGAGATCATGGGCTCGGGCTATGGCGAGAGCGAGAAGGCGCTGCGCGAGGTGTTCGAGGAGGCGGGCAAGTCCTCCCCCTCGATCATCTTCATCGACGAGATCGATTCGATCGCGCCCAAGCGCACGCAGGTTCACGGCGAGGCGGAAAAGCGCCTCGTCGCGCAGCTCCTGACGCTGATGGACGGGCTACACTCGCGCTCCAACATCGTCGTCATCGCCGCCACCAACCGCCCCGATGCGATCGACGAGGCCCTGCGCCGTCCCGGCCGCTTCGACCGCGAGATCATCATCGGCGTGCCTGATGAGAGCGGGCGGCGCGAGATCATCGGCATCCACACCCGCGGCATGCCGCTGGCCGAGGGCGTCGACCTGAACGAGCTGGCCCGCACGACGCACGGCTTCGTCGGCGCCGACCTTGCCGCGCTGACCCGCGAGGCGGCGATCGAGGCGGTGCGGCGGATCATGCCCAGGCTCGACCTCGAGGCGCAGACCATCCCGCCCGAAGTGCTGGAAAGCCTCTCGGTGACGCGCGAGGACTTCGTGGCGGCGCTCAAGCGCGTCCAGCCTTCGGCGATGCGCGAGGTCATGGTGCAGGTGCCGAACATCGGCTGGGCCGACATCGGCGGGCTCGACGACGCGCAGCTCAAGCTCAGAGAGGGGGTGGAACTGCCCCTGAAGAACCCCGAGGCGTTCCACAGGCTGGGCATCCGGCCGGCCAAGGGCTTCCTGCTCTACGGCCCGCCCGGAACCGGCAAGACGCTGCTGGCCAAGGCCGTGGCGAAGGAGGCGGAAGCCAACTTCATCGCGATCAAGTCGTCCGACCTGCTGTCCAAGTGGTACGGCGAGAGCGAGCAGCAGATCGCCCGCCTCTTCGCCCGCGCGCGGCAGGTGGCGCCCTGCGTCATTTTCATCGACGAGATCGACAGCCTCGTCCCCGCGCGCGGCTCGGCCAGCATGGGCGAGCCGCAGGTGACGGCGCGGGTGGTCAACACCATCCTTGCCGAGATGGACGGCATGGAGGAACTGCAGTCGGTCGTGCTGATCGGCGCGACCAACCGCCCGGCGCTGGTCGACCCGGCGCTGCTGCGGCCCGGCCGCTTCGACGAGCTGGTCTATGTCGGCACGCCGAGCGAGGAAGGCCGCGAGCACATCCTGCGCATCCACACGGCGCGGATGCCGCTGGCGGACGACGTGAACCTGGCTGGAATCGCGGCCGAGTCCGAGCGCTTCACCGGCGCCGACCTCGAGGACGTGGTGCGCCGCGCCGGCCTCATCGCCATCCGCAAGCGCGGCGCCGAGGTGGTGCAGGTGACTGCCGACGACTTTGCCGAGGCGCTCGCCGATTCGCGCGCGACGGTGACGGCCGAGATGGAAGCCGAATACGAGAAGATGAAGGGCGAGCTGAAGAAGCGCGCCATGGAAGTCTCTCCGATCGGCTTCATCGTGCCGGGGATGGTGGAGTCCACGCGCGAGCGCAAGCACGGCTCCTAACGGGAGAAGAAATGTCGTCCCGGCCTTTGCCGGGACGACGTGCGGTTCAAACCTTCTTCAGCGCCTCGGGCATCTCGGCGCGAAGCCATTCCACCATCGCCTCGCGCACCGCCAGGCGCAGGCGGGCCAGCGCGGCGGGGTCTTTCGCGCTCACCGCCAGCCTGAGTTCGACATGGTCGACCTTCAGCTCGGCCACCTGCAAGCTCCCCGCACGGCGGTCCCAGTCGGGCTGGTCCTGCAGCAGCGCCTCGAACGCCGCGCGGATCGGGGCGACCGGGTGGCCCGGCAGGATCGACAGCGTCACCGTGCCGGTCAGCCCGCCGGCAACGCGCGTCCAGTTCTGGAAGGTCGTGTCCAGGAACTTGGCGGTCGGCACGATCAGCCGCCGCTCGTCGCCGATGCGGATGACCACATAGGTCATGCGGATATCCTCGACCCGCCCGCTCTCGCCGTCGATCACCACGAAGTCGCCGATGCGGATCGGCTCGGTCACGGCCATCTGGATGCCGGCGATCAGCGATTTCAGCGCCGGTTGCGCCGCCGCGCCGACGGCAAGCCCGGCGAGGCCCGCCGAGGCCATCAGCGTCACGCCGACGTTGCGCACACCCGGGATGCCGAGCAGCATCAGCGCCACGGTCACGAAGACGATGACGAAGCTTGCCGTGCGCGACAGGATGGCGATGCGCGTGCGGCGGCTGCGCGCGGCCAGCTCGTCCGCCGAAAGCTCGGCGCGGTTGTCCATGGCCACGGCAAAGGCCTTCATCAGCGCGAAGGCGACCCAGCCGAGCAGCGCCGGCACGACGAAGCGCGCGATGCTGCTCCACAATTGGGCGAGCGCCGGCTGGGCTTCGCCCGCGAGCGAGATGGCGACGGCGATCAGCGACCAGCGCAGCGGCTGGCGCAGCCGCGCGACCACCAGCCCGTCGGTCTTGAGCTGCGAGATGCGGGTAATGCGGCCAAGCACGGCGAAAAGCGCGAAATGCACGATCAGCGCGGCGACGATCGCCACCACTGCGGCCAGCGCGACGGCGGTGGCCTGCCCCGTCCAATGCAGCAGGGCCTCGCGCGAGGGCAGGATCAATGCGCCGCCCCCCAGCTCGGGCCGACGCCGATCTCGACCCCAAGCGGCACGTCGAGGCGCACCGACGGCCCCGCCGCCTCGGCCATGACGCGGCGGATCACCGGCGTCGCCGCCGCGACGTCGCGCTCGGGCAGTTCGAACACCAGTTCGTCGTGGACCTGCAGCAGCATCCTGACGTCCGGCAGTCCGGCGGCGATCAGGGCGGGCCCCATGCGGGCCATGGCGCGCTTGATGATGTCGGCGCTGGTGCCCTGGATCGGCGCGTTGATCGCCGCGCGTTCGCTGCCCTGGCGCTCGGCCTGGTTCTTCGAGTTGATTCGCGGGAACCAGGTCTTGCGGCCGAACAGCGTCTCGGAATAGCCGCTCTCGCGCACCGATTCGAGCGTGTGGACGATATAGCGCTGGATGCCGGGAAAACGCTCGAAATAGCGGTCGATCATCGCCTGCGCCTCTTCCGCCGGCACGCCGAGGCGGGTGCCCAGGCCCCAGCGCGAGATGCCGTAGAGAATGGCGAAGTTGATCGTCTTGGCGCGTGCGCGCGTGTCGCGGTCGACCGTGCCGAACATCTCGGTCGCGGTGCGCGCGTGGATGTCCTCGCCCGCGGCGAAGGCCTGCTTGAGCGTCGCCACGTCGGCCATGTGCGCGGCGAGCCGCAGCTCGATCTGGCTGTAGTCGGCGGCGAGCAGCACGTGGCCCGGCTCGGCCACGAAGCAGTCGCGGATCTGGCGGCCGATCTCGGTGCGGATCGGGATGTTCTGCAGGTTGGGCTCGGTCGAGGAGAGCCGCCCGGTCTGCGCGCCGACCAGCGAATACGAGGTGTGGACGCGGCCCGTTGCGGGATTGATCGCTGCCTGCAGCGCTTCGGTATAAGTGGAGCGCAGCTTGGCGAGTTGGCGCCAGTCGAGCACCTTGCGCGCCATCTCGAGCCCATCGGCGGCCAGCGCTTCCAGTACGCTCTGGTCGGTCGAATACTGGCCGCTCTTGCCCTTCTTGCCGCCCTTGAAGCCCATCCGGTCGAACAGCACGTCGCCGAGCTGCTTGGGGCTGCCGATGGTGAAGACCTCGCCGGCAAGAGCGTGGATTTCGGTCTCCAGCGCTCCGATCTCGCGCGCGAATTCGGCCGAAAGCATCGCCAGCCGCTCGCGGTCCACCTTGATGCCGTGGCGCTCCATCTGCGCCACCACCGGGATCAGCGGCCGGTCGACCCGCTCGTAGATGCGTGTGCCGCCCTCTTCCGGCAGGCGCGGCTTGAGCACGCGATGCAGCCGCAAGGTCACGTCGGCATCCTCGGCGGCGTAGCAGGTGGCGCGGTCGAGCGGCACTTCGCCGAAGCCGATCGCCTTCTTGCCCGTGCCGCAGACGTCCTTGAACGTGATCGGCGTGTGGCCGAGCAGCTTTTGCGACAGCTCGTCCATGCCGTGCCCGCCGCCGATGCCGTCGAGACTGCGCCCGGCGTCGAGGCAGAAGCTGATGATCATGCTGTCGTCGACCGGGGCGACGGCGATGCCCCCCTGTTCGGGCAGGCACCGGGCGAAGATGTTGATATCGTACTTGGCGTTCTGGCCGATCTTGAGCACCGCGTCGCTTTCCAGCAGCGGCTTGAGCCGCGCCAGCGCGGCGTCGCGGTCGATCTGCGCCGGCGTTTCGGCGAACATGTCGGTGCCGCCGTGGCCCAGCGGGATATAGCAGGCCTCGCCCGGCGCCACCGCCAGACTCACCCCGCACAGTTCGGCGCGCATCGGGTCGAGGCTGGTCGCCTCGGTGTCGACAGCCACCTTGCGCGCGGCGAAGGCACGGTCGATCCAGCCGGACAGGTCTTCCAGCGTGGTGACGCAGTGGTAGGCGCCGGTGTCGATCGGCGGCATCTCGGGCGGCGGCTGCCGGGCGGCGCCTTCGGCCGGGCCGGCCGCGGCGGTGACGGGCTTCGCGGGATCGAGCCGCGTCACCGATGCGGGGCTGCCCTGACCGGCGCCCAGCCGCCGCAGCAGGCTGGTGAAACCGTGCTTCTCGAGGAAGGCCGCGAGCGGCTCTGGCGGAATCGCGCCGAGCGCGAAGTCCTCCAGAGCCACGGGCAGCGGGCAATCGTCCTTGAGCGCGACGAGCCGGCGCGAGAGGCGCGCCATCTCGGCCTGCTCGATCAGGCTCTCGCGCAGCTTGCCCGGCTTCATCGCCGGGGCGGCGGCCAGTGCCGATTCGAGATCGCCGTGCTCCTGGATCAGCCTGGTCGCCGTCTTGGGGCCGATGCCGCGGATGCCGGGAACGTTATCCACCGAATCGCCCATCAGCGCGAGCACGTCGCCCACCTTCTCGGGCGGCACGCCGAACTTCTCGATCACCTCGGGCACGGCGATGCGCTGGTTCTTCATCGTGTCCAGCATGTCGACGCAGCCGCCCTCGACGCCGTCGTCGGGCTCCGCGCATAGACCGACGAGCTGCATCAGGTCCTTGTCCGACGAGACGATGGTGACGTCCCAGCCGCGCCGCGCCGCCTCGCACGCGTAGGAGGCGATGATATCGTCCGCCTCGACCCCGGCCTCCTCGATGCAGGGCAACGAGAAGGCGCGCGTGGCGTCGCGGATCAGGGGGAATTGCGGGACGAGGTCCTCGGGCGGCGGGGGCCGGTTGGCCTTGTACTGGTCATAGAGTTCGTTGCGGAACGAAGTCGCCGCCTTGTCCAGCACCACGGCGAGATGCGTCGGGCCGTCGGCCTTGTTGAGATCGTCGGCCAGCTTCCACAGCATGGTCGTGTAGCCATAGACCGCGCCGACCGGCGTGCCTTGCGGATCGGTCAGCGGCGGCAGGCGATGATAGGCCCGGAAGATATAGGCCGATCCATCGACGAGGTAGAGATGCTGCTTGGGCGCCATGCCGCCCTACCTAGCGATTGAACCTGCGGGGGGGAAGCCGCGCCCGGCCGGGAATCGGGCCGGGGCGCCGGCCCGAAGAATCGCCGCGAAATGCAATTCGGTCACAACCTCGACACAATCTTGTCCTAGCCTGCGCAGCCTGCCGTGGCGCCGGATACGGGCGAATTGCGACTAGATGCTTGCATCGACACGCCAAGCTGGTTAATTGACGCGCGAAGTCTACTGTTGCAGTAGGCTTTCGGCCCGGCCTTGTGCCGTGCTTGGTCCACTCGCTGTTCAAGGATACCATACATGCGCAAGATCGTTCTCGCTGCTGCTGCTGCCGTCACGGTCCTCGGCCTCTCGGCTTGCTCGAAGGGTGCGGAAGAAGCTTCCGACGCCGCCACCGACGCCGCCGAAGTCGCCACCGACGCCGCCGGTGATGCCGCTGCCGCCGCTACCGATGCCGCTGCCGCCGCTACGGAAGCTGCTGCTGCCGCCACGGACGCCGCGACGGACGCCGCCGCTGCTGCCGCTGGCGCCGCTTCGGAAGCCGCTGCCGCTGCTTCGGACGCCGTGAAGCAGTAATTCTCGCTTCACAGCGAAGAGTTTCGAGGGCGCCCGGGGAAACCCGGGCGCCCTTTCGTTTTGGAGACTATGCCGATTGCAAACACCAACCACCCAGGCCGCTCAGCCTGAACGAGTGTAGTGTTTGCAAAGGGCATGATCCCCTTTCGTTTTGGGAATTATGCACTTTACAAACCCGGAGGTTAGCGCTTGGGCGATGGGCGCTTGAAGCGTACGGCTTCTAGGAGTGCCATCTTCTTGCGCCTAGCTTGGGATGGGGCGGCCTGTTTCTTG
>JBAYPJ010000072.1:0-17974 GCA_041677785.1 Novosphingobium sp. | reverse complement strand
GCCGACCACCTCGAAGCCGGCCGCGCGCAGCGCGGGCACGTGGATGCGGCAGCCGAAGCCGGTGCCGACGACGAGCGCGGGGATGGGGGCGGTCATTGCGATCTCTCTCCGGTTGGTGCGCGTGCTTCGACAAGCTCAGCACGAGCGGAACTTGTTCAGGCACCCAACCCCGCTCATCCTGAGCTTGTCGAAGGATGTCGCGCCGGCGTCACATGCGGACGTGGACCTTGGTTTCCTCGTTCGGCCCGCGCAGCGCCTCCATCATCTTCGGCAGGTCGAGCAGGGGGATGTCGTTGGTGATGATCGCCTTGGGGTCGCAGTGGCCCTTGTCCATCTGGTCGGCGATATAGCGGAACTCGGTCATCGAATAGCCGACCGCGAACTGGATCGAGGCGCACTTGTAGCTGGCCATGCCGGGGATCAGCGGGTCGGGCGAGGTGCAGAAGCCCAGGCTGACGATCCTGCCGAACTGGGTGACGTGCATCACCGCCTTGCTCAGCATCCCTTCGGCGCCGACGCATTCGAACACGACCTGCGGCGCTCCGCCCAGCGCCTCGATCGTCTCGCTGATCTCGTTGTCGCCGTAGGGGATGAAGGCGTCCGCGCCCATCTCGAGGCAGAGATCCTTGCGCCGGGCCGAGCGCGACATGGCGACGATCCTGCCGGCCCCCAGCCGCCGCGCCCAGTAGATCGCATAGAGCGCGACAGTGCCGCCGCCGAGCACCAGCACCCGGTCGCCCGGCCTGATCTGCGCCAGCTTCACGCCGTAGAGGCTGATCGCCAGCGGCTCGATCAGCGCGCCGTCGGCCATCGACAGCACCGAGGGCAACCGGGTCGCCACGCTCGTCGGCACCCTCGCCAGCTCGGCGAAGCCGACCATGGCCGTGCCCGGCATCGCCTGGCACAGCACGTTGTTGTCGAGCGTGCGGCACGAAGGGCACTCGCCGCAGGCGACCGAGGGCAGCACGGCGATGCGCTCGCCGACGCGGAAGTTCGTGACGTTGCGGCCCAGTTCGACGATCTCGCCGGCGTATTCGTGGCCGAACTGGGTGTTCGTGCCGAAGTCCCACATGGTCCCGCGGGTGAACGACAGGTCGGTGCCGCAGATGCCGCAGCGGTGGACCTTGATGAGCACCTCGTCGGGGCCGGGCTGCGGATCGGGCAGTTCCTCGATGGTGACCGGGTTGCCGCCGCCCGGATAGATCGCCGCCTTCATGCCTTCTTCTCCACCAGATCGTAGCGCTGGATGTAATCGCCGTACTGCTCGCGAATCTCGTCCGCGGTCATGCCGAAGTCGGCAAGGTCGTAGCGATGGACGCCGTGCTGCAGCTCGGGCTTCTCGGCGATGCGCTGCGCGAAGCGGGCGCGCAGGCCATCGTCGATTTCCATGCCGATGAAGCGGTAGATGCTGTCGAGCACGGCCATCGGGTCGCGGTGGAAGTCGGCGTGGATCACGTCCATCACCTGGCCGGGGTGCTGCGCGCGCACCGCGTCGGCGCGGCGCACGGACTGGGCCCACTTCCCCGCCTCGCGCGCCAGCATGTTGTGCGCGCGCTGCTCGTAGCGGCCTTCCTCGAAGATCGGGTGCAGGTTCATCAGCAGCGAGCACAGCGAGGGGACCGCCTTGGCGGGATCGCGGTGCGTCTGGATCACCCGGGCGTCGGGATAGATGGCGAACAGCAGGTCGAGCTGGTCGATATGGCCGGGGTTCTTCAGCAGCCAGCGCTTGTCCGGCTCGTTGCTGCCGATGAGCTGCACGCAGCGGTAGTAATAGGCATAGGCCGCATCCTCGGGCTGGCTCTGCCGCCAGGCGTCATAGGTCGGCGAGGACCAGCTTCCGCAGGCCCAGATGTTGCTGTTGAAGCTGTGCCACAGGATCATGCAGCACTCGTGCACTTCCTCGGCGGCGCGCAGGTGCGCGGCGCGCGTGTCGGCGGCGGCGTACTGCGTCTCGAGCTGGGCGATGGTCCGGCGGAATTCCGGGTAGTCCTGCCAGGTGTCGATCGGCGGACGCGGCATCGGGTTGTCGATCAGCCAGGTCTGCAGCCCCTGGAAGCGCGGGTCGACCGCCATCAGCCGGTGCAGCGCGGTGGTGCCGGTGCGCGGCACGCCGGTGATGACGACGGGATCGAGGATGGGCCGCGCGTCGAAGCCCGGGTTCGCCTTCATCGCCTTGATTGCATGCGCCCGGCTGCGCAGCACACCCACGACCTGCCCCCAGGCGCCGCGCCTGCCCTGCTCGGAGAAGTGCGGGTCGTAGTCCATCGACTGGAGCATGACCTTGAGCGCGGGCAGGTAGTCGGCCGGGCCGAAGTCGTCGCTGCCCACCTCCTTCGCCACCAGCTCATGCAGCCGGTCGAGCGAGGTGCGGAAATTCTCGGGCGGATCGTAGCTGAAGTCCATTTTCGTCAGTCTTCCCTGGTGTGGACACCTCAGGCGTTGGCAATGTGTCCCCGTGCGGGGCCGCCGTTCACCAGCGCTTCCGACGCTGGCGTTCCTTGCAATTTCACCAGCGCTTCCGGCGCTGGCAGGCGCGCACGCGGATGCGCAGTTCTTCGGCCCGTTCCTCCGGCGTCACGACCGGCGTGTCGGCCGGCAGATGGTCGCGCAGCTCGGCCAGCTTGACGCGCCGGATCGTCGGCAGCGGCTCGCTGTCGCAGTCGTACCAGCGGCCGTAGATGCCGCCTTCGGTATAGCCCGCCGGATCGAGCCAGTTGGGCACGCCGGGGTCGTCGAGCGCGATCACCGCGCGGAACTTCCCGTCGGAGGAAAGCCTGGCCATCGCGCCGTTGGTGCTGGACAGGCGGTAGACGTATTCGAGCGCGTTGAAATAAGGGTCGTTGAGCTGGATGTTCCAGTAGGGCGCGCGGGCCGGAATCTCGGTCTCGACGATCAGCGCCTCGTCGGGATCGAACTGGAAGTTCGCCGGCCAGTAGGTCTGCTTGACCAGCGCGCCGGGCATGCGGATCGGCTCGAACACGTTCCAGCCGACGCGCTCCATCACCCCGTTCTGCATGGCGTAGTAGAGCTTCGTCTTGCGCGCGGGGAACCTGGCCATCTCGCGGATGCGGTCGAGGATTTCCCCTGGCGCCAGGCGCGGCTTGGGCGGGACCGGGTCGAGGCATTCGATCGACAGCACCGGGTCTGTCTCATTGGCCCAGTCGTACATGCGATAGCGCAGGTACATGCCGCGCGCCTCGCGCGCGATCGGCGCCCAGTGGCCGGTATGGCCGGCCGGGCGCTCGGCGCTGAACACGATCTCGAAATCCTCGCCCAACCCGATGCCGAGGTCGTTGGCGTCGAGTTCGTTGTGCCCGTTGGGCCGCGGCATTTCGTCCATCGTGCCCGAAAGCGCGGCCTGCGTGGTGAACGAGAGGATCTTGCAGGTCCCGCGGTTGCCCGAGACGCGGTAGGTCAGATCGCCCCGGATCGGCGTCTGCACATAGATGTCGTCCGGGTTGGGCTGCAGCGTGTAGACCGGGTTCCACAGCGGCGCCCAGTCGGGATGCTCGGCGTCGGCGTGGAAATACATGAAATAGGCGTAGGACAGGCTCGTCATCGTCTGGCGATAGACGTCGGCGCGAAAGGCCGGATCGTCGGGCCGCCAGGTCTGCGCGAGGTTGGCGACCGCGCCTTCGAGGTCCGCCAGGTAGGGCAGTATCGCCGGCTCGATTTCCACCGTCATCGTTCTCTCCCGGATTCGCCGATAAGATAGTATATGCTATCTTTCGCTTGGCAAGTCCGGAATGCGCCGAGCGCCTCGGAGCGGCACGGGAGCGGCGCGCTTTATTCGGCGGCTTCGATCGTCAGCTCCACCGGCGTCAGTCCGTCGATCGTCCCGACAAGCCGGTCGCCCGGCGCGATCGGCCCGACGCCGGCCGGCGTGCCGGTGTAGAGTAGGTCGCCCGGCGCGAGGTGGTAATGGCGCGAAAGGTGGGCGATCAGTTCGGGCACGGTGAAGATCATGTCCGCAAGCACCGCGTCCTGCTTCACCGCGCCGTTCTGCGTCAGTCGGATCGCCTGGCCGGCCGGCGCGCCGAAGGTGGCGGCGCGGGTGATCGGGGCGATCACCGCGGCGTTCTCGAAATCCTTGCCCAGGTCCCAGGGGCGGCCCTGGCCGCGTGCCTCGTTCTGCAAGTCGCGCCGGGTCATGTCGAAGCCGCAGGCATAGCCGAGCACGACCGACAGCGCGTCCGCCTCGGCCACGCGGAAGGCCGGCGCGCCGATGGCGACGACCAGTTCCATCTCGTAGTGGCAGTCCGCCGTGCCCGGCGGATAGGCGATCGCCGCGCCCGAGGGGCAGATCGCCCAGGGCGACTTGGTGAAATAGAACGGCGCGTCCTTGTCGGGCGAGAAGCCCATCTCCTTCGCGTGGGCCGCGTAGTTGCGGCCGACGCAGAAGATGCGGCGCACGGGGAAGCGGGCCGTCTCGCCGAGTACGGCGACGGACGGAGCGGCGGGCAGGTCGAACAGCATGGTCATGCTCCGGCAGGTGCCTCACGCGCGGCCGCCGGGCAAGAGCCTGCTTGCCGCGGCGCGGCCGAAGGACCATGATCGCAGGCGACCATGACGCAGGCCCAGTATCTTTCCGGGCGGCTGCTGCTGGCGATGCCGGGGATGTTCGATCCCCGCTTCGACCATGCGGTGATCGCCATGTGCTTGCACGACGAGAACGGCGCGTTCGGCGTCGGCATCGGCCACGTGCGCGATGGCGTGAGCTTCCATTCGCTGCTTGAGGAAGTCGGCGTCGAGCCCGGCGTCGCGCCCGACTGCGCGGTGCATCATGGCGGGCCGGTGGAGCCGGGGCGCGGCTTCGTGCTGCATTCCACCGACTGGGGCGGGGAAGGGACGCTGGAAGTGGCCGGACTCTGCGCGCTGTCGGGTTCGCTGGAGGTGCTGCGCGCGATCGCCAAGGGGCGCGGACCGAGCCGTTGGCTGATCGCGCTCGGCTATGCCGGCTGGGCGCCGGGGCAACTCGACGGCGAGATGCGCCAGCACGGCTGGTACGCCGCCCAGGGGCATGGCGAGATCCTGTTCGACACGCCCTTCGACAAACGCTGGACGGCGGCATGGAAGGCCGAAGGCATCGATCCGGCGCTGCTCGCCAACGTCACCGGCAGGGCTTGAGCAGGCATCAGGCACCCAAGCCCGCTCAGCCTGAGCGGATGTGGCGTTTGCAGAGGACGCAATCTGCAAAAAAGGGCCCGCCGGAGCGGGCCCTTCGATCGGCTGAGGGCCGGGACCGCTGGCCTCCAGGGTAGCGCCCGGCTGCCAGCGGTCCCGGGTCAAGCCCGGGACGACGTGTCCTCAGAGACCGACGATGCCGCCGTCGTTCTTGGTGATCGCGATCGTCGCCGAGCGCGGGCGGGACGTTGCGTTGGCGTTCGTCTGGCTTTCGGGCCAGTGGCTGGTGATGTTGGCCGGGTTGCCTCTCTCGCCGGGGTGCTGGACGTTGACGAAGACGGTCCTGCCGTCCGGCGTCGAATCGATGCCGGTGATCTCGCACTCCGTCGGTCCCACCAGGAAGCGCCGCAGGTTGGTGCCCGGCAGGGCTCCGACGTGGGTGGCCTGCGTGGCACTGTTGCCGCCAAGGGTATTGGTGATCGTCTTCGCGCCGCCGTCGCCCACGGTCCCCGGCTGTCCGCAGAGCAGCATGCAGTTGGTCGCGTCGGCGTAGGCGCCATCGTCGGTCTGTATCCACAGCAGGGGCTTCACCAGGCCGCTGGCGTTCGATTCGCGGCCGAACCACAGCCCGTCGGGTGACGAGAAGTCGTTGGTGTCGTCGAGGCCCGAGAGGTTGATGTTCGTCGGATCGAGGTCCTGGCCGGCGCCGAAGGCGTAGATGTCCCAGGCGAAGCTGGTCGCTTCGGTGGAGTTGCCGGCCTCCTTCAGCCGGATGATGTGACCGTTGGCATTGCCGTTCGTCGCGCCGCCGGTCGTCCTGGGATCGGTGTAGGCGCGCGGATTGGACGCATCGGTCGGGTTCGTGGTGAGATTGCGCGAGCTGTTGTTGGTCAGCGTCAGGTAGATCTCGCCGTTCGCCGGGTTGGTCGCGGTCCATTCCGGGCGGTCCATCCTGGTCGCGCCGAGCGCGTCCGCGGCAAGGCGGGCGTTGGCCAGCACGTCGGCCTGGTCGGCGAAGGGGTAGGTCGCGTTGGCCGCGGTCAGCGGGCCGGTGCCGAAGACCAGCGGCAGCCACTGGCCCGAGCCGTCCGCGTCGAACCGGGCGACATAGAGCGTGCCGGCGTCGAGATACTTGTCGCCGATCGCCATGCGGTTGCTCGCGCCGGCGTCGCCGGCCGCCCAGGGGGTGTTCGAGACGAACTTGAAGAGGTATTCGTTCGTAGCGTCGTCGCCGGTGTACCAGGCGGGCTTGCGGCCATCGACGAACTGGCCGGGCCAGCTGCCTTCGTGGTTCATGCGGCCCAGCGCGGTGCGCTTGCGCGGGGTCGAGGCGGGATCGTAGGGATCGATCTCGACCACCCAGCCGTACTGGAAGATCTCGTTGCGGAAATCGCCGGTGCCGTCGGCGGGCTTCGCCGGGTCGAGCGTGATCTTGAACTTGGCGATGCTGGTGTCGCCGGCGTTCGGGGCGGTCGCGGTGGTCCATCCGTAGTTGCCGCCGCTGGCCGAGCCCTTGCCGTAACGGGCGAGCGAGGTCTGCTGCTTGGGCGAAAGCGCCGCGCGCGCGGTGACGTCGCTGGCGTCGCGCCGGAAATAGCCGGCCCAGTTCTCTTCGCAGGTGAGGTAGGTGTTCCAGGGGGTGTGGCCGTTGGCGCAGTTGTTGATCGTGCCGCGCGCCTGCGTGCCGTCGGGCGAATAGGCGGTCTTCATGAACGCCGCGCCCCGCGCCGGCCCGTGGATCGTCATCGGCGTGAACGGCGTGATGCGGCGGTTGAACGCCGAGTTCTGGACATAGCTCCAGCCGTTCGCGCCTCTGGTGAACTCCACGACGCTGACGCCGTGGCATTCGATCTCCTTGATCACCTCGGCATAGGGCCGCGGCGAGCCGGTCGCGCCGGTCGGGTGGAGATAGGGCTGGTTGATGTTCTCGTGGTTGATGCACATCAGCCCGCGGGCGTTCGCCGCGGGATCGGGGGCGCCAGCGGCCGAGAGGCCGAAATAGGTCATGCCGTCGTGATGGTCGCCGGCGCGTTGGGCGTAGTTCGTGTCACTGCCGTTGTTGGCATAGGCGGCCACGCCGGCGGCGATCGGGTCGCCGGTGCTGTAAAGCACCGTCGCGGTGTAGCCGTCCGGCACGGTGACGACGTCGGCCAGGTTCTTGGCCACGGCGGTGAAGCCCAGCGCGGCCGGGTTGACCGTCACCGTCGTCTCGGCGGCCGACGGGGCGCCCTTGTCGTCGGTGGCGGTGAAGGTGAACTTGAGGTCGGTCGCCGCGCTGACGCTGGGTGCGAGGAAAGTCGCGGTGCTGGTGCCGGCATCCTCGAGCGTCACCGCCGGTCCGGCGGTCTGCGTCCAGCCGACGCGCGTGATGCTGCCGTTGTCGGTCGCCGATCCGGTCAGGGTGACGATGCGGCCCGAGCTTGTGGTGCCGCTCGTGCCGGCGTTCACCGTGGGAGCGGGATCGGAGTCGTCGCAGGCGGACAGCAGCGTGGTGCCGAAAACCGCCAGCGTTGCCGCGCTCATGCCGCCGAACAGCGTCTGCCGGCGCGAGAAGCGCTCGGCGACGATGTCGGTCAGCGACGGGTTGCCGGAGCGGTTGGTGTCGACGTCGCCGTCGCTGTAGCCGAGGTGTGTCAGATTATCCGTCATCGCCCATTCCCTTGGTTGGTGTCCAGGTCGGGCGAGTCGTTAGCTGTGCCGCATGACAGCCGTGTTCCAGGTTGATGGCAGAAAAACTGTTTTGATGTTTCCGGAGTATGACGGTTCGCGTCAGGCGGCGTAGGCGCGCATGAAGGCCGTCATGGCATGGTCGACCTCGCTGTCGATCGTGTCGGCCGCCGAGGTGTCGGCCACGCCCATGACGAGCTGCTGGTGCATCCCGTACATGCACAGCCCGGTCAGGTGCCGCGCCGCCGCCAGCGGATCGTCGCGGCGCAGCAGGCCGTTCTCCATCGCCTGCCCCAGGAATCCCGCGAGCAACTGCTGCGTCTGGCGCGGCGCGCGCTCGTAGAAGATGCGGCCGATCTCGGGAAAGCGGCTGGTCTCGCCGACCACCAACCGATAGAGCGCGATGGCTTCGGGCGAGGTGACCTTGCGCAGGAATTCCACGCAGAACCGCCGCAGCGCCGGTTCCAGCCCGTCGCGCGGGTTGAGGATCAACGACAGTTGCATGCGGAACGCGTCGGTCACGCGCTCGATCACCGCGGCGAAAAGCACCTCCTTCGAGGCGAAATAGCTCCACAGCGTTCCCTTGGAACCGCCGAGCGTCGCGGCGATCCCCGACATCGTCGTGCCGGCATAGCCATGCTCGAGGAACGACTGCGCCGCGACGTCGAGAATGGCGTCGCGCCGGGCCTGCCTACGGGCTTCGCGACGGCTCGGAGCGATGGCGTTCATGGCCGTACCGTAGAGTACGGTTTTTCTGTTGACAAGGCCTGCGGCGGTCGCCATCACGCCGCGCATACTGCCTGGTACGGTTTTCAATGCGTCCGAGTCTTTCCCAAATCCTGCGTTTCGCCGTGCCGCTGTCCGCGCTGCTCGCGGCTGCCTGCGCTCCGCTGCCGGCGGCCGGCCCGCGCCCGACGCCGCGTGCTCCCGAGAGCGTCGCCGCCGGGCAGAGCCTGCCCGCGCAGCCGGGCGCGGCCTGGCCTGGGGACCTGTGGTGGCAGCGCCTCGGCGATGCCCAGCTCGACGCGCTGATCGTGGAAGGGGTGCGCAATTCGCCCGACGTCGCCGCCGCCGCCGCGCGCTTTCGGCGGGCCGGCGGCATGGCGCAGGAAGCGCGCGGCGCGACGCTGCCCTCGCTCGATGTCGAGGGGCAGGCCGGCGCGCAGAAGCAGTCGCTCAACCAGGGCTTTCCCGACGAGTTCAAGGATATCCTGCCGCACGGCTGGAAGGAGACCGGCCAGGTCGCCGCGAGCCTGAATTTCGACCTCGATTTCTGGGGCCGCAATCAGGCGGCGCTCGCCGCCGCCACCTCGGAGGAGCGCGCGGCCGCGATCGACGCGCGCCAGGCGCGGCTCATGCTCGCCAGTGCGATCGCGACGGCCTACGTTGATCTCCAGCGGCTCTACGAACAGCGCGATGTCCGCCAGGGTGAGCTTGACGTGCGGTTGGCGTCCCAGCGGCTCGTCGCCCAGCGCCGCGCCAACGGGCTGGAGAACCGCGGTAGCGAACGCCAGGCCGATGCCGCTGTCGCGACCGCGCGCACGGCGCTGGCCGGACTCGACGGCCAGATTGGCGTGCGCCGCAACCAGCTCGCCGCGCTGCTGGGCGCGGGTCCGGATCGCGGCCTCGCGATCGTCCGGCCTGCCTTGCCGACGCCGGCGGCGCGCGGGTTGCCCGAGGGCGTGACCACCGATCTCGTCGGCCGCCGCCCCGACGTCGCCGCCGCCCGTGAGCGGGTGGAGGCCGCGGCCAGCCGGATCAAGGTGGCGCGTGCCGATTTCTTCCCGGCGATTCGGGTTTCCGCGCTGTTCGGGCTGCAGTCGATCGGTCTCGACAGCCTGTTCCAGAGCGATTCGACCTATGGTCGCGTCGGCCCCGCGATCAGCCTGCCGGTGTTCCACGGCGGTGCCCTGCAGGGCCGCTACCGCGGTGCCCGCGCCGTTTACGACGAGGCCGTCGCGGTTTACGATAAGGCGGTCGTGTCCGCCTATCAGGACGTCGCCGACGCGGTGACGAACCAGCGGGCGGTGACGCGGCAGCTCGCCGAGGCCCGCCTCGCGCTCGCCGCCGCCGAGGATGCCTATACCGTCGCCCGCCAGCGTTACGAGGGCGGGCTTTCCAACTATCTCGAGGCGCTGGTCGTCGAGGACCGCCTGCTGCAGGCGCGCCTTGCCGTGGCCGGCCTTAATGCCGATCTCCGCACGATCGACATCGCGCTGATCCGTGCTCTGGGCGGCGGTTTCGATGCCGGCGGCCCGATCCCCAAGGACGATACCGATGGCTGACGCCGACCCCCAGGACATCCAGTTGGCCACCGTCGCGGCCGAGGACGAGACCGCGATCAGGAATGCGACCCGCCAGGCCCAGCGGCGCACCTGGCTGATCAGGCTGGCGATCGCGGTTGCCGTGATCGCGTTCGGCTACGGGCTCTGGTACGTCCTCGTCGGGCGCAACTACGTCAGCACCGACAACGCCTATGTGAACGCGGAGCTGGCGCAAGTGACGCCGCTCGTCTCCGGTCAGGCAATCGAGGTCAACGTCAAGGATACGCAGGCGGTCAGGCGCGGCGACGTGCTGGTGCGGCTCGATCCCTCGAACCAGCGCATCGCCGAGGCCGAAGCCGAGGCCCAGCTTGCCGAGGCGCGCCGCCGCTTCCGCCAGGCGGTGGCGACGAACGCAGCCCTTGCGGCGCAAATCCAGGCCCGCGCCGCCGACATCGACCAGGCCCGGGCGCAGCTCGCCACGGCGCAGGCCGAATTCGACAAGGCCCGCATCGACCTGCAGCGGCGCGAGGCGCTGGCCGGCAACGGCGCGGTTTCGGGCGAGGAACTGACCTCGGCGCGCAAGGCGCTGGCCTCCGCCCGGGCGCAGCTCGCCACGGCGCAGGCCGCGATCGCGCAGGCGCAATCGACCCGGCGCGCGGCCGAGGGCCAGTACCAGGCCAACGACGCGCTGGTGCGCGGCTCGAACGAGGATACCGACCCCGCCGTGCGGGCGGCGCAGGCCCGGCTCGACGCAGCCCGGCTCGATCTCGAGCGCACGGTGATCCGCGCGCCGATCGACGGCACCGTGACCAAGCGCCAGGTCCAGCTCGGCCAGCGTGTCGCGCAGGGCACGCCGATCATGACGATCGTTCCGCTCAACCAGGTCTATATCGACGCCAACTTCAAGGAACGGCAGCTCACGGGCGTCAGGGTCGGCATGCCGGCGACGGCGACGGCGGACATCTATGGCGGCAGCGTCACCTATCGCGGCCGCGTCGCGGGCATCGCCGGCGGCACCGGCGCGTCGATGGCGCTGATCCCGGCGCAGAACGCCACCGGCAACTGGATCAAGGTCGTCCAGCGCCTGCCGGTACGGATCGAACTCGACCCCAAGGACCTGGCCGAGCATCCGCTGCGCGTCGGCTTGTCCATGGAAGTCGAGATCGACCTTTCGGGCAAGTGAGTTCGTCATGACGGGCCCGGCGCGGCAAGAGGTGATGATCGCGCCTTCCCGGCGGATGCTGGCCGGCCTGATCCTGGCCCTCAGCAACTTCATGGTGGTGCTCGATCTCACCATCGCCAACGTCTCGGTGCCGCACATCGCCGGCAACCTGGGCATCTCGCTCGATCAGGGTACCTGGATCATCACCTCCTACGCGGTGGCAGAGGCGATTTGCGTGCCGCTGACGGGCTGGCTGGTGCAGCGCTTCGGGGCGGTGCGCATCTACGTGCTGTCGATGATCGGTTTCGGCTTCTTCTCGTTCCTGTGCGGCAGCTCGATGACGCTGACCATGCTGGTCGCCTGCCGCATCGGCCAGGGTGTGTGCGGCGCACCGCTGATGCCGGTGTCGCAAGCGCTGCTGATGCGTGTCTTTCCGCCGGAGAAGCGGCCGATGGCCATGGGCATCTGGGCGATGACGACGCTGCTGGGGCCGGCGCTGGGGCCGATCATCGGCGGCGCGATCAGCGACGGGATGAGCTGGCACTGGATCTTCTTCATCAATATCCCCGTCGCCGCCTTCTGCGCGGTCATGGGCTTTTTCATCCTGCGCGAGGTCGAGACCGGGACGCGCAAGCTGCCGATCGACTTCATCGGCCTGGGGCTGCTGGTGTTCTGGATCGGCTGCCTGCAGATCATGCTCGACATCGGCCGCGACCACGATTGGTTCGCCGATCCCAAGATCGTCGCGCTGGCGATCTGCGCGGTGCTGGGTTTCCTCGTCTTCGTCATCTGGGAACTGACCGAGGAACATCCGGTGGTCGATCTGCGCATCTTCGCCAACCGCGGTTTCACCGCGAGCGTGCTGACGCTGGCGCTGAGCTTCGGGTCCTTCTTCGCCAGTATCGTGCTGATCCCGCAATGGCTGCAAAGCTCGATGGGCTATACCGCCACGCAGGCGGGTCTCGTCACCGCGTTCACCGCCATGGCGGCGATAACGACGTCGCAGCTTGCCGCGAAGATGCTCTCCTGGGCCGATCCCCGGCTCATGATCTCGCTGGGGGTGATCTGGCTCGGCTGCATGACGCTGGTGCGCGCGCTCTGGACCACCGAGGCCGATTTCTGGACGCTGGCGCTGCCGCATATCCTGCAGGGCTTCGCCATGTCGTTCTTCATCATTCCGCTGACCACGGTTTCGCTGAGCGTGGTGCGCGCCGAGGAGGTTCCATCGGCCGCCGGCCTGCAGAATTTCCTGCGAACGATGGCGATCGCCGTTTCGACCTCGCTGGTGCTGACCATCTGGGGCGACGCCCAGCGCGTCGCGCGCAGCGAACTGGCCGGCCGTATCCAGCCCGACGAGGCGATGCGCGGCCTGTCGGGCATGGGCATGACGCCGGAGCAGGGCCGCCAGGTGATCTCCGATATCGTCGAGCAGCAGGCGGTCATGGTCGCGGTCGACTATACCTTCTGGGTCACGGCCTGCGTGCTGTTCTTGGCCGCCGCGCTGGTCTGGCTCTCGCCCCGCCCGAAAGGCATGCCCGGTATGGGCGCGGGCGGGCACTGAGCCTGACGGCCCCTTTGCGTCAGCCCTTCGATTTGCGGTAGGCCTCGGCCATGCGCGCGGCCAGGTCGGGGCGGCTGGTCGCGTGGAGTTGCCGCGCCGTCTCGACGTCGATGAAGTCGGCGATGGCGAGTTCCTCGGCCGAGAGGACGTTGGCCTTCATCATCCGCAGGGCGAAGCCATCGCGCGCCGCCAGCTCGTCGGCGAGCGCGAGAACCCGGTCATGCAGCGCATCGCGCGCGAACAGGCGGGTGACGAGGCCGATGGCGAGTGCCTCCTCGCCCGTCAGCTTGCCGGGAAAGAACAGCAGCTCGCGCGCCCTGGCGCCGCCGAGGATGCGGGTGAGGAACCAGGGCGGGCCCATGTCGCTCGACACGCCGACCGCGAGGAAGGCTGTGTTGAAGCGGGCCTCGGGCGTGGCGAAACGAAAGTCGCAGGCGGTTGCCCAGCCGAGGCCGGCACCGGCGCAGCCGCCGTCGATCGCGGCGATCGTCACTTGCGGCATCGTGTGCAGCAGGGTCGCGGCGTGGTGGATGCGGCCGAGCTGTTCGAGCGTCGGCGGTGATCCGCCCTCGCCGTCAGCCCCCCTGTCGCCGGCCCCCCTGTCGCCGTCGATGTCGGCCCCGACGCAGAAGTCGTTGCCCGCGCCGCGCAGCACAACGACGCGCGCGTCGCTTGCTGCCACCTCCTGCACCACCCGGTAGAACTCCCGGCACATCTCGACGGTGATGCCGTTGCGCCGCGCGGGCCGGTTGAGCGTGACGACGGCGATCGCCTCGCGCCGCTCGAGCAGGACCATGTCCCCGCTCACGCCGGGGGCGCCCAGTTGGGCTTGCGCTTCTCGGCGAAGGCCCGGGGGCCTTCGCGCGCGTCGGGACCGGCCAGCAGGCTGCGCACCTCCGGCAGATGGAACATGCCTTTCATCGAATGCTCGACGCCATGCCCGTCCACGGACTGGATCACCGCCTTGGTCGCCGCGATCGAGGCGGGCGAGCATTCCATGATCTCCTCGGCCCAGCGCCGCGCTGTGGCCAGGAGCTGGTCGGCGGGCACCACTTCGGCGACGATGCCCATCGCGTGGGCTTCCTGCGCGCCGATCCTGCGCCCGGTCAGCAGCAGCGCGTGGGCGCGCTTGGGGCCCAGTTCCTCGACCACCCGCTGGATGCCGCCGCCGAGCGCCGCGAGGCCGACGCGCGGCTCGGTCAGGCCGAAGCTGGCGGTGTCCGCGGCGACGATGATGTCCGCGGCCAGCGCCGCCTCGAAGCCGCCGCCCATCGCCATGCCGTTGACCGCGGCGATCACCGGCTTCCTGCGGCCGAAGCGCGAAACGAGGCCGGCGAACCCCGTTTCGGGCACGGGCGGCTTGCCCCCGGTCGTGGCGGTGACAAGATCCGCGCCGGCGCAGAACGCCTTGTCGCCCGCACCGGTGACGATGGCGATCCGCAGCTCAGGATCGCGCTCGAAGGCGTCGAACACCGCGCCCAGTTCGTGGTTCGCGTCGGCGTGGAGCGCATTGCGGCGCTCGGGCCGGTTGAGCGTCACGGTCATGATATGACCGTCGATGGCGACGGTGCTGAATTCGGTCTGCATGGACTCTCCCTTCGTGCCCTGGCGGTGGCATGCGAATCGGGAGGGGGTCAAGCGAGATTGACACTTGCGTTCCAATACCCCTTTTGGCCGCACTTGCTCCCGGGGCGGCAGCGGTTATGGGGGATTCGCAACAGGAAGGATCGGGAGATGACCGTGGAGCAGAGCGGCGACCGCAATATCGACAAGCGCATGGCGGAAGTCGTCGGCCGGCCGCAGCGCATCGCGCCGCTGCGCGAGGAGGACCTCAGCCCGGAAGCGCGCCAGTTCGCGGTGGAGCTGCGCGCGGCCTTCGGCATTCCCGAGAACGGCGCCATGCCCGAGGTGTTGCGCACCATGCTGGTTCATCCCGCGCTGTTCCGCGCGCAGATGGCGATGGGCATCGTGCTGGCCAACAGCACGATCCCCGCGCGTGAGCGCGAGCTGGCGGTGCTGCGCAACGCCTGGCTCTGCGGCGCGCCCTACGAATGGGGCGAGCATGTCGACATCGCCAAGCGCCTGGGCGTGACCTCGGCGGAGATCGAGCGCTGCACGCAGGGTTCCAAGGCCGAAGGCTGGAGCGATCACGAGCGCGCGGTGCTCAAGGGCGTCGAGGAATTCCACGCCGATCACATGCTGTCCGAAGCGACCTGGGAACAGCTGGCCAGGACCTGGAACGACGAGCAGCTTATGGAATTCCCGGTGCTCGTCGGTACTTATATCGCCACCGCATTGCAGCAGAATACGCTGCGCGTGCGGCTGGCCGACAATAACCCCGGCCTCGCGCACCGCTGAACCGGATAACAAGGGAGAGATCATGACCAAGCCGCAGACGGGCAGCATTTCCTTCGACCTCGCCGCGCGCCAGGCGCAGGTGGTGGGTGACGGGCCGCGCATCGCGCCCGTGCCCAACGACCGCATCGACCAGGACGCGTTCGACCTCGTGAACAAGGTGCGCGCCGGCGCCGGCGCGGGACCGACCACCGACATGCCCGAATATATGCGGATCGTGATCAAGCATCGCCCGCTGTTCGAGCCGAACATGATCCTAGGCGACGTGCTCTACAACGGAGTGATCCCGGCGCGCGAACGCGAACTGGCGGTGCTGCGCTGCGGCTGGCTCTGCCGCGCGCCTTTCGAATGGGGCGAGCATGTGCGGATCGGCCAGCGCTGCGGCCTGACGCCCGAAGAGGTGGAGCGGGTGCTGGACGGTTCGTCCGCTCCCGGCTGGAGCGAGCACGATGCCGCCGTCCTGCGCGGCGTCGAGGAGCTTCTCGCCGACAGCGCGCTGTCCGACGAGACCTGGGCGACGCTGGCGAAAAGCTGGGACGAGCAGCAGCTTATCGAGTTCCCCTTCATGGTCGGCCAGTACGTCGCGATCGCCTTTGTCCAGAACACGCTGCGCGTGCCGCTGGCGGACTACAATCCGGGCCTGTCGTCGCGGCCCTGAGCCGGCTGCGGCCTCGCCCCTAAGGCGCCGTGCGCGCTTTGGTTTCGTGCCATGGAAACGATCGATTCCCGGCCCGTTTCCCCGTGGTCCGGGCCGACGGCACGGAACGCTTGTCCCGCCTGTCCGTTAGGGAGAGACTAGGGTGCTAGGCATCAGGGTCCTAGGCATCCTGACAGGAGAGGCGCCATGATTCCGCGGATCTTTGCCGTAATCGCCGCCGCCACGCTCGTCGCCTCGGCCGCGCCCGCCATGGACGGCCGGCCGGCGGCCAAGGAGCCTCGCCAGTGCTTCCAGCTCGCGGCGGTCAGCGGTTACAGCCACGCGCGCGACGACCGCGTCTATGTCCATGCCGGGCCGGGCGAGACCTACCTCTTCCAAACGCTGGGGCCCTGCCCCGATCTCGGCTGGGCCGAGAACATCGCGCTCGACCCGGCGACGGCGGGGCCGATCTGCACGGGCATCGACGTGGACCTGATCGTCCCCAGCACCATCGGCCCGCGCCGTTGTCCGGTCTCGATGATCCGCAAGCTCGCGCGTGGCGAGAAAGAGCAGCGCTAGGCGGGGGCTGGGCTTGTTCGTCGCCGCTTACTGGTGGGATGTCCACCCCGGCAAGGAAGAGCAGTTCCGCGCCGCCTGGCGCCGGGGCACCGAACTGATCCGCGAGACATACGGCAGCTATGGCTCGCGCCTTCACCGCGAAGAGCGCACCGATGGCCGCATCCGCTTTATCGGCATCGCCGAATGGCCCGACCGCGCCACCTGGCAACAGGCATTCGACGCGAAGATGGTCTATGCCGACGCCGAGACGCGCCATGCCTTCGTCGATGCGATCTGCGGCTGGGCCGACGAGCCGCTGCTGCTGATGGAAGTGACTGACGACCTGCTCGATCGTGCGGGTTAATCCCTGCGCGGCCTAATCCCTGCGGGGTCGGCCGAAGGCAACGCGCAGTTCCTCCTTCGCTTCCTCGAGGATGCGCTTCTGCCTGGGGTCGAGGTCCTCCCCGGCGCGATTGATGTAGAAGGTGAGCATCGACATCGCCGAGCGGAATGGCGTCGCCCGGCGGCGCCCGCTGGCTTCGGCCGAGCGTTTCAGCGACGCGGCGATCACCTTGGGATCGTCCAGAGTGAAGACGTCGCGTTCGAGATCGAGCGCATGGGAATGGCGGGTTACGTCCTGCGACCATTTGCGAGTCGTCATCGTCCACTCCTAGTGGTGCCTGAAGTATTGGACCTCCCGCTCGTGCTTTTCCGCAGCCGCCCGGCTGTCGAACGTGCCCAGGTTACGGCGCTTTCCGTCTCGGGGTTCTTCCTGCGCGAATAGAGGCGATATCCCCCGGACTTGAGCTTGCGGATCATAGCATGGAAACGCAGCCGTGTCGGCAATCGTTCCGCCTGGAGGCGCAAGCGGGCTTCCGGGCCGGCCGAGGTCTGGCGCGCGGGTGATTCTGCTGCCATCTGCGAGCCCATGAATCGCACGCTTCCCCATCGCATCGACCTGTTCCCAGGCGATCACACCGGCCTTGCCGTGCCCGCACATGCCGACGCGCTGCGCGAGGCGGGCGCGGAGTTCCTGACGCGGGCGTTCCGCGCTTTCGGTTCCATCGGCGCGGACAACGCGGTGACGCGCATCGTCGCGCTCGATCATTGCCCCGGCGGCAGCACCGGCGCCAAGCTGTTCCTGACGGTGGAATACGCCCGGGCGGAACCCGGCCTGCACACCCGCCTGTTCGCCAAGTTCTCGCGCGATTTCGCCGACGAGCGGCGCGACCGCCAGCGCTGGGAGATGCAGCCCGAAGTCCCCTTCGAGATGCTGACCCGCGCGCCGGGATTCCCCATCCGCGTGCCGGCCGCCTATTTCGCCGACTACCATGCCGAGACCGGCACCGGCCTCGTCGTCACCGAGCGCGTGGCCTACGGCGAGGGGGCGATCGAGCCGCACCGCCGCAAGTGCCTCGACCACCTGACGATGGACGATCCGCTGCCCTATTACCGCCAGGTGGTGACGGCGCTCGCCCGGCTCTGCGCGGCGCACAAGGCGGGCCGCCTCGCGCCCGACATCGACGCGCGCTTTCCCTTCGATCCGGTGACCGGCTCGGCCGACCCGATCCGCTACGACGAGGCGGGGCTGCAGGCGGAGCTGGACCTGTGCTTCGCCTTCGCCGCGCGCGCGCCGCAGCTTCTGC
>JBAYPJ010000071.1:0-18446 GCA_041677785.1 Novosphingobium sp. | reverse complement strand
CAGAAACGATCAAGATGCCAGCCTGGCCGCTCGGCTCCGCTGCGCTCCGCCGCCCGCCCAGGCTGGCATCGCAGGCGCGCATCAACTAACTATGCAACCGGACCAGTCATCGCGGGCAGTCCAGTCGCCATGTTCGGCATGTGATGGATATCAATCCATCACGACATCAGCGGCGCTTCGGTGCCGCTTTGCGTTTCCGGATCAACGGAAGCAGCCCATGCTGCAACCTCACTCCGTACCGCGAAAATAGGCGACAGAGAAAAAGCCGTCAGAGCGGCCAAATGTTGCCCCAGATACTCTCTCCGCAGACCGGGCCGCCTCCCCGAATGGCGCGGAACCGCGCGCCTTTCGGCACGAGAAAAAATCATTCTATGTCAATGACTTATGTGTGGCGGAGCGGGAGGGATTCGAACCCTCGATACGCTTTTGACGTATACTCACTTTCCAGGCGAGCGCCTTCGACCACTCGGCCACCGCTCCGCATGCTCTGGACAGGCGAAGCGCCCTAGCGGTCCGCGCGCGGGTGCGCAAGCGGCTGCGCCTGGAGTTCGTCTCAGATGCGTTCCGCCTCGGCCACGGCCTCGCTCGCGCGCAGCGAGCTGACGATGCGGGTCAGGTGGGCGACGTCCTTGACCTCGAGATCGGCCTCGTAGATGCCGAAGGGATCGTCGCGCTGGATCATCTGCAGGTTGGTGACGTTGGCCCGGTTGTGGGCGAAGATCGCGGTCACTTCGGCCAGCGTGCCCGGCCGGTTGTAGAGCACCATGCGCAGACGGCCCACCGCGCCGGTCGAACGCTTGCCCCACGACAGGTCGAGCCAGTCGGCATCGACCCCGCTGGCCAGGCTCATGCAGTCGATCGTGTGCACCTCCACGCCCTGGCCCGGCTGGCGCAGGCCGACGATGCGGTCGCCCGGCACCGGGTGGCAGCAGTCGGCCAGGCGGAAGGCCTTGCCCGGAGTCAGCCCGCGGATCGAGATCGCCCGTTCCTGCTTGGGCCATTCGTCGATGTCGGCCAGGCCGGCGGCGCTGCCGGGGACGAGCGCCTCCATGACTTCGCGGTCGGACAGCTTGGCCGTGCCGATCGCCACCATCAGGTCCTCCTCGCGCGCGAAGCCCAGCCGCTTGACCGCATCGGCGATGGCCTTCTTGCCGATCCGGGCCGGCAGGCGCTCGACGATCTCCTCGAACAGCTTGCGGCCGATCGCGGCAATCTCCTGCCGCTCCTTGGCGCGCACGGCGCGGCGGATGGCGGCGCGGGCCTTGCCGGTGACGACGAAGCCCAGCCAGGAAAGCTGCGGCTGCGCGTTGCGGCTCTTGATGATCTCCACCACGTCGCCGTTGTTGAGCGGGGTGCGCAGCGGCATGTGCCGCCCGTTGATCTTGGCGCCGACCGCGGCGTTGCCGAGATCGGTGTGCACCGCATAGGCGAAGTCCACCGGCGTCGCCCCCTTGGGCAACTGGTGCAGCGAGCCCTTGGGGGTGAAGGCGAAGATGCGGTCCTGGTAGATGGCGAGCTTGGTGTGCTCCAGCAGTTCCTCGGCATCGTGGCTGGCGTCGACGATCTCGATCAGGTCGCGCAGCCAGCCGACCTGGCCGTCGGGCCGCGTCCCGCTCTGCTTGTAGGACCAGTGCGCGGCCAGGCCGAATTCGTTGGTCTCGTGCATGTCGCGCGTGCGGATCTGCACTTCGACGCGCATCGAGTTCTCGTAGATCAGCGAGGTGTGGAGCGAACGGTAGCCGTTGCTCTTGGGCGTCGAGATATAGTCCTTGAACCGCCCCGGGATCATCTGCCAGGTCGTGTGCAGCACGCCGAGGGCGCCGTAGCAGTCCGCGACGCTGTCGGTCAGCACGCGGAAGGCCATGATATCGGTGATCTGCTCGAAGGTGACGTGGCGCTCGGCCATCTTCCGCCAGATCGAATAGGGGTGCTTCTCGCGGCCCGAGACCTCGACGTTCAGTCCCGCCTCCGCCAGCGCCTGCTTGATGGCCAGGGCGATCGCGCCGACCTGGCCGCCTTCCTGGCTGCGGATCTGCGCGAGGCGCCCGGTGATCGTGGCATAGGCTTCCGGCTCGAGCTGCTCGAAGGCGAGGAGCTGCATCTCTCGCATGTATTCGTACATGCCCACGCGCTCGGCGAGCGGGGCGTAGATATCCATCGTCTCGCGGGCGATGCGGCGGCGCTTCTCCTCGCTCTTGATGAAGTGGAGCGTGCGCATGTTGTGCAGCCGGTCGGCCAGCTTGACGAGCAGGACGCGCAGGTCCTCGCTCATGGCCAGGAAGAATTTCCGCAGGTTCTCCGCGGCGCGCTCGTTCTCGGTCAGCGTTTCGATCTTCGACAGCTTGGTGACGCCGTCGACCAGCCTGGCGATCTCGGGGCCGAAATAGCTCTCCACCTCCTCGATCGTGGCCAGCGTGTCCTCGACCGTGTCGTGCAGCAGGGCGGTGACGATCGTTTCCTGGTCGAGCTTAAGCTCGGTCATCAGGCCCGCGACTTCGATCGGGTGGCTGAAATAGGGGTCGCCGCTGGCGCGCTTCTGCGTGCCGTGCTTCTGGACGGTATAGACATAGGCGCGATTGAGCACGGCCTCGTCCGCATCGGGATCGTAGGCCTTCACGCGCTCGACGAGTTCGTATTGACGCAGCATTCCTTCCTAAATGGGCGCCAATGGGGGCAAAGAGCAAGGGGGCGCGTGACTATTCCGGTTCCGCCGGCAAGCATTCCGCCGGAAAGAATGCGCGATTGAAGAAGCCCCCCGCCGTCTGGCACAAGCGCGCCGGAGAAAACGGGAGAGACAGTGCCATGCCTGCTTCGTTCGCCGTCGGCTGGCGCCAGGTCGGCATCAGCTTCCTGCTGCTGATGGCCACGGGCATGATCGCCTCGACCTATTCGATCGTCGCCGTGCCGCTGGCCCGGGAGTTCCAGCCCAGCCGGATGGTGCTGATGCTGGCGATGACGGTCTATGCGGGCGCCAGTGCCGTGCTCATGCCGCTGCTCGGCAACCTGATGGACCGCGCGTCGGTGCGGCGGCTGATGGTGCTGGGCGGACTGTTCCTCACGGCCGGCTACGCGGCGATGTCGTTCGCCACCTCGTTCGCGCAGGTGCTGGTGATCTTCGGCCTGCTGATCGCGCCGGCCAACGTGCTGATCGGGCCGCTGGCGGTGACGGTGCTGCTCTCGCGCTGGTTCGCGCAGTTGCGCGGGCGGGCCATGGGCATCGCCATCGCCGGCATCGCGGCGGGCGGCTTCGTCTTTCCGCTGATCATCCAGGGCCTGCTCGACGCCATGACCTGGCGCCAGGCGATACGGGTCCTGGCCCTGGTCCTGGCGGTCTGGACCGTGCCGGCGGCGCTGCTCGTGGTCGACCGGCCGTCCGACCGCGGCCTCAATCCCGACGGGGCGCCGCAGCCGTCCGAGCTGGCGCGCGCCGAAATGGCCAGGGCGCCGATCGCGGTATGGCGGATCCTGAGCGACCCCGCCTTCTGGCTGGTCGCCGCCACCGTCGCCATCGTCACCGCCGGCATGAAGGGCATGGTCACGAACCTGGCCCCGCTGGCGATCGACAACGGGATCGACGCGAGCACGGCTGCGACGCTCGTGTCGGTCTACGCCGGCTGCGGCTTCATCGCGAAGCTGAGCTTCGCCGCGCTGGCCGACCGGATCGGGCCGCGCATCCTGATGTTCCTGGCGCTCGGCGGCTTCGGAACGGGGATCGCGCTGCTGACTCAGGCCAGCGCCGGCTATGGCGCGATTGCGCTGGGCGTGGCCTGCATCGGCCTGTTCGGGGGGTTGATGGTGCCGATCGAAAGCTTCATCGCCCCGCGCATCTTCGGCCAGCGCGCCGTTGGCCGCGCGATGGGGCTGCTTTCGGGCACGATCCTGATCGCGCTGCTGTCCACGCCGCCGCTGTTCGGCTTCATCTTCGACCTGACCGGCAGCTATACCGGCATCTTCTGGGCGTTCAGCGGCCTGGCCTTCCTGGCGCTGTTGTGGGTGCCCGCGATCCGGCTGCATCCGCGCGAGTACGCCACGGCCAAAACCGTCCCCGCCGGATAGGCGTGCCTTGATCCTTTCCGGCGGGGCGGCGATTTAGCGGCTGCGGGCGGTCAGCCGCGGGATTCCATGCCGAACACGTTGTCGCCGCGTTCGCGCAGGCGGACCTTGTCGCCTTCGATGCCGGCAACCAGGGTCAGCGGCACATAGCGGTGTGCGCCGGTGGGCGAATCCGAGCGTGTGAGCTTGATCCGGTCACCCTCGCAGTGATCGACCGTGCCGCAGTGCCGGCCATCGGCGTCGATCACTTCCATGTGCTCGCGGATCTGGTCGGCGAAGCGGCCCGTGGTGGCGCTGCCGCCGGCCTGCTGGCCCATGCCCTGCGCGTCGAACTGGCGCTGCTGGCCGCCGCCGAGACCCGCGCCCTGCTGACCCTGACCTTGGCCCTGATCTTGACCCTGCCGGGGCTGGCGCAACTGGTCCTGCTGTTGCTGTTGCTGTTGCTGTTGCTGTTGCTGTTGCTGTTGCTGTTGCTGTTGCCGGTTCTGCTGCTGCCGGTTCTGCTGCTGCCGGTTCTGCTGGTCGCGGCGTTCTTCCATCGGAACTCTCCTTGGTCTGTCGATTGGTGGTCCCGGGCCGGCAGGACCGCGCGGGGGACAAATCGACAACACCGCGCAAGCCGCGATGGTTCCGTTCGGGACGGCCCGCTGCCGCACCGGTGAGACGAGCGGCCGGGCGCGGGTTCAGCGCGGGGCGAAGCGGGCCGCGATCGCCAGCAGGGCGTCGGCCAGCGCCTGCGGGGCGCAGAGGAAAGGCGAATGGTCGGCCGCCAGCGTCAGCACCGGATCGCAGGGCGCCGCCGCCTGCATCTCGCGCTGCTTGTCCAGCGTCAGCGTGCGGTCATCGCTGCATTCGACGAAGGCGCGCGGCACGCGGCCCCAGCGCTCCCAGGTGACGGTGGCGGGCGTGGTCATGATCTGCATCGGCTCGCGGTGGAGGTTGGCGATCGCCCAGTCGGCATCCTCGGGCGTGCAGCCGCTGTAGAACTGCGCCCGCGCCAGCGCCGCCAGTTGCGCTCCGTCGAGCGGCGCGGCGGCGGGATCGGGCCGGTGCCCGGTGACGTCGGCCAGGCTCTGCCCCGGCGGCACCAGCAGCGCCGTCACATAGGCCAGTCCGGCGAGCAGTTCGGGCACGCGCTCCGCCGCCTCGCCGATGACGAGCCCGCCGCGGCTGTGCCCGACGAGCACCACCGGCGCCCCCGCGCGGTCATGCGCCTGCCGCACCAGGCCGGCGACGAAATCGCCCCAGTCGGCCAGCGTCACCTGCTCGACCGGGATCGCCGTGTTGGTGCCCATGCCGGGCAGGTCCGGCGCGACCGCCGCATGCCCCGCCGCCTCGAGCAGCGGCACCACGCGGTCCCAGGTCCAGCGCCCGTGCATGGCGCCGGGGATCAGCACGAAACTTGCCATCGGGGCTCTCCTCCTGTGTAGTGGCCGGGCAGGCCAGCAGGCGCCGGCGCGCCTGTCAACAATGCGGAAGGAGGACAGGCCATGGCGGACCTGGGCGCCCGGCGCGTCGTCACCGGGCTCGATGCCGCGGGGAAGAGCGCCGTCATCATCGACGGGCCGGTGCCGCGCTTCAACGCGATGACCGCCGCGCTCGTCTGGCGCACCGCCGGCACGCCGGCCGACAATTCGGGCAACGCCGATCCGGTCGCGCCCTATGCGGTGGAGATGCTGCACACGCCGGGCTCCAACTTCGCGATCTGCGAGTTCCCGCCGCACTCGCCCGAACTGATGCACGCGACCGACACGATCGACTATCTGGTGATCCTCTCGGGCCGCGTCACGCTCGTGCTGGAGGAGGGCGAGGCGGACCTCGGCCCCGGCGATCTCGTCGTCGATCGCGGCGTGCCGCACGGCTGGCGCAACCCGCACGAGGAGCCCTGCATCGCCGCCGTGGTCAACCTGCCGGCGCACCCGGTGGGCCAGGGGCGGACGATATGAGCCGGCGCGTCGTCACCGGCCTGAACGCGGAGGGCAGGAGCTGCGTGATCATCGACGGCCCGGTGCCCCGCCACGCGCCGGCCGCGAACATCGTCTGGCGCAACGCGCTGCCCGCGGACAACTGCGGAACCGCCGATGCCGCCGCGCCTTACGACATGGCGATGCTGCACGACGGCGGCGTCAACTTCCTCCTCACCGAGCTGCCGCCGGGGCTTGCGGGCGGCGCGTTCATGCACGCCACCGACACGATCGACTATCTCGTGATGATCGGCGGCGAGGTCGTGCTGGCGCTCGAAACCGGCGAGGTGACGCTGCGCGCCGGCGACCTCATCGTCGACCGCGGCGTGATCCACGGCTGGCGCAACGACGGTGCGGTGCCGGCGGTCTTCGCCTCGGTCACCATCCCGGCGCATCCCGTCGGCGAGGGACGGACGGTATGACAGCGGGCTAGCGCCGCTGCTTCTCGACCGGCGTGTCCTCCTCCTCATCCTCGCCGACGACCTCCTCGGGCGTCGGCAGCCTCTCGTGGCCGCCGGCGGCGAGTGGCGGCGCGCGCTGGACGTTGGTCCAGCGCCCGTCCCGGGTGGAAGCGGTGCCGGTGACGTTGCGCGAATCGCGCGGCTCGTACTCGCCGCCGTGGCCCGGCTTCTGCTTGTCGCCGCTCCAGCGCCCGTCGGGGGTGCGCGCCGTGCCCGTCACGTTGCGCGAGTCCCTGGGTTCGTACTCGCTGTCGCCGCCCATGGCATATCTCCTTGTCCAGCGGCCGCGCGGCGGCCATCCTGTGACAGCAACCCCATCCGCCACCGCCGGGTTCCCCGCGCTGGCGCATCGTGAAAGGCTTTTCACCCCAGATGTCCGAAAAGCTGATCCTCCACGGCATGCAGAGCCCCAACGTGATCAAGGTGATCCTCATGCTGGAGGAATGCGGGCTCGATTACGAGCTGCGGCACACCGCCGTGTTCAACCAGGCGCAGTTCGCGCCGGAATTCCTGGCGATGAACCCGCTCGGCAAGGTGCCGGTGCTGGAAGACCCGCGGCTCGGCCAGCCGATCTTCGAATCGGGCGCGATCCTGTTCTGGCTGGCCGAGCGCGAGGGCAGGTTCCTTCCCGCGCGCCAGCCCGCGCGGGCCGAGGTCATGCAATGGCTGATGGTGCAGATGGCGAACTACGGCCCGATGCTCGGCCAGTTCACCCATTTCAACATCGCCCCGCCCGATACCGCGCCCTATGCGAAGGAACGCTACCGCGCGATCGCGGAGAAGCTCAACCGCGTGCTCGAACAACGCCTGAGCGATCAACGCCGGCAGGGCCGTGACTGGATCGCGGGTGGGGATTACTCGATCGCCGACATGGCAACCCAGCCCTGGGCGTACTATATTGAGCGTCACGGCTTCGATCCCGCCGATTATCCGGCCCTCGTCGAATGGCGGACGCGGATCGAGGCCCGCCCGGCGGTGCAGCGCGCGCTCGCGCGGGCGCAGGAGGCCTTCGACCAGGTCGCCAACCGCACGCGGAAGGCGGCGTCGGACGAGGACCTCGACAGGTTCTTCGGCCGCGTCGGCACGGTACCGGCCACCGATTATTCCGCCGTGAAGTTGATGTAGCCCGTTCTGAAAGGTTGCCCCAGATGCCCCTCCTCGAAGCCCGCAAGACCTACAAGCCCTTTGAATACCCCTGGGCCTACGAGTTCTGGAAGCGCCAGCAGCAGATCCACTGGATGCCCGAGGAAGTGCCGCTGGGCGAGGATTGCCGCGACTGGGCGCAGAAGATCTCTGACCACGAGCGCAACCTGCTCACGCAGATCTTCCGCTTCTTCACCCAGGCCGACGTCGAGGTGCAGGACTGCTACCACGAGAAGTACGGCCGCGTGTTCAAGCCGACCGAGATCAAGATGATGCTCGCCGCCTTCTCCAACATGGAGACGGTGCACATCGCCGCCTATTCGCACCTGCTCGACACCATCGGCATGCCCGAGAGCGAATACGGCATGTTCCTCGAATACGAGGAGCTGAAGGCCAAGCACGATTACCTGCACACCTTCGGCGTCGACACCGACGAGGACATCGCGCGCACACTCGCCATGTTCGGCGGCTTCACCGAGGGTCTGCAGCTCTTCGCCAGCTTCGCCATGCTGATGAACTTCCCGCGCTTCAACAAGATGAAGGGCATGGGCCAGATCGTGAGCTGGTCGGTGCGCGACGAGAGCCTGCACTGCGAGGGCATCACCCGCCTGTTCCACACCTTCGTCAAGGAACGCGGCTGCCTGACCAAGGCGGTGAAGGAAGACATTATCGACTGCTGCCAGAAGACGGTGCGGCTGGAAGACGCCTTCATCGACCTCGCCTTCGAGATGGGCCCGGTGCCGGGAATGAGCGCGAAGGAGATCAAGCGCTACATCCGCTACATCGCCGACTGGCGCCTGGGCCAGCTCGGCCTGCCCGAGATCTACATGATCGAGGAACACCCGCTGCCCTGGCTGACCCCGCTGCTGAACGGCGTCGAGCACGCCAACTTCTTCGAGACCCGCGCGACCGAATATTCGAAGGGCGCGACCAAGGGGAACTGGCAGGACGTCTGGTCGAGCTTCGACCAGCGCCGCAAGGCCCGCGCGAACGACGTCGGCGAGGAACGCGACGAAGCCGATGGGCCGGACATGTTCGGGAGCGTGGGGGTCGCGGCGGAGTGATCCCCCTTCCCGCGCGCGGGCGGTCCGACCAGCCCGGAAGGAAGGCGGCCTAACCGCACAGGTTCCGGCCCCGTCTTCCGGCGGTTGATCGACGGGCGGGCAGCGGGCATGTTCGGTCCCGGGGCGGCAGGGGCCGCCCGAGGGGGAGAAAGCCGATGCCCGTCACCAGCCAGACCGTGATCCTCGTGCCGATGCTTGTCGTCGTCGCGCTCACTTTCGTCGCTTTCCTGCGCATGGCCGTCGCGCGCGGGGCGGTGGCGAAGGTGATGGACCCGAACTTCTACCGCGCCCATCAGGGCGGGGCCGAGCCCGAGGCGGCGGTCGTCGCGGTGCGGCATTACGGCAACCTGCTGGAGTTGCCGACGCTGTTCTACGCCGCCTGCCTCACCGCCTTCGTGCTCGGCGCCGTCAGCTTCTGGACGCTGATCTTCGCCTGGGGCTACGTCGCCGCGCGGGTGCTGCAGAGCGCGGTGCACATGACCTACAACAACCCCACGCACCGCGGCGGCGGGTTCGTCCTGGGCGTGCTGTTCATGGCCGCGCTGTGGATCAACCTGGGCATGGCGATCTGCGCCCGGCTTTAGGCGGAATCATCCGGAAGCCTGCCGGTCCGGTCGGAACCGACAGGCTTCCAGAGCGAGCTGCGCGATATCCGAATCGCCCAGCTCGCTCTAAGCTTTTGTCGTCGCATCGCTATTTGCGGAAAACCGGCACCCACTTTTCCGCGCGATGCTTTAGGGGCTTTCCGGCCCGGTGAACTTGCGCGCATCGGTCCAGCCGCAGCCGTGACGCGTCTCACCGGCGAACTGCAGCGTCACCGTGAAGGGGTATGTGCGATCGGACATGCCGTCGCTGCACGGCGCCTCGGATACCGCCATATCGAACGCGCCGCCGTCGACCGTGCCCGAGAAGGCAAGCCCGTTGTTGCCCGCGAGGCGACGGACGGCGATCGCGATGCCTTCCGGCTTCTCGGGCGTCTCGTACGTGAGCGCGCCGCCGGTGACGCGGCCGCCCCAGAACGGCTCGGTGCCGGTGAAGCGCAGCGTCTCGCCCTCGCCGATGCCGGCATAATTGGTTGCCCCGGCGCCCTTGGCGCCGGCCGCCTCGTTCGCCCCGCCGTGGCAGGCGGCGAGGAGGAGCAGCGGCGGCAGGGCGGTCACGAGGCGCATGCGGCGGTTCCGGTCAGCCATGCACAGGTCCAGCGGTTTCCCTCAATCATGCTCACGGTCGCCGGCCCCCACATAGAGCTGGCGCCCCACCTCCTCGTACTTCTCGCTCATCGCGGCCATGCCCGCCTCGGCCTCGTCGGCGGCGATGAATCCCGTGCTCTCCTGGTTCTGCTTCGCCGCGAAGTCGCGCACTTCCTGCGTGATCTTCATCGAGCAGAACTTGGGCCCGCACATCGAGCAGAAGTGCGCCGACTTGGCGCCTTCGGCCGGCAAGGTCTGGTCGTGGTACTGCTCGGCCGTGTCGGGATCGAGCGACAGGTTGAACTGGTCGCGCCAGCGGAACTCGAAACGGGCCCGTGACAGCGCGTCGTCCCGCACCTTCGCCGCCGGGTGGCCCTTGGCCAGGTCGGCGGCGTGGGCGGCCAGCTTGTAGGTGACGACGCCCACCTTCACGTCGTCGCGGTCGGGCAGGCCGAGGTGCTCCTTGGGCGTGACGTAGCAGAGCATCGCCGTGCCGTACCAGCCGATCATCGCCGCGCCGATGCCGCTGGTGATGTGGTCGTAGCCCGGCGCGATGTCGGTGACGAGCGGCCCGAGCGTGTAGAACGGCGCCTCGCCGCAGGCCTCGAGCTGCTTGTCCATGTTCTCCTTGACCTTGTGCATCGGCACGTGGCCCGGACCCTCGATCATCACCTGCACGTCCTGTTCCCAGGCACGCCTGGTCAGCTCGCCCAGCGTATAAAGCTCGGCGAACTGGGCCTCGTCGTTGGCGTCGGCGATCGAGCCGGGGCGCAGGCCGTCGCCCAGCGAATAGGCGATGTCGTAGGCCTTGCAGATCTCGGTGATCTCGTCGAAGTGCTCGTAGAGGAAGCTCTCCTTGTGGTGGGCAAGGCACCACTTGGCCATGATCGAGCCGCCGCGGCTGACGATGCCGGTGACGCGCTTCGCCGTCAGCGGGATGTAGGGCAGGCGCACGCCGGCGTGGATGGTGAAATAGTCGACGCCCTGCTCGGCCTGCTCGATCAGCGTATCGCGGAAGATTTCCCAGGTCAGGTCCTCGGCGATCCCGCCGACCTTTTCGAGCGCCTGGTAGATCGGCACGGTGCCGATCGGCACGGGGCTGTTGCGGATGATCCATTCGCGCGTGTCGTGGATGTTGCGGCCGGTGGACAGGTCCATCACCGTGTCGGCGCCCCAGCGGATCGACCAGACCATCTTGTCCACTTCGCTGGCGACGTCGGACGCCACGGCCGAATTGCCGATGTTGGCATTGATCTTGACGAGGAAGTTGCGGCCGATCGCCATCGGCTCGCATTCGGGGTGGTTGACGTTCGAGGGAATGATGGCGCGGCCGCGGGCAACCTCGTCGCGCACGAACTCGGGCGTCACGTAGTCGGGAATGCTCGCGCCCCAGTCCTGCCCGTCGCGCACGTATTCCTTCAGCATCTCGCGCCCCAGGTTCTCGCGCGTGGCGACATATTCCATCTCGGGCGTGACGATGCCGCGCCGCGCATAATGCATCTGGCTGAGGTTGGCGCCGGCCCTGGCGCGCAGGGGCTGCCTGACCACGTTGGGGAAGGCGGGAACGCCGCCCGAGCGGTCCGGCCCCTTGAGGCCGTTGTCCTCCGGACGGACGGCGCGCGCCTCGTACTGCTCCACGTCGCCGCGGGCGAGCTGCCATTCGCGGCGCAGCGGCGGCAGGCCCTGCTGGATGTCGATCAGCACGTCGGGATCGGTGTAGGGGCCCGAGGTGTCGTAGACGCGCACCGGCGGCTCGCCGCTCGTCGGCTCCAGCGCGATCTCGCGCATGGCGACCTTCAGCGGGCCGACGTGGATCTTCTTAGAGCCCCGGATAGGGCCCGTGGTCACACCGATCTCGAGGCGGGAATTGATGTCGGCCATTGCGCGCTCCTATGGCGGCGGACGGGGGGAGCGCTGGCATAGAGCGGCCCTTCCCTCCGCCCGTGCTAACGGGTTCAGGTTCGACGGGTCGTAGGTCGCGACACCTACCTCTCAGCCGATTGTTAGCCCACTCCTGACGCTTCCGGCGAAACATCGGAGTGGGAGCAGGCTCCCCGGGGATCGCTGGACAATAGGCGGGGTAAACGTACTAGTCCAGCAGTCCCGTGACCATGCTCTACCGCCTCGACGCCCCCGCCCACGCGGTCGCCCGCCACTTCGCCGCGAGCGCGGGGGATGATCCGTGGGAAGGCGGCCACATCGCGCCCGGCCGATTCGCGCCGGTGATCACCACCGGTCGCGAGTTCGTCGCCGGGCCGCGACCGCCCGGAGAGCCGGCGCGGCGGATGATCCCGCGCCTGTGGGGCGTGCCGCCGCCGCCCTCGGCCGGCGATCCGGCGCGCGGCATCGCGACCGTGCGCAACCTTGCAAGCCCGTTCTGGATCGGCAACCTGCGCAACAGCGAGTTCCGCTGCCTGATCCCCGCCACCAGTTTCATGGAATGGGGAAAGGGACGGGATACGGCGGGCAGGCGGCGCCAGCACTGGATCGGCCTGGCCGACCAGCCGCTATTTGCCTTCGCCGGCGTGTGGAAGGACAGCGAGGTGCCCAGCTTCGCCCTGCTCACCTGCGAGGCCAATGCCGCGCTGCGCGCCCTGGGGCGCGAGACGATGCCGGCGATCCTGCCGCCCGAACCGGCCGCCTGGCGGACATGGCTGAACGGCGGCTGGGACAAGGCGCGCGCGCTTGTCGGGCCCTATCCCTCGTCAGCGATGGAGCCGCGCCGATGAACGACCTTGCCGCCCTGCTGGCCGAGGTGCGCGCCTGCCGCGTCTGCGAGGCCGCGCTCGGCTTTCCGCCGCGCCCCGTGGTCCAGGCCGGCGCGGGCGCGCGCATCCTTATCGTCGGACAGGCGCCGGGCAGCCGCGTCCACGCCAGCGGCGTGCCCTGGGACGACGACAGCGGCGACCGGCTGCGCGGCTGGCTGGGCATCGACCACGCCACATTCTATGATCCCGAAGCCGTCGCGCTGGTGCCGATGGGCCTGTGCTATCCCGGCAAGGGGCAAGGCGGCGACCTGCCGCCGCGCCGGGAGTGCGCGCCGCTGTGGCACGCGCGCCTGCTGGCCCGGATGCCAAACCTCAAGTTGACTTTACTTGTCGGGCGATACGCCCAGGCGGCCTATCTGCCGCGCGCGTTCCGCGGGTCCATGACCGAGGCGGTGCGCCGCCACGCCGAAATGCCGGCCGGCCTTTTTCCGCTGCCGCATCCCGCCTGGCGCAGCCGCCTGTGGATGGCGAAGCACCCCTGGTTCGAGGCGGAAGTGCTGCCCGCGCTGCAGGCCCGCGTCGCGGACGTCCTGCGACAGGCGCCGGGCGCGCGTCAGAACGTATAGGCGATCCCGCCGCCCAGGAACCATTGCCCGCGGCTGCCGCGAAGCGCGGTGATCGGCGTTTCCGCCGCGCTGCCCTGGAGCCGCGAATACTGCGCGCCCGCGCCGATGGCGAAGCCGCCATCGAGGAAGTTGCCCGACAGGTCGAAGCCGGTGAAGGCGCCCAGGTTCCATTCCTTGAAGCCGCCGCGCGCCGCATATTGCGGCAACCCGCTGGCGGCGCTGCCGGCGGCATCGATACCGTGATTGTAGGCAACGTACTTGCGGTCGACGAATTCCGCGCCGGCGCGCACGCCGATCACCTGCCCCTTGCTGACGGGGGTGAAGTAGGTGGCGCCGGGCGCGATCACCCGGCCTCCGCCCTTGCCCGAGATGTCCCAGCGCACATCGGCGCCGAGCGAGACCCGGTCGAACGGATTGAGCACGCCGGTGAGCGTCGCGCCGAAGGCGACGCCGCCTTCGATCACCGCATCCCGCTTGCCGAGCCGCTCCACCACCGGGTCCTTGATGGCACTGCGGCGGTTGCCGCGATAGCGGACCACGGGGCCGAGGCTGAAGCTGAGGCGCTGCCCGCGCGCATCGGGGATGAAGTCCAGCGCCACGCCGCCGGCGCGCGGGTTGATGCCGACGCCGCCGAGCCGGCCGAATATTCCCCCGGCGGGCACGATCGCCCCGTCGTTCGAGCCTTCGTAGCTGGGCATCGCCGCCGCGCCGAGCCCGACCACGAGGAAATCGCCGTCGAACACGCTCGCTTCGAGCACGGCCTCGGCCTGCGCGGGGGTCTGGGCCTGCGCGGGATCTGCGAGGGGCGGCGCGTCCTGCGCCTGGGCGGAAGCGGCGAAGGCAGCGAAAGCGGCGGCGGGGAGAAGAAGGCGGTGCATGATCCTCGCGATGATGGCGGTTGCAGGCAGGGGTCCGGGCATAACGCGCGAGCCGGTCCGGGGTTCGCCGGGGCGCGGCCGGCCGCGCGCCATCACGGTTCGGCCGCCGGCGGCGTCGCGCCGCCTTGGCCGAGCGCGCGCTGCATGTAGACCACGTCGATCCATTGGCCGTGCTTGCGCCCGACGCTCCGCAGCCGGCCGACCTCGACGAAGCCGGCCTTGGCATGCAGCGCGATCGAGGCGGGCTCGGTCGCCGCGATCAGCGCCATCACCTGGCGCTGCCCCGCTGCCTCGCAGGCCGCGAGCAGCGCCGCCAGCAGCGCGGTGCCGATGCCCTGCCCCAGCCGGTCGTGCCGGACATAGATGCTGTCCTCGCAGGTGTGGCGATAGGCCGCGCGGGCATGGAACGGGCCGGCATAGGCATAGCCGAGCAGCGCGCCGCCGGCATCCTTCGCCGCCAGCCACGGCATCCCCTTGCCGCGCAGCCGCGCCATCCGCGCGGCGACCTCCGCCGCGTCGGGCGGGTCCAGCTCGAACGTGGCCGTGCCGTGGCGCACGTGGTGCGCATAGAGCGCGGCGATGGCCGGTGCGTCGGCGGGCGTGGCGGGAACGATGCGCGGGTCGCTCATGCGCGGGACATGCCCGATCGGGCCGCGGGCTGCAAACGGCACGGCATTGCCCTTCGGCCCCGCATGGCTAAGACAGGCGCGATGAACCGGCATGACGGCGACATCGCCATCCCATCTTTCGCGTGCGATGGCCGGCTCGGCAAGCTATGAACGCGCGCGGGAACATTGGCGGAGGGGGAGCTACCGGATGCTGACACGAACGCTGTTGGGCGCCGGCAAACCGCAAGATCGCTTCCAGATGTCCAAACGCCGCCATTGCCCGTTGCCGCCGCCGACCGAACGCCGCCATGCCGGGCGCGGCCGGCTGCGCGCCGCGCCGGAACGCGCCGCATGACACGCGCCTGCGTCATCGGCGCGGGCTTCGGCGGGCTGGCGCTGGCCATCCGCCTGCAATCCTCGGGCGTGGACACCACCCTGGTCGAGGCGCGCGACAAGCCGGGCGGGCGCGCCTACGTCTGGGAGCGCGAGGGCTTCACCTTCGACGCCGGCCCGACCGCGATCACCGATCCCACCAGCCTGCGCGAGCTTTGGGCATTGTCGGGGCGCGACATGGCCGAGGACGTGGACCTGCTGCCGGTCACGCCGTTCTACCGGCTCAACTGGCCCGACGGCGTCACCTTCGACTATTCGAACGACGAGGCGGCGCTCCACCGCGAGATCGCCCGGCTCTCGCCGGAGGATCTCGCCGGCTATGCCGAGTTCCTCGAATATTCGGCCGCGGTCCATCGGGAGGGCTACCTCCGGCTGGGCAGCGTCCCGTTCCTCGACTTCGGCACGATGCTCCGCGCCATGCCGACGCTGGCCCGGCACCAGGCCTGGCGCTCGCTCTATGCGATGGTCTCCAGCTACATCCGTCACGAGAAGCTGCGCGAGGCCCTATCGTTCCACACGCTGCTCATCGGCGGCAACCCGATGACGGCCAGCGCGATCTACGCGCTGGTCCACAAGCTGGAGATGGACGGCGGGATGTGGTGCGCGCGGGGCGGCACCAACCGGCTGGCGACGGCGATGGCCGGGCATTTCGAGCGGCTGGGCGGCACGGTGCGGCTGCACGACCCGGTAGTCCGCGTCCACACGCTGGGCGACCGCGCCACCGAGGTCGAGACGACCAGCGGCTGGAGCGGGCGCTTCGACGCCGTGGCCAGCAACGCCGACATCGTCCACACCTATCGCGACCTGCTGGCCGGCACGGTGCGCGGGCCGCAGATGACGCGCAGGCTGGCGCGCAAGCGCTTCAGCCCCAGCGCGTTCATCGTCCATTTCGGCCTCGAGGGGACCTGGCCCGGCATCCCGCACAACACGGTGCTGTTCGGCCCGCGCTACAAGGGGCTGCTGGAGGATATCTACGACCACGGCGTGCTGCCGCAGGACTTCGCCATCTACCTCCACCACCCGACCGTGACCGACCCCTCGCTGGCGCCGCCGGGCAAGAGCACGTTCTACGCGCTGATCCCCGTGGCGCACCAGGGCAAGCTGCCGATCGACTGGGAGCAGGTCGGCCCGCTGATCGAGCGCCGCGTGCTCGACGAGGTGGGCCGCCGGCTGATCCCCGACATCCACGACCGCATCGTCACCAGCTTCCACTACGCCCCGCGCGATTTCGCGCTGGACCTCAACGCCTACCAGGGCAGCGCCTACGGCCTCGAGCCGATCCTGACGCAGAGCGCGTGGTTCCGCGGCCACAACCGGGACGACAAGATCCGCAACTTCTACCTCGTCGGCGCCGGCACCCATCCGGGCGCGGGCATCCCGGCGGTGGTGGCCAGCGCCAAGGCGACCGCGCGGCTGATGCTGGAGGACCTGCGATGACGCGCAGGGATCGGGCCGCATGAACCGGCTCGCGGTCTATTGCGGCTCCGCCTCGCCGGCCGATCCGCGCTATCTCGGGCTGGCGCGCGAGGTGGGGGATACGCTGGCGCGGCGCGGCATCGGCGTGGTCTATGGCGGCGGCCGGACGGGGCTGATGGGGGCGGTCGCGGGCGGCGCGCTGGCGGCGGGGGGCGAGGTGATCGGCGTGATCCCCGAGGCGCTGATCGATACCGAGGTCGCCAATCCCGACTGCACCGAGCTGATCGTCGTCGACGGCATGCACGCCCGCAAGCTTGCCTTCACCGACCTGGCCGACGGCTTCCTGACGCTGCCCGGCGGGGTGGGCACGATGGACGAGCTGTGGGAGGCGGTGAGCTGGGCCCAGCTCGGCTATCACGCCAGGCCCGTGGGCTTGCTCAACGCCTTCGGCTTCTTCGACCACCTGCTCGCCTTCAACCGCCACATGGCCGAAGTCGGCTTCGTCCGCCCGGCGCACCAGGGCATCGTCATGGCCGAGAGCGAGCTGGACCTGCTGCTCGAACGCATGCGCGCGCACGAGCCGCCGCGCACGATCCTGACGATGAAGGCAAGCGAGCTGTAAGGCGGCCGCCCCCGGCGGTTAACCGCGCGCGCGCTCCCCTTAACCTTTCACGGCCCCGGCCGTTCTCCTGTATGGCAGCGTCGCCCGAGAAGGAGCCCGCGCCTGCCGCAACGAGGAACGGAACCGCTGTACAGGCCGCGACGATGACTGCACTGACCCAATGCTGGTACACCCGGACGCACGTTCCGGCCGGCCGCAAGCACAAGGAACCGGACGGTTCCTATTCGGCCACCTGCCGTTACTGCCGCAAGCCGATCACGAGCTGGAACAAGGGCGCCTGGCATCCGGCCAACGGCTTCAACATCAGCAAGCTGCGCGACAGCACCAGCGGGCACTGCCTCTTCGTGGTCGACGTCGCCGACGAATTCATCGTCGCCCGCTATCCCATCGAACACCTGAAGGGCCCCGCCGCGATCCGCGACTACAAGCTGGAACTGCGCGCCGCGCACGGCATCGACGCGATCGGATCGACGCTACGGCTGATCGACCCGCGGGATCACGCCGCGGTTCATTGAGCGCGGGCGGCGGCCGCCTCCCGCCGGAACCACTTGCGCCGAAACCACTTGCGCCGCCCCGGCAGCCCGCCGCCCGCGCCCGACTTCATCACCCGCGTGCGGAACAGCCGCGCGCCGAAGCGGACGAGCATGATCACCCAGCCCACCTGCCAGGCGATCGCGGCCAGGTGCGGCCAGACGGCGCCGTCCTGCGCCGCGCGCGCCAGCATCGCGAAGGGCGAACTGAACGGCACCAGGATCGCCGCCAGCTCGACCGGCGAATCGGGCCGCGTCATCGCATAAGTCGCGAAAAGAAAGACGAAGAGCTGCAGCATGGTCGCCGGCAGCGACAGCGTCTGCACCTCGCGCACCGTCGCCGCCATGGAGCCGATCGCCAGGAACACCGAGCCGATCAGCAGGTAGGCCAGCGCGAAATAGAGCCCCCCCAGCGCCAGGAACAGCGGCCAGCCGACCGCCGGCGCGGCCACGGGTTCGAGAACGTCGGACCCGGCCAACAGGATCGCGCCGCCGACGCCGCCCCAGACGCCGATCGCCACCAGCGACACCGCCAGCATGGCGAAGAGCTTGCCGAAGAATACCGCGTCCATCGGGATCGCCGCGGCCAGCACCTCGATGATCTTGTTGCCCTTTTCCTCGACGAGGTTGGACAGCACCATGCCGGCCAGCAGCATCGTCAGAAGGAACATCAGCGTCTGCGCCACTTGCGCCGTTTGCAGGCGGTCCTCCTGCCGGTCGGCCGTGGTCGTGGCGGCGACGGCGGCCAGCGACACCGTGGGAAAGGTCCTCGGCCCCCGCCCCAGCGCCT